>CAWHNC010000091.1:0-49079 GCA_963830245.1 Nitrospirota bacterium
GAGTGAGAGTTTGTATTGAAAAGGGCGACTATAAAGATGGACAAGTTGTCAGGCATCGAAGATATGGAGCCGGCACAAGTCGATAAGGACAGTCCTCTATCCCTCCAGGGATAGAGGACTTTTTTTGTATAGGTACCAGGTGAGGACTATGATGTGGATGTAAGCCTTAAAACTGGGGGAGGGGAGGAGGACCAGCACACCAAAAAAGAGCGAATGATGGAATTTCCGTCAAGGGCAACAAAAATTAAAGGAGAGAACAATCAATGAAGAGTAAAATGCTATTGGTGACCGCAGTTGCATTTCTTTTCACTATCACCGTTGTTGGTGTCGCATTTGCCGGCGACAGTGACCTCAAGTCCCAGCTCGAAAAGATGCAGAAACAGTTCCAACAGATGCAACAACAGATGCAGCAACAGATTAACGCGTTAAAAACGCAATTAAACAAACAGCAAGTCGAGGTTGTAAAAACTCCGCAAGCTGAGCCCGCAGCGAAGAAGGCAGAGGAAAAGTGGGTCGGCTATTCTTTTGGAGACCCGCTGCACGTGAGAGTGGCGGGATTTGAGGTTTCAATGTATGGACTGGCCGATTTGTCATATGACTACGTCAACAACGGACTGAAAAATCAAACCGGGGCCGTAGGGAAGATGGGTTCGATGTGTGAGATATCGTCCAACAATACCTATTTCGGCATACGCGGCGCCCATCCGCTTTGGGGCGAAAATTTAAGCGGTATATTCCAGATAGAGGAAGAAGTCGCATATTCCTACACTCCGGGGCCTAGTCCCCAAACTGGAGATCCACAGATCAAGAGCGGCGTGGGAGCCCGCAATAGCTTTATCGGCTTTGCAAGCCCCTGGGGACTTCTGAAGATCGGCAAGACCGACGCTCCCTACAAGACATCAACGGCGAAAATGGACCCATTTGATCGCACTCTGGGTGACTACAACGCGATTATGGGAAACACGGGCGGGGACAACCGCGCCGAGTTTGACACCCGGCTGCCGCATGCGATCTGGTATGAGTCCCCAAACCTCAGCGGGTTTAAGTTGGGTCTGCTATTTTCCCCTGGACAGAATCGCAGCGATGACAACAGTCTTGAGGCCAGAGGGGAACCGAATTGTCAGGGCGGCAACCCTCCGGGACCTGATGGATGCCATGACGGTTCTTATGGAGATGCGTACAGCGCATCACTCAGTTATACAAGTGGTCCTCTCTACCTTGTGGCGGCATCTGAATTGCACAGCCGTGTAAACCGTCTTGACGACGAGGGTCAGGTAGGGAACAATAACGTAGTGACGGGCGTCCATGACGAGTGGGCAGCCAAGGCCGGTGTTCAATACTATCTGGACCTTACCGGGACAACCTTCAACGTGATCTACGAAAAAACGGCGCGGCCGGGCGCAGTAAGCGCATTTGACGAGAGGACCCGGGATGTGGCCCTCTATGTGGCTGCTACGCAGAAAATCACCAACTCAGACCTGTTTAATATTGCCTGGGCGCATGCCGGAAAGAGTCCCGGGAGTCCGTGGTGGACCAATGCTAACGGCTCGGTAAATTCCGGCACTGTCGACAATTCGGCCAACATGTATTCGATCGGCGTCAAACACATATTCGACAAATATGTCAATGTCTATCTGGAAGCAACCGAGATGCTGAACGCCAGGGGAGCGCATTATGACCTTGGCGCAAGCGGTCATGGGATTTATGTTGATGACCATGACGGAGCAGCTCCAGACAGCATGGAGAACACTTTCAGCGGAACGCACCTTAAAGCGATATCGCTTGGCATGCAGGTCAAATTCTAAAATTTAAAAAATCAAAGGGGACGGATTTTCGTCCCCTTTGAGAAGCGGATATTAATGCTGTATTTTGTATTTGTCATTGTACAGTCTTTGTCTTACCTGTTCCGCTACAATCCGGCAAGCCAATGGGTATCCCTCTTCCACGCCGTCTGTTTTACTCCAGTACATTTTACTTTCTGTCCTCGCTGTGTACGCATTTCCGTTCAATTTATAATCTATTTGAAAATAACCCTGGAGAGGGAACACCACGTGTTGATGAGCCAGAGTCGGTTTGATGTCGATATATTGATTGCCGGCTTCACTAACGTCAAAAACTATTTTGGAGTTCCTGAGTTCCTCCCTCAATGCCTTGGCGATGCAGAGTTCCACATCAGCGTGAAGAACCGGACTATTGTATGTGGAAGTTTCCGCGGGAACCTCTCCCATTTCATCCATTGTCATCAAATAAGGTTCGACAAGAAACACCAGATCGGGATGTTCGGGATTGTTCAGATCGAGGTCCCTTATGCATTCCGCGCGTGTCGCGCATTTTGTCCCGGTAATGAGCTCGTTAAGCTGAAGCGTCCCGCACGCTGTTAACCCTATAATTGCCGCGGCCAATACCAATAACTTGAAAATATTTTTCATGCTTTCTGTCTCCTTTTTCGCTATCCCAGCGAATTTTATAGACTCGGTCTCTATATTTTACTTATTCCGGTTAAGTAAGCAATCCTTTTCCGGGGGACCATTTCCCGCCTTCTTGAGGTACATCGGGAAACAGTTGTTTGAACCGGATTCAATCATAAACTTGAGAATGCGCATGACGGAAAAGAGTATAATAAGAAAATGCGTGAGGATGCCGGCTCAGCTGCTCCTTCTTCAGCATAAGCAGGGGCGCGGGATACTGGGGCTCTTTCATGAAATTAAAAGCTAAATTCAAACTAATCGTCACGATCCTTATTGCGATATTCTCGCTGATTGCATTATTCGCCTTCTCACACTACAAGAAATCGATTAAAGAAACTATTGCTCAGCAGCAATTCCTAATGATCTCCACTCTTGCAGATGAAATTGACAGTAAACTTTTGACCTCTCAACAGGAGCTTATTTCGGTTGCAAACGGTGCTCCGATGGACATAATGCAAAATCCTGAAAAAGCTCAGGCATTTCTTGACAACAGGTTGGCTTTGCACTCAATATTCGACAATCGTGTTTTTTTGTTAACGCCGGCAGGCAAAATATTTGTTGAATCACCATATGCACCCGGCAGAAGGGGGTTCGATCTCTCTTTCCGGGAGTACATAATAAATACCTTTAAAACAAAAAAACCTTATATCTCCGATCCGTATGTGACCACACAACCTCATAAGCCTATGGTTATCACCTTCACCGTACCGCTTTTTGACAGCAAAGGCAAAATAACAGGCATATTGGCCGGCAGCATCGACCTTATGAGAGATAACTTCCTGGGGAGGCTAAGCACTGTAAAAATAGGGGAGAAAGGTCACCTGATTATGACAACCGAAGACAGGACCTTGATTATGCATCCTGACAAGAAGAGGATCCTGACAAAACAGGCCCCAGGGTTAAACATACTTTATGATAGGGCCATAGAGGGATTTGAAGGCACGGACGAAAACGCAACTTCTTACGGGATCAAAATGCTTGCGTCTTACAAGAGACTGAAAACAAAAAAATGGATACTGATTGCAGACTATCCGCAAGCGGAAGCATATCGTCCCATCCGGATAGCGGAAAGGTATTTTTTAATAACAGCCATTACAGGCATCATTGCGGTATTTTGTCTTATTTCTTTCATCATAAACTACCTGATAAAACCTCTTGAACTTTTCACCCGGCACGTTGAGGAGCTCCCGCAAAAAACAGCGGACGACAGGTTTCTGAACATAAAAACAAAAGATGAGATCGGAAAGCTTTCTCTGGCATTTAATAAGATGGTGACAGAGATTGACAAGAGGTCGGCATTGGAACGGAGTGAAGAGCTATACAGGACCGTCACGGAGTTTTCGACAGATTTTGTTTTTTTGAGGGCCCCTGATAACAAAATAATATATGTGTCCGAAAACTGCGAAAAGTTCAGCGGCTATACAGAAGAAGAGTTCCATGCGTCGCCTGAGTTGCTCGAAACGATGATACATCCCGATGACCGGACCATATGGGCAGAACATAACCATGACATCCGGAATAAAGGCATTTGCGAACAGTTGGAACTTCGCGTAATGACCAAAAGCGGACAGGTCCGCTGGATCGCCCACAATTGCCTGCCGGTGTACGATAAAAAAGGAAATTACATGGGCCGGCGCGCCAGCCACCAGGACATTACCGTGCGCAAACAGGCGGAGGGGGAGCTTTGTAAAAGCGAGAGCAAATACAGAATACTCCTTGAAACCCTTCCCCAGAAGATCTTCTATAAGGACAGGGATTCGGTCTTTGTATTCTGCAATGCAAACTTTGCCGCGGGGTTAAAGATAAGTCCTGCCGAAATAGCAGGAAGGACTGATTATGATTTTTATCCAAAAGAACTTGCTGATAAATACAGGGCGGATGATCAGAGGTTGATGGAACATGGAAAGACCGAAGACATTGAGGAGAAATACGTGCAGGGCGGCGAGGAGTTCTGGGTGCATACAGTAAAAACTCCAATTATGGATGAAAGCGGAAAGGCAACCGGCATATTGGGGATTTTTTGGGACATAACTATGGCAAAGAAGATGGAGGATGCGCAGAGACTGTTTAGCTCTATTGTGGAGTCATCAGAGGATGCGATTATAAGCAAGGACTTGAACGGCATAATACTTAGCTGGAATGTCGGGGCAGAGAAAATATACGGCTATTCAGCCGATGAGGTTGTTGGGAAATCCATATCGCTCCTTGTTCCGCCTGAGATGACCGACGAAATACCCGGGATGCTGGAAAAGGTTAAGAAGGGTGAAGCCGTTAAGCACTATGAAACCAGGCGGATAAAAAAGGATGGCAATCGAATCTTCGTATCCATCACCATATCGCCTGTATCCGATCATTCCGGGAAAATTATTGGGGCCTCTACGATAGCCAGAGATATCACTAAGCAGAAACATCTCGAAGAGCAACTCCGCCAGGCCCAGAAGATGGAGGCAATAGGTACTCTTGCCGGCGGGGTAGCGCATGACTTCAATAACATACTGACGGCAATAATCGGCTTTGCGACGATGGCGCAAAAGAGGGTCAAAGATGATGAGAAAACAAGGGAATTTATCGGGGAAGTGCTTCTCGGGGCAAATCGCGCGGCAGAACTCACCCGCGGACTCCTTGCTTTTAGCAGAAAACAGACTATAAGTCTGAAGCATGTGGACCTCAACGCCATAGCGAGGAGAATGCATGCAATGATTGTGAGGATCATTGGAGAAGATATCGACCTGAAAACCATGCTTGTTAACAGAAGCCTTCCGGTACTGGTCGACGCATCTCAAATAGAGCAGGTATTGATGAATCTTGTAACCAATGCTCGTGATGCCATGCGTGAAGGGGGATATCTGGTAATACAGACCGAAGCGATTAATATTGACAAGGATTATGCTGCAGTTCACCTTTTTGAAACCCTGGTAGAATATGCTGTATTGACTGTATCGGACACAGGTATGGGCATGGATCTCAAGACAAGGGAGAACATCTTTAAGCCCTTCTTCACCACAAAGGAAGTGGGCAAGGGCACAGGTCTGGGGCTTTCCATGGTCTACGGAATAATCAAGCAGCATAACGGCAACATCAAGTTTTACAGCGAAGTTGGAAAGGGCGCCACATTCAGGATATATCTGCCCCTGGCACAGACAGAAGAAGAAGCAATATCGAAGCCGATTGAAACCCTGCCCAAAGGGAAAGGTGAGACGATAATTATCGCCGAGGACGAACCGCAGGTGAGGAAGAGTATAAGGGTTTTCCTGCAGGGCTGCGGTTATAAGATAATAGAGGCTGAAAACGGGGAGGAGGCGATAGTCAAATTCAGGGAGAGCGAAGCAACAGTGTCCCTTGTCCTTCTTGACGTGATGATGCCTGTAAAGAACGGAAGGGAAGCATATGAAGAAATAAAGAAACTCGACCCTGATATAAAAGCAATATTTATGAGCGGCTATACTGACGATGTAATGTCGAGAATGGGAATACTGGAAGAAGGTTTTGAGTTTATCTCAAAGCCGCTTAATCCTGACACATTGACGAGAAAGATAAGGGATGTACTGGTAAGATAGCGTTCTTGCATGATGGTATTCTGAGACCGGTTTTATTATCGGGTTCCGGCGGCAATAAGGCGAATCCCTGGGCGCAAACTATGGTATCCTATGCTTAATGGACGTAATCACCTCACATATCAACACGGATTTCGACTCGCTCGCCTCGGCGATAGCTGTAAAAAAACTTTATCCTGACGCCGTTATTGTCTTCCCCGGCTCTATGGAGAAAAAAGTGCGGGACTTCATGGACGCCTTTCAGCCGGTGGAGATAAAAAAACTTAAGGATATTTCACTGGATCAGGTCCGACGGTTGATTATCGTTGATACCAAGCATCCTGACCGGATCGGCGCCTTTAAAGAACTTCTTTCCCGGCCCGGGTCGAGGTGCATGTTTATGATCACCACCCGGCTACGAAAGAGGATATCAGGGGCAAGGTTGAGGTCATAGATACCACAGGCGCTGTTTCAACCGTTCTTGCCGAGATGATCCAGGCGAAGAAGATACCCTTGAGTATCATTGAAGCAACTATCCTGTGCCTCGGGATCTATCAGGAAACAGGTTCGCTGATGTTTGCCTCGACTACTCCCCGCGATCTTATTGCAGTGGCGTATCTTATCAGGCATGGCGCCAACCTCAATATTGTTTCCGAATTTCTTAAAGAGGAGATGAGCAGGGAAGAATTCTCGCTTTTGAATGAACTTGTAAAGTCGCTTGATGAGGTTGTTATTCAAGGGGTAAGGATCAAGATCGGGAAAGGCACAATGGAGGGGTTTGGCGATGTGGCGCACCTGGCGAATCAGATAATGAATATGGAAGAAGCAGACGCTGTCATACTGCTTATTGGAATGGCTGATAAGATTTTAATGGTGGCTCGGAGCAGGGCGCCTGAACTCGACGCGGCGCGTATAATGGCGGAGTTTGGCGGCGGCGGTCATGCGACTGCTGCATCGGCAACCATAAAAGATGTGCCTTTTGAGATTGTGGAAGAGAAGCTCTCTGACATGCTGCACAAACATGTGCGCCCGTTGAAATTGGTGCGTGATGTGATGACCGTGCCTGTGATTGTTGCGCAGTGGAACAGCAGCATAAGCGAGGTCGAGCGCATGATGACGCGCTATGGGGTCAATGCGCTCCCTGTGGTGAAAGACGGACATTTCATGGGGGTTATAACCAGAGAAGTGATTGAGAAGGGGATCTTCCACGGGCTCGGGAGGAACAGGTGCGGAGACTTTGCCACGAGCGACTCCCTGACCGCCGAACCTGATACGCCTATTCCTGAAGTGGAAAAGGCCATGATCGAGAATAACCAGAGGTTTGTAACAGTGCTGTCTGAAGGCAGGATAGTGGGGGCGGTGACGAGGACTGATATACTCAGGTCGCTCTATGAGAATTTTTTGAGAAAAAGCAGGGTGTCGCCGAGAGAGACGGCTACCAGTGAGGCATACGGCGGATTTGGCAGGAGCATTGCAAGACTTCTCAAAGAAAAATTGCCGGCGCACACTTATGAACTGCTTGTTCTGGCCGGGGAGGTCGGCGATGAACTTGGCTTCGGAGTCTATCTTGTGGGCGGTTGTGTCCGCGACATGCTGAGGGGCGTGGAAAACCCTGATATAGATATTGTTGCAGAAGGAGACGGCATTGCCTTAGCCAGGGCTATGGCCAAAAAAACCGCCGCAAAGGTCCGGGTGCACCAGAAGTTCGGCACCGCACAGGTGATACTGCCCAAGCTGAGGCTTGATGTCGCTACAGCGCGGACTGAATATTACGAGTCTCCCGCCGCTCTGCCGCATGTGGAGACATCTTCGATAAAAAAAGACCTGTACCGTCGGGATTTCACTATCAACACTCTTGCAGTAAAGCTGGACCAAAAGAATTTCGGCCTCTTGCTCGATTTCTTCGGGGGTCGGCGCGATTTGAAAGATAAGCTGATAAGGGTGCTCCATAATCTCAGTTTTGTCGAGGACCCCACAAGGGCTTTCAGGGCGATACGTTTCTCGGAGCGTTTCGGTTTTAAACTGACAAAGCATACAGAGAATCTTATAAAGCTGACACTTAGGATGAACATTTTCGATAAACTGTCCGGGCCCAGGCTTTTTGAGGAGCTTATGCTTACCTTCAGGGAGACCGACCCAATAAAGGCGCTGAAGCGGCTGAGCGATTATGGCCTGCTTAAGGTCATCCATAACAGTCTGTTTTTTTCCACCGGGCTTGAAGAGTTCCTCCAGGCTGTGCATGATTCCATTTCATGGTTTGACCTGCTTTTTTTGGCGGAGAGCTACGAGAAGGGGCTGCTTTATCTGGCAGCACTGCTTTACAAACTGAATAAGGATGACCGCGAATCGGCCCTTGTGAGGCTCGACGTTCCCCTGAGGACGCGGGATCACATCCTAAAAACGCTGAATATTGCCCAGAACATTATAAAAAAGCTTAAAGCCGATAGTCCGGTAGTTATATACCATACGCTGAAAGACTGTGACATTGAGGCCATTCTTTTCAGCATGGCGCTTTCGGAGGACAGTGATAACAAAAAGGCCATATCGCGGTTTCTGCTGGAACTCAGGGATGTGAAGCCCCTTGCAAAAGGCGGTGATCTGAAAAAAATAGGTATCCCCCCGGGGCCGGTATATTCAGAGATGTTCCGGAAGATTGTCGACGAGAAGCTGATGGGTCGGCTTGCAACCAGAGAGGAAGAACTGAAATTTGTCAAAAAAAATTACCCGAAGCCGCGCCTAGCAGGCTGAGAGGCGTAGATCAACAGCCTGGGAGGTAGTGGCCATCTTTTCGCCACCACGCGGCATATACCCGCCCGGGATAAATGATGACGTCGGAGGTGTATGGCTTGCCCGTCAATAATTATCTTACCGAAAGAGTAATGTTCAATCTTCATACCTTTATCGTATCACTGAAATTGCCAGGTTGAGGCGAGGCGCTAAAAGACAAAACAAGGATTTTGCTCACCGAAGCATTTCTCATAGGAATTGTTATCTATGAGGTAATATTTTTATATCAAGATTTCTATTAGAAATAATTGCATCTCAATTAAATGCAATGACATCAAATGTCATAATGTCATGGCTGGCCGCTCAGAAGCCAACTCCGGAAACTTTTGGGTTTTCGGCAAATTAGGTTGATTTATGCTCAAAAAAACCCCTACTCGTATTTACGCGCCAAGGTTGATATGTCCATATTGAGAAACACATGAATCTCGGCACATTCGGTCTCCGACGTGAGCAGCATACTGAATTGGTAGCAGGACCCAGAGTAAATGGGGACCCTTACCAAAACAGGGTAAACGGTAACTAATATTAGTTGCAATCTTATGATACATCTGATAATATAGAAAAAGGGAACGATGAGTAAAATAGAAAAACTTTTGACACGGTTCTTGTCTAAACCGAAAGATTTCACCTATGAAGAATTAAAAAAGCTTCTGGCATCCTTCGGTTATCATGAAGCAAGAGCAGGGAAAACAGCGGGATCGAGAGTGACTTTTTTAAATACAGGCTCAGGGCATGAAATTAAGATGCACAAGCCGCACCCGAGTCCCTATTTGAAGCTGTACCAACAGGACCACGTAGAGGAAGCTCTGAGAAAGGAAGGATTGATAAAATGACTACAGTAAGGGGAATGATGGAGTATAAAGGCTATACCGCTGTTATTCATTACAGCGATGAGGATGAAGTGTTTTACGGAAAGGCAGAAGGCATACGAGATTTAATCTCTTTTGAGGGCACAAGCGTTAAAGAGCTTAAAAAGGCATTCCATGAATCCATCGACGAGTACTTAGAGGATTGCAAAAGGGACGGTAAAGAGCCAAACAAACCATTTAAGGGGTCATTTAATGTAAGGGTGTCCCCGGAACTACATTCTAAGGCCGCGACTATTGCAATTATAAGGGGAGTTACACTTAATCAACTCGTTAAAAATGCCCTTGAAAAAGAGCTTTCTCATGTTCATTGACGCCGAGCCGGGGCATTATGTGGATCGGCGCGCTGAATTGACCCACTTTTCAGCCGTATCGACATTCAACCATGACCAGCCATTCATTACACCACCCCGCTGTTATTGAAGCAACTAGTTGATGTTGGCATGGGTCACCATTGGACGCCGATCCCGGGTCATATTTCAATGCCGATTAACAGGTTATAGTTCATTTGTTGATTTTGTCAATGAAATCAATCGTTCTATCGCCCCAGGGACCTAATTCATCAGGGAAATTATTGAATTCTGGTATATCCTCAGCGACAATGTGTCTTAGTTCTATGCAGTCAGGTATATTATTTTTAATTGTCTGCAAAACCTGGGTCAAACGGATCTTTAATTCTTCAATATTTTCTGAGATATTATCGTGTTTATAAACCTCAAAAGCTAAAACGGCGATGTCGGGGCAGAGCAGATTAATCTCTTCAATAAAGAGATCGATTTCACGTTGGTCATTAATAAATGTACTGACACTGAGCTTGACCTCCCCTGCGCAATATCTTCCGTCGATAATGGCTAGAATATCGAGTTCATTTTTATTGCTATAGCCATTAGGAGACTTTATCAAGTCTACCTCTGGAAGATATATTGAATTACCAATTAAATGGGAAATCGTCCACAACACTGTAAGCCCATTTCTTACGGCTAATGTATCAACAACAAATCTGGATGGGGAATAACTCCATTCAAAGTCAATAGGGCAGTTGTATTCCCTCTCACAGATATCACAATAATTTTTTATTCTTAGTGTGCCAAGCCCTCTTTTATTATGACAACCACAATATGAGCACCTCCAGTCATGAATTTGTTGCATAATCCCTATGTGAACAAGCAGATCAATTACGTCTTTAAGATTGTGTTTTAGGTAGGGGATGACTTTGTTTATATTATCAAAATGGAGATTCGTTCTGAGTCGCTCAAGTTCAGGTCTATCAAGGTTTTGGAAATGTCCTTCCAGTTGACCAAGTGAGTAATACTTCTCTGGGTTTTTCATGCATTGACGGATAATTGTTCGCCAATATTTATTGGTCAGGATACTAGTGTACTGTTTCATTAATAACTAACATAAGTCTTTTTAGCTTGGTGAATATGGAATCGGCAGTAGCTGTCCACATAAAAGGAGTTGCTTTTTCATTGTAATGGTCTACGAACTTCTCAATATTACGAATCAATTCCTTGACGCTTCTAACAGAGCTGCGGCGTATTGCTTGCTGAGTAATGAGAGCAAACCACCGCTCCACCTGGTTGAGCCAGGAAGCATAAGTGGGAGTATAGTGCATATGGTAGCGGGAATGTGAGGCAAGCCATGTACGGACTTTTGCATGCTTATGAGTAGCATAGTTATCGATGATCAAATGGACATCCAAATCGCTGGGGACATTGGCATCAATATGCCTCATAAAAGACAGAAACTCCTGATGCCGATGACGAGGTTTGCACTGTGTAATGACATTGCCCGAGGCAACATCCAGTGCTGCAAACAAAGTTGTCGTACCATGACGAACATAATCGTGCGTAATCCCTTCTACATAGCCCAATCCCATCGGCAACACCGGCTGAGTCCGGTCAAGAGCTTGTATCTGACTTTTCTCATCGACAGCCAGAACAAGAGCACTGTCCGGAGGATTCAGGTACAGTCCCACAATGTCCCGCACTTTTTCGACAAAGAACGGATCAGTGGAAAGCTTAAAAGACTCGGTCCTGTGAGGCTGAAGAGCGAATATTTTAAAAAGACGAAAGGCCATCGAAGTTGTGACCTTTGCCTCTCTGGCAAAACTGCGCACACTCCAGTGTGTCGCATTGGAAGGCTTTGTCTGAAGAGCCTTATTAATCAATTCCGCCACTTCCTCATCGCTCAGAGAGCGAGGTCTTCCAGAACGCAACTCGTCGTGAAGTCCTTCAATGCGGTCGGCCAAATAACGTTTTCTCCAAGTGCCCACCGTATAAGGGCTTACATCAAGACGCTCCGCAATGTCAGCATTGGGGATTCCATCAGCGGAATACAAGATTATCTTTGCTCTGCGCACAATTCCTGCCGGCATAGAGCGGGACCGTTCAATCGCTTCCAATTGTTCTCTTTCCTCGTCTGTCAATACAATAGGCTCTTTGGGTCTACCAGTTTTCATCGGGCACCTTCCTTATCCTATAGGATTACCCGAAATGAAAGCAATACTTATGCCAATTACTTATGAAACACTACACTAGCTGCTTCTAATGTATTGTGAAATTTTGAAACAACTCCGCGATGATTTTGGCCTTTATCTGAGAGTCGAATATCGTAATATTTATTTCTATTTAAGCATTGCCGGAAATCATAGTAATCTTTCCTGTTGCTGCTTAAGACCAGCGAGCGAAATACCGTTTCGTCTTCAGGTAAGCGGAGCTGTATTGTGTAGTTCACGTCGTGCTCGTGAAATATCGGAGCATCGTGGTCCGATGCGGGAATTAAAGACAAATTTCCCTCCCTGTTTATCTTACCTATATTATTAGTAAAGGCTCTAAGCACTTCTAAACGTCTCGGCAGCTTCCAGTCGGTATATACATTAACAACGTCTGATGTGTCATTATGCCTCTCAATTTCTAGGTCAACGAGCCATTGTCCGTTTTTAGCATGCAGAAAATTAGGGGGTAAGTACTTAAAATGGTCAGGCCCTTTGGCTGCAAATACATTTTCAGAGTCATTCAACTTAAAAGATGGCACAGGTACGCCAGCGGCAGGACGATAATGCTCATACTTATCACGCTTTGGTAATGCTATCTCAGAAAAATTATGCGATATGGATAAAAGATTCCACGTGTTTCTATCTCCCTGAAGCTTTTTCATGAGTGCAGCGCAAGTATTTCTATCTAAACTGTAGCTGGTCACATGTACGATAGGGGGACCGTTACTTGTTCCAAAGTAATTATGATTATTCAGATAAGATCCAATTGCTTTGCAAAATTGTTCATCTTCGATTAATGATGGAGAAAGTATCAATGACGATGGAGTTACATTAGGTGACCATCCTGATGAGAAATGACGTATATTCCAGAAATTAATGCGGTCTAATACTGATTCGCCAATGATGATGTGGAAGAAATAGCTCCATTCACGATCATTCGGTAAAAATATTCCCTCTGAATGGATCGAAGAAAGCCTTGAAAAAGATCTCACTTCCTTTTTTGCCAATTTGTTTACTAGTTCAGCCAATGAAGAGCATCTATAAGTTCCAACTATATAGTTTTTGGGAACCTCTGTCGGAGTATAGCAAATCGTTTCGTACACGCCATGATGCGAAAATGTAGAGGAACTCGTAGATAGACGTACTGCAAAATTGTCTGGCAGAAATCGTGAATCACAATTTTCGGGGTGCTGTGTAATGTAGATTTGAGGTGTTGGGGTTTGAGACCAGCCGGGATAATTGCCATAAGGACTCGTCAGCGTTGATATGGCCGGCACGGGTGTTATAAAAGTTGACCAATGTGGGATATAATCCCGCCACGTATTAATTTTATCAAGGTCATGTCGAAGAAACGCAATGGGCAAAGATAATCGATTTAGTCTGGAAATTGAATCAGTGCTTAATTCAACGTATGAATAAATAACATCAGGATCAAGACATGAAAGCCAGTTCTCATAGTGGTTATTGAGAGGTTTCCCGTCGCGATATGCGATGATCAATGATCTGGCACCACCCCAGCGACTGTATGCTTCATAAAATATAGCATCAAGAATCCAATTATTATGATCACTTTCATCTGCAGGAACAAGAAAAGCGACTTTCATCGGCCTGTTATAAGACCGAACATCAACGCTTTTAGGCAACCTTCTCCCTTTATCTCTCATTAGCATTGTTTATCCCTCAAATTACTTGCATGTGTTGAATATTTATTTTATGCATAATGATAAATTTCAGCGGCGGCGTACAATGGACCTGAACAGACAGTAACAGGCTTTCACCGCCGTACTCTGGAAAATAAGGATACATCCCATTTTCCTTTGCTGCCGGCCCACTATCTTAATTTGTGCCTCTGCCAACTTCATATATTTCTACCAGTAATCCGCGGATTTAATCAAGAGGCAAGAGTGTTTGTTATCAGGTGTTCTTAGCGGCGCGGCTTCCGGTTAAGAGTCATGGTTTCTTCAGGCGTTCAAGAAGCGTCTGGATGTGAGCACGCCGGTCACTGAAATCGATAAGCGGTGTCACTCTCGTGTCAGCGACTGTCCACAAGGGAAGGCTGGAAACAAGCTGGTCTAGCTGCTGGATTGTCTCGACTTCCGCGATGAAGCGAAGCGCGACGCGTCCGGCTACTGGTCCGCCTGCCACGATGCGGCCTTGTTGAGCAAGCTGTTCGGCCCTGGATAGCGTCGGGAAGATAATGCCTTCGATGAAGGCGCGAGCGGCGTCTTCAGTAAACGGCTGGCCTGTCTTGGGATGATCAAGCTCGACGAGGAATTTCATTTTGGCATCCTTTCTTTTTTGGAATTCTCGAAGCACGCCTAACAAGCAATTTGTTTAGCGTAAAACCAATTTTTAATACTATCACAAATAATTGTAAGATTATATGTCATGCCTCATTTTTCTATGCGAAACAGTTCCCAAACGCTTTTAACAGCCTTATTGGTCCCATGACCCGTATCTTCCTGAAAACAATTTCTTTCAGCATAGCACTGTCTTTGTGCAGCACTCTCAGCCAGGCCTTGCTGTCTGCCTTTATGTGAATATCAGCAATGCCTTCGTGCCCTTTTTTCACAGTTATAGTTTTGTTGGTAATAATGACTGTTACCGATTCATGCTCGTCTCCTGTAAAGGTGAAATGATACGTAGCATTCAGCCCTTCCGACTTGTGACGTTGAAAGGCGATTTGTATTGCGCCGAGGAAGGCCTTGATCGAAGGCGGCCTGACGCCGTTTCTGACGCGCTTTATTTTCTTATGGGGGAACGTGCGGAGCACATGGCTTTCGGCATCGGAACCCGGCAGGACATAGACCGTCTCTTTCTTTTCCTGCAGCGGTTTTACTACGTCTTTTATATATTTGTCCCTGTCGGTTAGAAACTCATGCATAACATCCTCTCCGGCAGGGCATACCGCCATACAATAGACAGATTTGTAACACGGCCCATACGCCAGACTCTGCCACATTGATACAGTCTCGGCATCGGTAACCCTGCTTCTATAATCAAACGAGTTTTTGCTGTTTGCTATGTTTTCCACCCAGTCTGTAAACCCGCCGATCATCTCCCGGTAGGTGTGTGTCATGCAGTTTGCAGGGTTATAATAGCCGTCCGGCCCGATTGCGCCAGTGGGACATGCGGCTGAACAGAGTCTGCATCCAAGGCAGGGATTGTAATCCAGCGGTGTGCTGTATTCATCCATTTCTGCTTCGATCAGTACAGTGTTGAGGCATACAAAACTGCCGTAGACAGGATGAATGACATTGCGATGCAGCCCCATCTGCCCGAGCCCGGCAGCCACTGCGACAGGCTTGTGAGAAACGACAAACATCTTCCCGGGCCATCGCTCCGTTTCCATTGGGAACCCTGCTGCCGGAGCTACGGCCCTCACCCCTATGCGTTCCAGATAAACCGTCAATCTATGAGCCGCGTCTTCGAGTTTTTCACCAACCTTATGCAGTTCAAGACTTGCGATAGACCGGGCCGGGCTTCTCAGGTTTTCACGGCTGATTCGTCCGACAAGACTTACCATTGTTTTTGTCCACGGAAACAGCTTCATGATGTCGTATCTCTGGTTGTCAAGTTCAGGTCTGCCAATCTCCACAAAACCTGTGTCGTCAGCGCCGGATTCAAGACAGAACCGTCTGATGTCTTTATGACCGAGAATGGCTGCGACATTGTCACTTTTACTTTCTACCTTCTTTTCATAGTAGCGCTTTACTGCCGGGTGATCCTTCAGATTTTGCATGAACCCTCCTTTTGTTGTATATGCAACTTATAGTTCAAAAAAAAGCCTTACTTCTGTCTCCTATTTTGTTCTGATATGCGCTCCGTCAGCATGTGGATAGCCTTCACTCCATCTTCGCCCAGAAATCCGGATACCTCTTTTTGTGCCTTCTCCCATTTAGGGTAAATATCGGTCAACTTTTTTTTCCCTTTCGTTGTAATCGTGAGGACTTGGGAAAGACCTGCCTCTCCTTTGCCGACTTCTATCCAGCCCTGCTTCCTCATGCGTTCGATATTACGGCTGACAGTTGATTTCTCCATCCGGAACTTTCGGCATATATATCCGGGAGTGGGTTTCTCTGCGAGAGAGACCACAATCAGGATACTTGCCTGATTGACTTTGATCCCATGGGGCTGCATGGCCCTGTCATATATGCCGGTGATTACCCGATTAAGTTGGCGTATACGGACAGCAAGGCATTCACGGCCTATGGTTTCGATAAATTTAAATGTCTGTTTTTCGTCCATGTCTGCAATAATGTTGTATATACAACTACTTTATCTGCCGAACGGATATTTGTCAAGGGGAATGCCGTATTCAAAAAGATCAGGACGGATTCTTGTGTGGCAGTTATTTTTGGCAATCAACGTTTTCGGCAACTGGTCCCAGATGCGTATAGTCAGGTGTAAGGCGGAAAATATATACTCCATTGCTCCTACCGCACCGATGTGATTGCGATTTTACAGGCGCGGCAATCAACCTGCTACTGCATATTCGACCGTTCTAGGGTTCTCCATTCGCCGCGATGCGTCCAGTATTTCCATCCCCACAACGTTTCCATCTTTATCAAAATCAAGAATTACGCCGGGCTTTTCCTCGTCACTCTCCTCAATCGGAGTACTGCTGAAAATGATGCGCATAACATCAACTTCAGGGTCATAAGTGATCTTCATGGCTCCCTCCAGTACTTACTTACGCTGATTACGACGGGAGTAACAGTTCCTGATGCGACTTCATTATATCTTCCCTTTTCCCTGCGCAATAATTCTTCCTTTGTCCACAACCATTATATGGGTAATTATGGAAACTATTTCATCAATATGATAGGTCGCCATAATGAGGGACACTCCTGAGAGTGCAGCCTGTCCAAGGAAGGAAAGGAAACCGGCGTGCGCAGCACTATCCAGACCTGTACACGGCTCGTCCACAATGAGCATGTCAGGGCTATTGACCATAGCCCGCGCAATAAGGATTTTTCTTTGTTCGCCATATGACATTTGCGATAATAACTTTTCACCGAGATGCTGCAACTGAAAAAAATCTATCCAATATTGCGCTGCCTCTCTCTGGCTGGACGTTGTTGCAGAATACAAGCCGACGCTGGAGAAAAAGCCGGACACGACCGCGTCGATTCCTTTGATCTCGTAAGCGTAATCGCGCTGCAACTCAGGAGAAACCATCCCAATCCTTTTTCGCACATCCAGATGCTACCCGGTGTCCTTACTGCCAAACCGCTGCACTTCTCCTCCAAGGGCAGGGTAAATATCGCCCGCTATCAGTTTGAGCAGAGTAGACTTGCCCGCCCCGTTTCTGCCGATCATTACCCAATGCTCTTTCTTGTGCATGGTCCAGGAAATATCGTGTGCGATATTTCTTTTTGCTTTATGAAGACGTCGGCATGCCTTATTTTAATTAAGACGCTTCCCCTTCTGTTCACGTAGCCCGAGGGCTGCGGAAGTTCAGTCATGTCATGCTCCAAAGCATAGCGCGGGCTGTCCCCGGCAAGAACAGAGTCTTTTTCGCCCTGTTCAGTTATTTTCCCGTGGTCCAGTATGAGGACATGGGTGATGGATGGAATAAGTTCTTCGACGCGGTGCGTTGCAAGGAGTATTGGAGTGCCGGCGGCAGCTATTTCTTCAATCATATGCAGCAGCTTTCTCCTGGAAGAGAAGTCAAGGCCGTTGCAGGGTTCGTCAAGCGCAAGTACGGAAGGTCGCGCAACCACGGCCCGCGCGATCAGGATCTTCCTCGCTTCGCCCTGTGACATTTCGAGAAAATACTTGCTCCCGAGATGGTCCAGTTTCAGTTTGCAGAGCAATTTTTCTGCTGTGGTTTTCTGTTCCTCCGTCGGCTCCTGATGCAGCCATGCACTGTCAAAAAAACCGGTATATACCACCTCACGCCCGCTCATGTTCCATTTGTGGCGGTGGTAGGCATCATGCAGTTCAGCGGAAACGAGCGCTATGTGTTTTTTTATTCCTATAG
Organism: Nitrospirota bacterium; assembly: GCA_963830245.1. Lineage (GTDB taxonomy): Bacteria > Nitrospirota > Thermodesulfovibrionia > Thermodesulfovibrionales > Dissulfurispiraceae > JADFXI01. Next base: position 18,138 of record CAWHNC010000091.1, read on the forward strand.
GGCTTTCCTGGGCAGTGCCATGAAATTTGTATAATCGCTTACCGTGGCTCCCCGGGTCCAGCCATAGTTCACCCCTGATAAGCCTGAGAAGCGTGGATTTTCCCGCGCCGTTGCCCCCGATGAGCGCCCAGTGCTCGCCCCGCCTGAGCTGCCAGGTGATGCCGGACAAAAGCGTGTGGCCCTGAATCTTGACGTCAGCGTTGGTCAGGGAAATGATGAAATCGTTATTTAATTGTTCGTTTTTCATTAACTTTGAGTCTCCCTTTGTAAAGGGGAGGGAGATGCTAATCCATTTTAATGTGCTCAAATGGAATGAAGATGCTGATCCTGCGGTTTCGCCTGTCAGCAGGGTTGTCTTTTATAAGCGGCCTTGTATCGGCATAGCCCACAATTTTGTCGATCTTAAATGCGGTGATATTGTTCTTTTCGAGTTCTATTCTTGCTGCCGAGGCACGCATAGTGGAAAGCTCCCAGTTGGTAACTTCCCCCTTATGATAAGGAACGGAATCAGTGTGTCCTTCTATAGTGATTTTGTTCGGCAGGTCCCTGATGCTGTCTGCAACAGCTTTAAATAATTTGAGGGCCGTTTCGGTCGGTCTGGCGCTGCCGGACTCAAAGAGGCTGTTTTCCTTACTGTCCATTATCTGAACTCTCACACCGTTATCCAAAACTTCCACTTGCAGGTTGTCTGACAGCGACGCGGTTTTTTGTTCAATTATCTTCTTGATCTCGTCTTTGCGCTGCTTCATTTGACGCTCGAACATGAACTGAAGTTTTACCATTGAATTTCCGCTTGCCTCAAGTGGAGTTGCCGTCTTGAAATATTCCGAAAATACGGATTTGCCGGAGTTGCTCACCAATGACAACAGCCACATGCTCAGGAAGAAGATCATCATCGATGTTATGAAGTCCGCATAGGCTATTTTCCATACTCCGCCCTCATGATGGGAGAAGATCTTGCGGGACCTCTTGATAATCTTAATTAGCGGCTGGCTTTTTGATTGCATCGAAAGTGATTTCCAGTTCTTCAAAGGTCGGCCGTAGTTCCTCCGGGATGACCCTCCTGCCGAATTCGATTGCCACCTGCGGCAGCATCCCCGACACAAACGCGGTAATCGCTATTTTTACCACGTTCAGAAATTCCCTTTCATCATCGGCTATATGCTCAAGATGACGGGACAGAGGCCCGACGAATCCGTAGCTCAACAGTACGCCCAATAAAGTGCCTATAAGTGCCACGGCAATGCTGCGGCCAATTACATCCGGAGTCTCATTCATCTTCCCCATGGTCACAATAACGCCGAGCACTGCGGCAACTATGCCCAATCCCGGCAGCGAGTCGGCCAAACTGCTGACGCTCCTTGAAGGTACAACCCCGCATTCATGGTGCATTTCCAGCTCGGTATCCAGGAGTTGTTCCATATCGAACGGAGAGATGTTGCTGGACAGCAGTATTTTAAAAGTGTCGATGATAAACAACATGACATAGTGTTTCTTCAGCATTCCGGGGTATTTGTTGAAGATATTGCTTTCGTTCGGTGCGAGAAGGTCCTGCTCGAGGGCGATAAGGCCATTTTTCTTTGCGACATTAAAAAGGTCTCCAAGCAGACTTAAACATTCCAGGTAATCGGTTTTTTTGTAAGCTTTGCCGGCAATGATTTTTGTTAATGCCTTGACTACAGATTTGATGACGCGCAACGGGGCTGATGCTATAAAGCCGCCTACTGCTGCGCCGACTATAACTATAATTTCGGGAAGCTGCATGAGGAGGAACACATTGCCGTTCTCCAGCTTGTACCCGAGGAGCACGGCAAAAAAGACGATTAGTAATCCCAGAATTGGTATCATTTTGTTCATGGGATTATAACACAGCATTGGATAAAAAACTGATTCAGTCGTCAAGAGTTTGCATTTGTGATATTCTATTTCCATGCGCCGTATCTGTTATAAAATCATTGCCTGCATTCAAGGGGAACCGTTACGCTGATAAGATTCTCTCCTGGTAATATTGGATCTGCCTTGGCCGATGCAGTGCGTATACTCCGGCAGGGCGGCGTAATCGCCTATCCTACGGAAACCTTTTACGGACTCGGAGCAAAGTATGATATCGAGCCTGCCCTGCAAAGGCTGTACGATATTAAAAAACGCCCGCGAAAGATGGCGCTGCCGGTCATCATCGGCGATATTCAGCAGCTTGCAATGCTGACGGAGTGCGTTTCTGATAAAGCAGGCGCGCTGATCAGCAGATTCTGGCCGGGTCCGCTCACACTGCTGTTTAAGGCGCGCAGCGGTCTGTCAGATTTTATCGTGGCGGAAAATAAGGTGGCGGTGAGAATGCCTGGTGAATCGTTTGCCCTCAGCCTTGCAAGGGCTTCGGGCTTTCCGGTTACAGCAACGAGCGCCAATATTTCAGGCATGCCCCCGGGGAAAAACATACAGATGGTGGTGACTTATTTTAATGATACTCTTGATCTCATCTTAGATGGAGGCGAATTAGAGAGTATTCTGCCGTCGACCATTGTCGATGCCACAGGCCCGGAACTGACCGTGCTGCGCAAGGGATTGGTCGATATTCACTCTCCGGAACAGAAGATTTGAATTAAGGAACGAACGTTCTATAAAATGGAATGTTCTATAAAACACAACTATCGTTTTAAAATGTAATTTTTTTGTTGACAAAAAATACATCATCGTTTATATTTATAACACTGGGGGTTAAAGATGCTTAAGAGTCTATTTTCATCTTCGATTCGGGCTGACGTGCTGGCGCTATTATTGAATAGCCCGGACGAAAGATTTTACGTCCGCGAAATCGCAAAACTTTTGAGGAAGAACCCGTCTGGAGTAAAAAGAGAGCTGGACAAACTGGAAGAAATGGGAATCGTGTTCAGCGAGAAAGTCGCGAACCTGAAATATTTCCAGGCCAATAATAACTCCCCTCTTTACTCCGAGCTGAAAAATCTTATCGCGAAATCCCTTGGACTCCCCGGAGCGCTGAAAAGCCTTTTGAGGGCCAATAATGTGACTATCGCGTTTATTTATGGAGCGTACGCCGAGGGAGAAGATGCCCCGACAGTGGATTTGGTTGTTATTGGTCCGTCCACACCTTCACTATGGTTTGGATTAAAGGACATTGAGAAGAAATTCGGCAAACAAATTAACTGCTCTGTTATTGAGGAATCTGATTACAAGGTTCGGAAGAAGAAAGATATCAGCTTAAAGCGCATGCTTTCGGAGAAGAGAATTACTCTGTTAGGAAGGGTTTAAAAACAAAGGAGACCCGGCAAGATGCTTTGCGACACACTTTCCGGGACTGAAAGGGGGTGAATAAAATGGCCGCAACAAAAAAGGCTCCTGCAAAAAAAGCAGCTGCAAAGACAACAGCGAAGAAGACTGCAAAAAAGAAATAACAATAGTTTTTTCGGTATTTGGAAAAAATTGGGGAATACCCGGATGATTTTCTTTCATGGGAGAGTCACTGAAAATCGGGTATTCCCTCTTTTTTCTTATCTGTAGTTTAAAACTTGTTGGCTTGAATGGTCAACATCAGAAATCAAACTGAAGCAATCCGACGAGGCAAGAAGCTTCTTCAGGAATCTCAGATTGGCGGTATGGCCGGCTTTTTCCAGCAGCAGATGTCCCTGGACAGGGAACCCTAAAAGCGAAATATCTCCAATAGCATCAAGTATTTTATGCCGTACAAACTCATCGGTAAACCTGAGCCCTGATGAATTCAGGATCCCATCATCTCCCACTACTACTGCATTGTCGAGCGACCCGCCTTTTGCAAGTCCATTGGCCCTGAGAGCTTCCATATCCCTCAAGAAGCCGAAAGTCCTTGCAGGGGCAATCTCTTTAACGAAGCTCTCTTCGGTAAGGTCGAATGTAAGTTCCTGATGGCCCACAACATGATGATTGAAGTTTATAGAGTATGTTATACGGGCGCCGTCAAATGGAAGAGCCATTATATGAGAGTGAGAATCTTCATAAACAATCGGCCTGGTGATCTTTATATATGACCTTTTCTTGCCCTGCTTCGCAATGCCTGCCTCAAGTATAAGCCCGGTAAGCTCTGTGGAACTCCCATCAAGAATGGGAATTTCAGGACCGTCTACCTCGATCAGAAGATTATCAATTCCGAGCCCTGCGGCTGCTGCGAGGAGATGTTCTACGGTTTTTATTTTTGCGCCTTCATAGCCTATTGTTGTTGCAAACGAGCTGTCGATTACGGAGGCAATATTGGCCCTTATTATTGTCCCTTTGTCAGTTCTGTAAAAGACGACGCCTGTATCCCGTGAAGCGGGCTTCAGCCGTACTTTAGAATATCTGCCTGTATGAAGTCCGATACCTTGAAAGGTGGTCTCGTTCTTTATGGTCCTTTGTAATCTCATCAAGTTTAATACTCCAGCAAATAGCGTGCCATAAAATAAAGTAATATAAAACAACGGCAAGCTTCACAGAGAGTGTTGATAAATTGCGATGTTGTGTAATATTTACCACAACAAAGGCAAGGTAGAGGTAAAGGTAAAGGTAAAGGAGAGGAGAGGAGAGGTAGAGGTAAGGTAGAGGTAGAGATTTATTGTTTACTTGGCCTGGTATTACTCTTTACCTTTACCTTTACCTCTACCTTGCCTTCACTTCTCCTCCTACTACCATTTCAGGTATCCTCAATGTCGGCATTGCATCTGATACCGGTACCCCTTGGGAGTCTTTGCCGCAGGTGCCGATGGAAAAGCCCAGATCCGAGGCAACCATATCTATTGACAGTAAGACTGAGGGTCCATTTCCGGTCAGGGTGGCCCCCTTTACAGGATCAGCCGCGCTGCCGTTCTCGATCATGTACCCCTCCTGGACTTCGAATACAAAATCTCCTGTTACGGTATTTACCTGCCCTCCGCCCATTTTTTTTACGAACAAGCCGCTTGAAACTGAACCGAGCACTTCGGCCGGAGAAAGTTTTCCCGGTGCGATCAGGGTATTTGTCATGCGCGGTATCGGCTTACTCTCATATGATTCTCTTCTTCCGTTGCCGGTTGAATTGGTTTTGTCGATGAAAGCGTTATATTTATCGTACATATAGCCAATGAGAATGCCCTCACTTACCAATATATTCTTTCTCGCATTCGTGCCCTCATCATCCACTGAAAATGAGCCGCGCTTATTCGGGATCGTAGCATCGTCGATCACTGTAACAAGCGGAGAGGCCACTTGTGCACCGAGCTTTTTTGAATAGACGGATAGGCCCTGCCGCGCAAGATCCGCCTCCAGACCATGTCCGATTGCCTCATGGATCATGGTGCCGCCTGCGGACGACGATATGATGACAGGCATTCTGCCGCCCGGCGCCTTGCGTGCACCGAGCAGCATTATGGCCCTCCGGGCAGCCGTTTCAGCAAGTGTGTCCATGGGATTGGTTTCGAACAACTCGAATCCGGCAAGCCCCCCTGCCGACTCATGTGCTGTTTGTATGGAAGCGCTATCCGCCACAATGATATGAGCGGCGCCAACGGTGTAGATGCGTTCATCCTCTGTTACTATTCCGTCCGAGGTAGCGATTTTTACTTTTTGCAGCGTGTCCCTGTAAATGATGCTTGCCTGCCTTATTCTGGTGTCCAGAGAACGCACGGCCTTGTTACCCTGTTGGACCAGAGCAATCTTCTTATCGAGAGTCACTGAGCCCGGAGGTATTTTAATTGAAGAAATTTTTTCCGGTCGCTGTTGTTTCATGTCGATGACGACGTCCATGACTGTATCGGCTGCCGCCTTGCTGACTGTGACAGCAAGGTCAAACAGTATTTTTTTTGAAAAATCATTGCTGAAGGCGTATGCCGTTTTCCCTTTGTAAATAAGACGGATGCCTATCCCTGACATAGAGCCGCTGACTACTTTTTCAATCCTGTTGTCCTCAAGTAGTATCGACGTCGTCTCTCTGTGCTCGACAAAAATGTCCGCATATTCGCCGCCATGTGAAAGGGCCTTTTTTAATAGCTCCTGCAAGAAGTCGTCATCTATCATCCAATGGGTCATAGGTCATAGGTTATAGGCTATGGGGAAAAAAATCAACAACTATAACCTATGACCTATTACCTATTACCCGTTTTTTATAAAGTTGCACTTTCCCTGGTTTTTTAGTATCGTATTAAAGGAACATTAAATTTTCTTGTTCTCGCTATGTATCATCATATGCCGGAGTGGCGGAATTGGCAGACGCAAGGGACTTAAAATCCCTCGAAACCTGGTTTCGTACGAGTTCAAGTCTCGTCTCCGGCATTAAGGCGCAGCAAGAAAGGGAGATAGACTGCGAATGAAGCGAAAGTATAACAAAGGCAATATTACCCGCTGCAGGGCTTGGTACACGTTTTTTGCCGGCCACCAAGGCATCACCAAAAGAAATGATGCCTATTATTGATAAACCTTTGATTCAGTATGCAGTTGAAGAGGCCATGTCCTGCGGCATAGAGGAGTTTGTTGTTATCACAGGTAAATATAAACGCGCCATAGAGGACCATTTCGATTCCGCCTATGAGTTGGAAGAGAAACTCAGGATCTCAGGCAAAAAGAAACTGCTGGACGAGATCAACAAGCTCAGCCATATCAACTTTGCTTATATCCGGCAGCGGGTTGCGCTCGGCCTGGGGCATGCTATTCTTTGTGCCAAACCTTTTGTCAAAGATGAGCCTTTTGTTGTTATACTTAGTGATGACGTTGTGGACCCCGATTATCCTTTGCTGCAGGAAATGATCCGGGTATATGATGAATTGAAATGCCCTGTGGTCGCGCTTGAAGAGGTCCCCATATCCGAGGTGTCCAGGTACGGTGTTATTGACGGAGCGCTGGATGGAGAGGTCTATAGGATAAAGAACCTTATTGAGAAGCCTAAACCCGAAGAAGCCCCGTCAAACCTGGCTATAATAGGGAGGTATATCCTTACTCCGGATATTTTTGATATTCTTGAAAAACAGAAACCCGGCGCAGGAGGCGAGATACAGCTTACCGATGCGCTAAGGGAACTGCTGAACAGACGGGTAATTTACGGGTATCTGATAAAAGGCAACAGGTATGATGCAGGCGATAAAATGGGATACCTGGAGGCAATCGTTGACTTTGCACTTAAAAACAAGGAATTGTCTGAGGGTTTCAGGCGGTACCTGATCAATAAATTGAAGCTGTAGCATGGAAAATATACAAAAAGGGCTTTGTCTATATCACATTGAATCGTCTGTATGGCCGCTGGTGGACATTTATGAATCAGGGGATGAGCTTATTTTTGAGATTGATTTGCCCGGCATAGAACCGGATGATGTATCCATAAGAGTATACGGAGATATGCTGATAATTGAAGGGATAAGAAACGACGCCGTCAGGGAACCCGATTTACGCTATGTATGCATGGAGCGGGGCATCAGAGGGTTCAGAAGGGCCTTGAAGATCCCGGTACCGGTGAATGCTTCTTCTGCAGAAGCATTCTACGCCCGCGGCGTCATAACCATTAGGTTTCCGAAGCGGGAGAGAAAGGCTATAACAATTACTGTTAAACGAGTAAATGAGTGAATGAGTTTTGATTCATATGCTCATGTAACTATATACAAAGAAATTGGGGGTGTTGATAAGGAATGGAGGAACCGAAGATGGCGGAAGCTAATGATAAAGAAGAGACAAAAGAAGTAGAAATCCCCGATACAGTGCCGGTGCTGCCGGTAAGGGACATAGTAATTTTTCCTTATATGATTCTACCCTTGTTTGTGGGCAGGGACATCTCTATAAAAGCGATAGATCACGCTCTGAACACCAACAGGATGGTGCTCCTGCTGGCACAAAAGGATTTAAATGTGGAATCGCCAACGACTGCTGATCTCTATTTGATGGGAACGGTCTGCATGATCATGAGGATGCTCAAACTCCCTGACGGACGAGTCAAAATCCTTGTCCAGGGATTAAGCAAGGCGAGGGTGAGCGAATTTACACAGCACGAACCTTTTTTTGTGGCGGGCATTTCAAAGGTCGTAGAGGAAAAACCTGCTGAAGCATCCATTGAGAACGAGGCGTTGATCCGGAACGTCAAGGAGCAGATGGACAAAGTAGTGAACCTTGGGAAAACGGTCTTGCCGGACGTCATGGTCGTAATCGAGAATATAGAGGATCCGGGAAGGCTTGCGGATCTCATTACTGCAAATCTGGGCTTGAAAACGGACCAGGCGCAGGAAATACTCGAAATGTCCGACCCTGTTATGCGTTTGACGAGGGTAAGTGAAATACTCGGCAGGGAGGTCCAGCTGCTCACAATTCAGCAAAAAATCCAGACCGAAGCGCGGGGTGAAATAGACAAAACCCAGAGAGAGTATTTCCTTAGAGAGCAGTTGAAGGCCATACAGCGGGAACTTGGCGATATCGATGAGCGCGCGGAAGAGGTAAGGGAATTCAAGAAAAAAATAGATGATTCAAAGATGCCTGAAAAAGTTATGAAAGAAGCGGAGAAACAGCTCAGGCGCATTGAAAAGATGCACCCTGACAGTGCGGAAGCGGGCACTATAAGGACTTATCTTGAATGGCTTACTGAAATACCATGGTCCAAGAGCACGAAAGACCATTTGGATATAGGCAAGGCGGAAAAAGTGCTTAATGATGATCATTATGATCTTGAGAAAGTAAAAGAAAGAATCCTCGAATATCTCAGCGTACGGAAACTGAAAGAGAAGATGAAGGGTCCGATACTATGCTTTATAGGCCCCCCGGGCGTCGGCAAGACGTCGCTTGGCCGTTCGATAGCCCGTGCGCTCGGAAGGGAGTTTATAAGGGTTTCTCTTGGCGGGGTGCGCGATGAAGCGGAGATTAGAGGCCACAGGAGAACATATGTCGGCGCACTCCCTGGGCGAATAATCCAGGGTATTAAACAGGCGGGTACAAATAATCCGGTGTTCATGCTTGATGAGATTGATAAAATCGGTACGGATTTCAGGGGCGATCCCTCTTCCGCTCTGCTTGAGGTGCTTGACCCGGAGCAGAATAATACTTTTGCAGACCATTATCTGGCGGTGCCTTTTGATCTGTCCAACGTGATGTTCATTACGACTGGAAATCTCACCGACACTATTCCGGGGCCGTTGAGAGACAGGATGGAAATATTGTACCTGTCAGGATACACTGAGGAGGAAAAGCTCCAGATAGCGAAAAAGTATCTGGTGCCTAAACAACTTGACGAACATGGGATAACCACAAAGATACTGCAAATAAGCGACTCCGCGGTCCAGCAGATAATATCTCACTACACGCGGGAGGCCGGGGTCAGGAACCTTGAGCGCGAGATAGCCCATCTGTGCCGCAAGGTGGCCAAGCAGGTTGCCGAGGGCAAGGCGGACAACTTCTCGATATCGGCGAAGAACGTTCACAAATATCTCGGCGTTGAGAAGTATCTTCCTGAAGAAGAGATGAAGGTGGATGAAGTCGGCGTCGCAACAGGCCTTGCATGGACAGAGGCCGGCGGCGATGTTATATACATCGAAGCGACCATGATGAAGGGAAAGGGAAACCTTACGCTCACCGGCCAGTTGGGGGATGTTATGAAGGAGTCGGCCCAGGCAGCCTTAAGCTACATAAAGTCGCGGGCCTCCGGCCTCGGGCTGAGTGATGATTTATTCTCCAATATTGACATGCATATTCATGTCCCTGCCGGCGCTATACCCAAGGACGGGCCGTCAGCCGGAATTACAATGGCTACTACAATTGCATCTGCATTGACCGGAAGGCCGGTAAGAAAGGATGTTGCAATGACCGGCGAAGTTACGTTAAGGGGCAGGGTGCTTCCAATTGGCGGGCTCAAGGAGAAGACCCTTGCAGCCAAAAGGATGGGGATAAAGACTGTCATAATTCCTCACAGGAACAAGAAAGACCTCGATGACCTTCCCAAATATGTAAAAGACGGTATGACATTTGTGATTGTTGAAACTATGGACGATGTATTGAAACATGCACTCAAACCTGCCGCTAAGGCAATAAAAAAGGTGAAGACGCTTAACAACACAAAGCGTCCAAAGGTTACACATGAAACTGCGCCTGATAGGAGAACTAAAACTTCTCGAAGAAATAAGAAGAAGGTTTAGCGTTCCTGTACAGGAAGCGGATAGCGGCGTTCTTATCGGTATCGGAGATGACGCCGCTGCAATTGCTCTGCCTGTAGAAAAAAATGAAAAATTGCTTGTTACCACTGATCTGATGCATGAAGGGGTGCATTTTGATTTAAGTTATACAGCCCCGTACCATCTGGGGTTTAAGTTGGTCTCGGTTAATGTCAGCGACATTATGGCAATGGGTGGCGTCCCCCGCTACCTTCTGCTGAACGCTTCCCTGAAAGAAGATACGGATGAAACTTTTTTCTGGGAGTTTTACGAGGGAATTTCATGCGCTTTGCGGCAGTACGGCGTGGCGCTGATCGGAGGAGATTTGTCTTCTGCCAGGAATGATATGGTTTTTTCTGCGACGGTACTGGGCTATGCCAACAAGCCTGTTACGCGAGGCGGAGCTGTTGCTGGAGACAGGATTTACGTGACTTCGGCGACCGGTGATGCGGCCTGCGGGCTCGATTTGCTCAAAAGGCTTTCTCCCGAATCAAAAGAAGCGGTCAAACTGTGGAAGAACTTTGCGGACCCTTTGCCGGACATGGTGCTGACACATGGGGAGGGTCTTGTTAACCTTGACGGCAACAAAGTAAGGCCGTTATTAGCCAGACATTTGATGCCGGTAGCAAGGGAAGTGTGCGAGTTGCTGCCGTATGTTACTTCCATGGTCGACGTGAGCGACGGCCTGTTTACCGATTTATGCAGGATCTGTGATGAAAGCCATGTGGGGGCCAGGGTATATCTCGAAAAAATCCCGATATCGGAAAGTATGAGATTTGCCGCCGGCTGCATAGGGTCGTCTCCTCTTGAGTTTGCGGTTTCCGGTGGAGAGGATTATGAGCTTTTATTTACAATTTCACCGGAAGCTGCGGAGAAGCTCGACTGCATTCATGCATACTGCATAGGTGAGATCACAGATAAAGAAAGGATTGCAGTAGACAAGTCAGGAAGAGAAGCTGCGTTAAAAGCAGAGGGATACCAGCACTTTGGCATTGCGTGACAAGCTTAGGGAAGTAGTCAGCACAAACGATTCCCCAAAGAAGATTGCTGTTTCTTTCGCAGTGGGCGTCTTCATAGGGATGTCTCCGCTATTAGGGCTGCATACCGCACTCGGCATCGGAGCTGCATGGTTATTCAGGATGAACAAATTTGTTACGATTGTTGCTGTGTACGTTTCAAACCCCTGGACCGTTGTGCCGATTTACACCTTTTCAACATGGGTAGGCCTGAAACTTCTCGGTGACGATAAAATTATTCCTCCTTTGAAATGGCACTGCCTGAGTTTTTCATATCTGTTCCATGAAGTGAGTTTTCTCTTTTGGCCCTTTGTTTTCGGCTCGACTCTCGTGGCGCTTGTATCGGCTGCGATTGGTTATATGGTTGTGTATCATGCGGTGGTGAAACAGAGAAAGTCGACTTGATCCGGCATGCTGAGAGGGAAGCGATCTTATGGGTGAAAGAGATTTCAATCTGGACAGCATCAACAGTGAGAATGTTTTAAAGACCATCCTCCGCTATTTGGCCTCCGTCGTAAACTTGTCCGATCGCGATGAGATTCTCCGGCTGCTCTCCAATATGAGCAGGGACTTAGTCAATGCTGAAAGATGCTCTTTATGGTTACTCGACAACGAGAGACAGAATATTTATGCAAAGATAGCCGATGGAGTCGGGGAGCTCAGGATACCTCTGAAATCGGGTTTTGCCGGATGTGCGATTGAATGCAACGAACCCCTGATTTCCAACGATCCTTACAGTGACGAGAGATTTTTCATGGCTGTGGACAGCGCTACCGGGTACAGGACGAGGAACCTGATTGCTGTGCCTATAGCAAACGGCGACGGCGAAGCCATCGGAGCTTTCGAGGTGCTCAACAAAATAGGGAACTGTGGTTTTGACGAGAGTGATCTGCAACTGCTTATGTTGTCAGTTGCCATAACCGGAAGGATTATGGACAGCTTCGTATCTCAGGATACCCTGGAAACCATTTTTACCTTTGCGACAAAGATCGCCGATGAAACCAACCTGGACAAGCTGCTGAGGCTTCTTGCAGATCTGGCCAGGGATATCCTGCATGCAGACAGGTGTTCCCTATGGCTGGTGGACAGGGAGAGACAGGAGTTATGGACAAAAACAGCGCACGGTCTGGGTTCTGTGAGGATTCCCGTTCACTCGGGCTTTGTGGGCAATGTTGTTATGACCGATGCCGCGCTGATCTGCAATGACGTAGACAACGACAGTCGCTTCTATCCTGACGTGGATAAAATGTCCGGGTATACAACCAGGAGCGTTATCGCCATCCCGGTAAAAACCCTTGAAAATGACATTATCGGCGCCTTGCAGTGCTTGAACAAGAGATCAAAGACAAAAGCCTTCAAGCAGAGCGATGTGAAAAAACTGATGCTGGTAGGCGGGTATGCTGCACAGACGCTTGAGGTGTCCGGCCTGTATAAAGAAATAGAAGACACACAGAAAGAGGTCATCTTCACCCTCGGCACCGCCTGCGAGTTCAGATCAAGGGAAACAAGCAATCACGTCAAGAGAGTTGCCGAATATTCCATGCTCCTTGCTCTGGAATATGGCCTGGAAATCGAAGACGTGCAACTGATCAAGCAGGCATCCCCCATGCATGACATAGGGAAAATTGCAATTCCGGACACGATCCTGAACAAGACCGGAGGACTTTCCCCTGAAGAATTCGAGATCATAAAGACACATTCAGAAATAGGGTACAGCATGCTCTGCTTTTCCAAACGCAAGATATTGAAAGCTGCGGCCATTATTTCAATAGAGCATCATGAAAAGTGGGACGGGACCGGTTATCCAAAAGGATTGAAAGGGGAAGAGATCCATATTTACGGCAGGATCTCCGCTTTGGCCGATGTTTTCGATGCGCTGGGAAGCGACCGCTGCTATAAGAAGGCCTGGAAACTCGACTGGATCCTGGAATTGTTCAAAGCGCAAAAGGGCAAACATTTCGAACCGAAACTGGTTGATATATTCTTTGAGAACCTGCCTGCCTTCCTGGCGATAGAAAAAAATTACAGGGACTGAATTGCAGTGAATTTTTAGCCCCTTGACTGCCGGCTACTTCAAAGGTGTGATATAATAATCCATGCTATTGATGAATACCGTCGAACTCAATCCTGTTGTTGCTGAGCGGAGTGTCCCTTTTTTCAGTGAAGTGCAGTCTGGATATCCTGACGCAGTCCATTCTCTGCATATAGTGGGCAGCGCGGTCACACCTGATTTCAGGGAGAAAGACTCGGTCATCCATTCTGTTATCATCGTTCATAAAATTGATTTTGGTTTTATCGAATTCATTGCATCGCTCGGCAGAAAATACAGGAAGAAAGGGATTGCTGCCCCACTGATCATGACTCCGGAGTATATCCGGGATTCTATCGATGTTTTCCCCATAGAATTCCATGATTTTCAGCTTATCCACAAGACTGTTGCCGGGGAGGACATATTTAAAGACCTGGTCATAAGCAAGGCTTCTGTGAAACTTCAGTGTGAGCGTGAAGTAAAAGTCAGGCTTATCGGATTACGGCAGAGCTATATAACCTCTCTCGGCGACAAGCGGAGCCTTGCAGAAATTCTTTCGCATTCGGTTGTGGGCTGCATGCCGCTCATCAGGGGCCTGCTTTTTCTTTTTGATAAAGAACCGCCGGTTAAAAGACACGATGCAATCAGGGTATTCCAGGAGTTGGTCTCGATGGATGCCGGAATTTTTGAGCGGCTCCTGGAGTTGAGGTCCGGGCTTATCAAACCTTCAAAGGAAGAGCTCCACCATATTTTCGAGCATTATCATAAGGCTCTCGAAAATGTGGAGGCTTTTATTGATGCGACCAGCCTTTAAGTCAGGCGCCCCCCTATTTTTTATCATTATCTGTATAGCGCTCGCGCTTGCTGCGGCGTCGTTGCCTTCATTTGCCGCGGTCCCTGAAATCCCTGCTGTTCCGTCTCAGTATGTGGTGGACCTTGCCGGGGTTGTTGACGATGCAACAAAAGCCCGGCTCGATAGCTCGCTTAGGGAACTTGAAGAAAAAACAACCGCACAGATGGTCATTCTGACCGTCCCGAGCCTGAACGGAGAAAGTCTTGAAGATTTTTCCTTGAAGACCGCCGAAAAATGGAAGCTTGGGCAGAAGGGAAAAGACAACGGCGTCCTGTTTATAATTGCCATGCAGGAAAGAAAATACCGTTTTGAGATAGGATACGGCCTTGAACGTGTGCTGCCCGACAGCCTGGTGGGATCGATCGGCAGGTCATATCTTGTGCCCAATTTCAGAAACGGCGATTTCGGGAAAGGTATCGCTGACACTGCCTTTGCCGTAATCAATACTATTGCCGCAGCCGAAGGGGTTATGCTGACCGGTACCCCGGTCCCTGAAAGGAGCTACGCGAAAAGGCAGCATAAGATCGGCTTGTTTCAAGGACTGGTGCTTCTTTTTTTCCTCATTGCGGCGGTGATACTTTTTATCAGACATCCTGCATTATTTCTGCTGCTATTTTTATCTTCCGGCAGAGGTGGATGGTCGGGCGGCGGTGGTTTTGGCGGTGGCGATTCAGGAGGTTTTGGAGGCGGTGGAGGCGGCGGCTTCGGCGGTGGCGGTGCCTCTGGTGGCTGGTGAGAGAGGGCAGCGGTTTAGCAAATGATGTATGGTGATATTGTTCCTCAGGGTAGAGTACTTATTTCCTGCCATCCCCTTTAATTCTATTCTTTAGTTTGGATAATGTGAGTTGTATCTCGCCAATCTGCAATGTGAATAGGCTCGACACAGACTAAAGAAAGCATGGACAGTCCGTGCATGTTATTGCTAAGATATTTTTGCACACAGATAGAGGGGGGATATTGAGAATCAAGTATCAAAAATTCCTTTTCTCGCTTGTGGCGAAGGACATAATTCTTTTGCCTTCCTACAAGGGCTCCACGCTGCGAGGCGGATTCGGCAACGCCTTCAGGCGCGTTGTCTGCGCCCTGCGAAAAACCGACTGCGCCGATTGTATCCTCAAAGAGAAATGCGTGTATTCCTATGTCTTCGAGACCCCGCCGCCTTCCGATACCAAGATGATGAGGAAATACACAAATGCGCCACATCCCTTTATCATTGAACCCGCTCCCGAAAAAAGACAGGCTTACAAACCAGGCGACGAGATCACCTTTGGCCTTACGCTTATTGGCCGGGCGGTGGATTATATCCCCTATTTCATCTATACCTTCGATGAGCTTGGAAAGACCGGACTCGGAAAGGGAAGGGGAAAATACGAGTTGCGAGAGACGAACTGCGAGGGTAAGAAGATTTATGATTCAGGAAGCAAGACCCTCAAGACTTTCAGCCCTTCAAGTTTGTCGCTTGGCTATGACCCATCATTGCAAGCTGCCTCTGGTGGAGAAACAATCTCTCTGTCATTCTTAACTCCAACAAGAATCTTTTATGACGGCAGTCTCACCCTTGACCTTGAGTTCCATATACTCATCAGGAACCTTTTGAGAAGACTGTCCCTGCTTTATTATTTCCATTGCAGCGGCGACCCTTCACAATGGGACTTCAAGGGCCTGATCGAAAAAGCAAAAGGAGTGAAGGTCAAAGAGAAGAATTTGAAGTGGTATGACTGGGAGCGGTATTCGGCCCGTCAGGATACGAGGATGAAGATGGGAGGGTTTGTCGGGAGGATAACGTTTGAGGGGAATGTCGAACCCTTCATGCCGCTTGTTCGCGCAGGAGAGATCCTCCATGTGGGGAAGGGGACGAGTTTTGGATTGGGGAAATATGAAGTTATAAATCAATAGACATGTTTCCGATGCTTTACAGTGAGGATATAGACTATATGTCTTGTTGTATCCAGTTCGTAGACGATGCGGTAATCTCCGACTCTGAGGGAAAACTCTCCCTTGTGATTGCCGACGAGTGGTTTCCCCTCTCTCGGGTTTTCGGCGAGGAACTCAATCTTGGAAAGAATCCTGTTGAAGAGCCTCCTGTCGGATTTGTGAAGCGCTTCAAGACCGGATTCAGCTTCCCTCGCAAGCTCTATCCCAAAGGTCATTTGAGATTCAACCTTGCTTTGAATACCCTGAGCGGCACAGTTTTGCCTTTCCTGATCTGCTCCTTCGCCTTTACAAGGGCTTCTCTTTCCTCTTTGTGTGAAAGTATGTCGAGCGTTTCCATGAGGCCTTCAAATTCCTCGCTGCTTATTATGATCGCCTTTTCGACTCCGTTTTTAGTGATGGCAAACCTGTCGAATTTTTCGTCCACATCTTTGATGATCGCCGACAGGCTCTTCTTAGCGTCGGCAATGGGGATAGTCTTTGTCATGCCGTGTCTCCTTGTTACAGTCATTCCGAACCCGATACGGAATGCATGGGTTTATTATCTGACTACAATTATAGTCTATTTTATAAATGGCTTTCAATTCATTAAAGGGATGGAGGCGTGATGAGCGGAGTTGATGAGAGGGAATACAATACGGTAATTCTGGCGGCATTGCTGCATGATGTGGGGAAGTTTCTCCATAGGGTAACTCAAATTGAAGAATTATCTGGCAAACATCAGGATCTGGGTGCAGATTTTGTGTGTGGAAAAGGTGAGTTCAGTGCAACCGGAGGGTTTTCAAAGTTTGGTTTCTTCTCTGCAATGATAAAAGAGGAATGGGTTTACAAGGAAAAACTAGAACAAGCCATAAGAAAACACCATAGCGGCTATAAGCCATGGGGTTGGATAGTGCATAAGGCGGACAGTTATTCGACCAAGGAGCGATTTGAGGAAGGCGAAGGCGTTACAACATACCCACCCAAAGGTAGGATACTCCCTTTGAAGCCGATCTTTTCAAGTGTCAGCATCGGGAAGGTCACTCCTGCAAAGGCATTTGGTTATGAAGCGTCATTCCTTGATGCTTCCAGAGCTTTTCCAGAAGAAAACAAGCTTGCGCTGGATAATGACGAAACTAGCAAGCTGTTCAATGCATTTATTAACGAGTTGGAAAGACTCGATCTCAGTAAGGCAACGTTTGATAAATTTTATAACACATTGCATTCACTATTTGAAAAATATTTCTGGTGCCTGCCGTGTCATGCCCATCCTGACATTGCCGATGTCTCCATTTTCGACCATCTGAAATCTTCTAGTGCCTTGGCCGCATGTCTCTACCGGTACCATAGTATGAAAGGCACGATGGAGGTCAAATATATAAAGAGTGATGTCGAGAAGAAATTTTTGCTTGTTGGTGGCAATATCTCAGGCATACAGAATTACATCTATCAGATATCATCAATCACCGGGGAAGGCGGTGTCGCAAAACGTTTGAGGGCCAGGTCCTTTTATGTGTCTGCATTGATAGAAACGGTCATAATCAAAATCCTCACGGGGCTAAACTTGCCCGGAAGCTGCAATCTGACATCCGCTGGAGGTAAATTTATAATTTTAGCCCCCAATGTAGGGGAAATAAGGGATAGGTTATCAGCCCTTTACGCAGAGATTTCCGAATGGCTGTTGGAGGAGTTTTCGGGGGAGTTGTCCCTGATCATGGACTGGGCAATTGAAATGCAGGGAGATGATTTTTATCGGCGGACAGCTGTTATTGATGAGTCTTCGTCCGACGAAAACAGCGAGATTGCCGAGGAGCAAAATTCGGACAAGCAAAGGGCTTGTAATTTTCGGGACCGGCTTGATGAACTCATGTACGCTCTTGAGAAAGGCAAAGTCGCCAAATACGGAAACCTCTTGCATGATGAATCAAACTGGTGCGAAGAGAAGTTTATAAGGACGTTAAGATATGCTCCATATTTTCACGGTACCAGTGACTGCCGGTCATGCAGAAAATTTCCTGGCGAATATGAGGACCCCCATGATGGTGATGAAGGGGAAAAGGTATTGTGCAAACAATGCATAATTGACAAAGTAATGGGAAGAAACTTGTTGGAGGCCCAATATCTTGCCATAGGGCGGGACGATTCAGGTGAAGAAATTGCAAAGACAACCGCATCTAAGCCTCTTGATTGGACTAGCTTCTTTTTCTTTAAAGACAATTATTTTATTCGGCCGCTCAAGGCCTTTGAATGGCAATCCGGCTTTATAACGGTACAGAGGTTGCGGGATCATAAAGACGAGACACAACCGATGTTTCTTGGCACAACTCACAGGTTCCTATCTAACCATACCCCCTTTTTTGAAAACTACTCCGGAAATGAAGAATTGTGCGAAGTATGCAAGGAAGGCCCCTTCTGTGAGCAGATAGAGGTGATGAGACGAAGTCCTGAACAACGCCATCTCTATACATTCAGTTGCATTGCTGCGGCATCATCGGAGCGGTCGGAAAATGCCGGGCAATATAGGGGCCATCAGCTTATCGGGATTATGAAGGCGGATGTTGACAATCTCGGACTTATTTTTAGTGAAGGGCTTCAAGATATGCTGACAATATCCCGCTATCTTACGATGTCGCGAATGCTTGACCTTTTTTTCTCTGGGTGGGTGTATCGAATATTGAAGGAAACACCTCAATTAAGCAGTATCTATATAGTCTATTCAGGAGGCGACGATATCGTGCTTGTCGGTCCTTGGGAGGTGGTTATTGGTTTTGCCTTCACACTCAATAAAGAGTTCAGGAGATTTACATGTCGCAACGAGAATATTACGCTTTCAGCTGGGATAGCGGTAGTCCACCCGAAATTTCCGATTTCATCAGCAATAGCACTTGCTGACAGAAATCTTGAGCTTTCAAAGAATTCAGGGAAGGATCGCATAACATTATTTGATACGACTGTTGAATGGTCATTGTTGGACAAACTGATTAAGACTAAGAATATTTTGGATCAGGGACTCACAAGTAATGGCGACATCCTGACGACCGGGTTTGAGGCATTCGAGTAATTCACAATAGCCCGATAGGAGCCAACTTGCGGGCAGCGTAAAAAAAGAATCCCCCAATAAAAGGCTTATTCAGCATGAAACGAGGCGAAATGAGGCAAAAGGTCTAAAATTCACCCCATCGAAAACGGTAGTTGTATGGGTGTATGAGGAATTATAAAAGTAGCCGTCATTCCCGCAGTCTGTTGAGCGGGAATCCAGGTAATAACATAGAAAATAAAGGGCGCATGCACATTTCTTGCAAATGTTTCTTCGACCAAAAAGAAATCACAAGAAAGGAGCAGCGCCCATGGCAAAGATTATACAGCAAAAGATATTTTCCTGGAAGGATGTAGAGGCGAGCGGGGAGTTGGAGAGACTAACGATGGTACTGGAAGTTTTACCCGATGATGAATTGATGAAAGAATTAGAATTGCAGCGGAAGGGCCGCCGTGATGATTATCCGATACGTCCTGTATGGAACAGCATACTTGCGGCAATAGTGTATCAGCATGCATCGATAGAGTCACTGAGGCGGGAGCTATTAAGGAACGGCGAATTGCGTGAGACATGTGGCTTTGATCCTGCTCAGGGAGAAAAGGCAGTGCCCTCAAAAGATGCGTACTCATCGATGTTGAAGAAACTGATAAACAAACAGAGTTTGATTGACGCGATGTTTAATAGGCTCATAGAGGAATTGAGGAAGTGTCTGCCTGATTTGGGGAAGCATGTTGCAATTGACAGCAAAAAGATAGAGAGTCATGCGCGGGGGAAAAAAGATTCCCGGGAAAGTTCAGACCCTGATGCCGACTGGGGCCGCAAAACCTACAAAGGCAAAAGAGCTGATGGAAGCCTTTGGGAGAAGATCACTTCATGGTTCGGCTACAAGCTGCATCTTGTAGTGGATTCGACATATGAGTTGCCCGTAGGGTACAAAGTGACCAGAGCTTCCAGAGCCGATGTCGAAGAGTTGAAGCCAATGGTAGAGGATGCTAAGAAACATTTTGAGACAATAGAGACACTGACTGGAGATAAAGCATATGACAGCGGCCTTCACAATGAAACGCTCTATGATGAGCATGGCATAAAGCCTGTAATCGACATACGGAATAGTTGGAAGGATACAGATGAGACAAGGCTGCTGTTTGCTAATATTGTTTATGATTATAGGGGGACAGTGTATTGTCATTGCCCCAAGAGTAATGAACGATACGAGATGGCATTTTGCGGATTTGAGAAGGACAGGAACACATTGAAGTACAAATGTCCGTCAGCGGCATACGGGATGAAATGCAAAGGGTATGCTCAGTGTTCGGAAGGGACACAGGGGAAAATAGTGAGGATACCACTTCAAACTGACCGGAGGATATTTGTGCCGATAGCGAGGAGCAGTTATAAATGGAAGAGACTGTATAATGGCAGGACTGCTGTTGAGAGAGTGAACAGCCGGATAGATTTATCCTTTGGATTTGAGCATCACTTCATCAGAGGGAAAGCAAAGATGACACTCAGGGTTGGACTTGCGCTGATAGTGATGCTGTCGATGGCATTGGCGAGGATAAAGAGGAATCAGGTGGAGGACATGAGGTCTTTGATAAAAAAAGCAGCTTAAACTGGAGCGAACTACAAAATTTGTCATTGCACAAAAGCAGATTACACGTCTGGAAGGCGTTTGGTCATTTTCAAAAGAATGGATTCCCGCTTAAACACTGCGGGAATGACGGCAAAAGACGTGCGAGTGAAAGAAATGGCATGCCCATACAAGACCGAGTGGTTGTCATCACAGCTACCACTCCGGATGTTATAGCCGGCGGTATCTCAAAGAGCTATTTCTCGAATGCCTCGGTTTATACATAGATTGCTTTTATATCAGAAAATGTATTTCGAAGCTAAAGAGGGTGAGATTGGCAAACTTATATTCCACTCCCATATGAATTACGATGTGAGAAGAAATCTGACCGAGAAAATAGGAGACGTGGATAATACGAAAACCCGCCAATGGTTTACTGACAATATTTCCCCTTTAATGCTGTCGCTATACCAGACGCCCCTTGATGAGAATCTTATGGAAAATCTGAAAATACCGGTTTATTGGACTTTATATAAGAATAGAAAATACCGCAAAGGAGGCGTTGAATGAACATCAAAGATTTCTTGGAAAATGGTGAAATCAGGCCGGAATTGCTTGATGGGGAGGCACTAGCCGTAGCTAAAGAATTCGAAAAGGCGGGGATAACGACGCACCAGGTGCGGAAATTTTATGATGAGGTCAAGCGACTTAAAGGCCGACTCGAACAAGAAAACGCAAGCTACAGACGAATCCAGCCTCTTATAGTAATGTTAAAATCAAAGGCCCAGTACGCAGCAAATAGTAAGAAAAAGGGAATGCATGTATTCTCCGACTTCATGAATAAATGTATTACTAATGTAAAGGCAGAAACGGAAGATGAGGAAAAGAAGAGATTCGAAGCTTTCTGCCTATTCTTCGAAGCCGTTTACGGTTTTGCCAATTTGAAAAATAACTGAGGAGGGTAACTTATGAAATTCTTGAGATATAAAGAACTAAGGGGCCAGATAAAGCTCCTGTCAGGGCTTCACATCGGCGGAAACAAGGATAATATCGAAATAGGAGGAATAGATAATCCTGTTATCAAGAACCCCGTGACAGGGTTGCCTTATATTCCGGGTTCTTCAATAAAAGGAAAGATGCGTTTTCTCGTTGAATGGAAAGTGGGGGTGGTTGGCCGTAACGGCAAGGGAGAGCCCCACAGCTGTGATGATGAAAATTGTGTTGTCTGCCGTATTTTCGGTAATACGTCTAAAGAAAAGAAATACGGCCCTACCAGATTAATCGTAAACGACTGCCAATTGTTGTTAAGCTCAAATGAGGAAAAGAAGCTTGAAAAGGGCGAACTCGTCTATGTTGAAGACAAAGTCGAAAACAGGATTAACCGCCTGACAGGCACAGCAATAGACCCTCGCCACATGGAGCGCGTGCCAGCAGGCATGAGCTTTAATTTCGGATTAACTTATAAAATATTTCATATCGACGAAGCTAACGAAAAGGAGATGACAAACAATAAGGACGAAGGGAACTGGAAAGAGGTTCTCAATGCCCTTTATTTTCTGCAGGAGGATGCACTTGGAGGGTCGGGCAGCAGAGGCTATGGGAAGATAGTATTTGAGGAACTGGTTCTCAATGGTGCTCTTGTAAAATTGGAGTGGGACGGCACCACTGCCAGTCTGGTAACAAGAAACCCCAAAGTGTCATGAAAAGCTACAAAATATCTGTCAGGCTTGATTCATCCGTGATCACACCATTTCATTCGGATACTCTCTGGGGTCATATATGCTGGGCGCTGCGATACTGCTATGACGAACCGAAACTGATAGACTTTCTTAACTCGTATAATAGCTACAGGCCGCCACTCATTATTTCGAATGCTTTTCCGAAGGGATATCTACCTTATCCAGTGCTTCCACCGATAAAAAAGTTGAAAGTCAGCGAGTTAACAAGGAACTTTTGGGGAGTAGAAGACTTCGCCGTAGCGGTCAACGTCATAAAGAAACTTAGGGAAACTGCCTATATTCCGAAAGAATTGATCTATCAGCTCAACGGGCAACCCTTTTCTCATTACATAATCCTCAACGCGATTTTGAGCAATCCTAAGATATGCCCTAAGATAATGAACTATCTGCCAACTGTATGTACCGCCAAAACTAAAGATGGGAAGGTCGTCTGCGGCCATTTTTCATCTTCTGTCGGGAGATGTCCTGCTGAATTCAGGGAACAGATAAAAAATGCGACTCCTCAAAGAACATCAATCTATCATGCCAAGATCAATAGACTGACCAGCATTGCCATTGACGGTGGTCTTTTTACTACAGATGAGACCTTCCATGGAAACGGAGACTTCGAAATCTACTGTAAGTCAGACGATGATTTTTCGGAAGAGACACTGAGAACTTGTCTTGAGTATATCAACCTCTCCGGTTATGGCAGAAGGTCGTCAGCCGGAAAGGGAAGGCTTTATTGCGCCTTGGAAAGTTACGATGATGAAGTGATTTTCTCTTCGGCTAACGCCTTCATGACGTTGTCGAATTATATTCCAAGGGCAACTGATCCCACCGATGGATTTTACAGGCTGTTTACAAAGTATGGCAAGCTTGGCGGCCATTTTGCCAGTTCCCCCCTAATTGCAGGAAATAACCCTATGCCTTTCAAATATCCGCTTCTGATGTTTGAAGCCGGCTCCGTTTTTCTGGCCGAAAATCAGGGTGCACCTTTTTATGGAAGAATAGTCAACAGTGTGCACGGTATAAGGAAGCCTTCTATCTTTCAGTGTGGTATCGCATATCCGCTTCCTATTCAAGTGGAGGTCGATCATGAGTGAATTTATTCAAAAAAAGAATATACATCTGAAGTGCCTAACACCAGTGCACATAGCAGACGGTGCTGAAGGAGACCTAATCCCAAATGATTATGTGATCTCAGAGAAAGGTGAGTTTGTGAGAATCAATCTCCCAGTGTTGATCTCCTCACTTCCTGAAGATTCATTGGCACTGCTTCAGAAATATCTGGATGCAGATGACTTCATAGGGACGCGTAACTTTATCCGGACGTTGTGGCTCGAAAATGTGGCGCTTTTCTCTGAATGTATCGTCTATTCCATGGATGCCGGGGATTTGGCAACCTATTATCACCAATTGGAGGACAAATTCAAAGAGAGTCGATTGTTTGTTACACCATTTATCCGGACCAGTGGGCGAATTTTTTTGCCAGGCAGTTCCGTGAAGGGGGCTATGCGCACTGCTTTTGTTGCGGAAATGATCGGGGGTGAGATTGACTACTCACTGAAAATGCCAAAGATAGGGAAGGTTGCGGAACAACTTGAGGCGGATACCTTGAAATGTGGTTACAAAAACAAGTCTAATGAGCCAAAGATCAACGTAGTTAATGATCCTTTTAAGGCCCTCAAGATCAGTGACTGCTCCCTATCGCCAGTCCATAGCGTGATCAAAAAAGTGGAGATTGCACGGAAGGATAAAGATGGTAACTTCGATGTCGCCGGGATGGAAGATATGAAGATATTCGCAGAGTTCATGAAAAAAGATGTCGAAATGGAAATTGAAGTCAGACTGGACACACGTTACTTTGGGCTTCGAGACAAAATCGGCATGGCCATCTCTTTCGACCAAATTCTAAAGTCATGTAGAACTTTCTATCAACGGGTGCTTATTCATGAGAAAAGAGCTTTTTTTGAAGGATTTGATAAATCGATTGGCAAGTCACACATTTCAAGTTTTTATGATGAACTCTTAGAGCTCAATAAGCGGCCGGGGTCTTTTCTCCTGAGAATTGGAAGACATTCTGGAAGAAACAGTCTCTCTTTTAATCTGATTAACAAGAGGGCTGTAGAACCCAAAACCCTCTGTGTCAATATAAGTGAGACACCTCCCTTATGCTAAATTAGAGTAGAGGTCGGGGAGGAGAACATATAATGATAGCTGCAAAAATCAATGCAACACGGACAATGGAGGGAGCAAAGTTGACGGTAGCCCATCCGAACCCAGAGGTGCCGGATAAGGCTGCCAGGCGGCGTTTCACTGCGGAATACAAACTGCGTATACTCACCTTGGCCGATGCCTGCACTGAACATGGAAGTATGGGGGCGCTGCTGCGCCGTGAAGGTCTGTATGCTTCGAACCTCAATACGTGGCGCACCCAAAGAGAGAGGGGAGTGCTGTCAGCCCTGACGCCAAAGAAGCGAGGCCGCAAGGAATCAGTTCGCAATCCACTTATTACAGAAAATGAAAAGCTCCGCAGGGATAACGAAAGGATGACCAACCGGCTTAGACAGGCAGAGATCATAATAGATATCCAAAAAAAAGTATCAGAGATACTGGGGATCCCGCTTGCGATCCCCGAAGGAGGAGAGGCCGACTGATGGAAGCTGCAGTGATTCTTTCCTCTGAAGTTGGGATCAAGCATGCCTGTGAAGCGCTTGATGTTGCCCGTGCCGGGTTTTACCGTACACAGGCGCGCAAAGATGCCCCCTTTGTTGAGCCCATGCAGCATACGACCTCGCCACGTTCACTGTCTTCCGAGGAACGGCAGGGAGTACTTGATATCCTCCACACCGACAGATTTATGGATAAGGCACCCTATGAGGTCTATGCAACTCTTTTGGACGAAGGACAATACCATTGCTCAATACGGACGATGTATCGCATCCTCGATGAGAACAAGGAGGTCAAGGAGCGCAGAAACCAGTTGCGTCACCCGGTGTATAGCAAGCCAGAGCTTTTGGCTACAGCCCCGAACCGGGTTTGGTCCTGGGACATCACCAAACTCCTCGGTCCGGTAAAGTGGACTTACTTTTACTTGTACGTGATCATGGATATCTTCAGCCGTTATGTTGTCGGCTGGATGATAGCCCCTGCGGAATCAGCGGTCTTGGCTGAAAGGCTCATTGGCGAAACCTGTGCAAAGCAGAATATCGAGAGAGATCAGCTCACTATTCATGCGGACAGGGGCTCATCAATGAAATCCAAACCCGTAGCCTTGCTCCTGGCCGACCTTGGGATCACGAAGACCCACAGCAGACCGCATACGAGCGATGACAACCCATATTCAGAGTCCCAGTTTAAGACACTTAAATACCGGCCGGACTTTCCTGAGCGGTTTGGTAGCATAGAAGACTCCAGGAGCTTTTGCCAGGATTTCTTTCCTTGGTACAACAAAGAGCATCGACACACCGGTATCGGGCTACACACTCCGGAATCTGTGCATTACAGCTTTGCGCAAGATATACAGATAGCCAGGGGCGAGGTCCTGCGAACTGCGTATGAAGCACATCCTGAGCGGTTTGTTAAAAAAATCCCTATGCCGCCGCTACTTCCTGAGGCCGTATGGATTAATAAGCCGAAGACAGTACCAGTACCTGAGGAGAAAATACACTAAATGTGGACGAGAGGTGTCTCAAAGGCATTGACATATTCCGAAACGAGAAAAGTCATTGTCGAAGCGGGTGAATATTGGCCGGTGGGGTGGATTTGCGTTTCAGGATTATAGCTTATGTTGTCGCAAGCATCACTAACTCATATCTGTGCTTTTGTTGTTCTTTGACAACTAATGACTTAAGCTCCTCTTTCGGGTATTGCCCTGATGAATAAGGGATTGCTACGGCGGCTCTTTGAGCCGAAGGGATTTGTGGAAAGCAGGGATTTTAGACGCTAATTGTTCGCCAAATGGCCCATCGCCTTTTTTCTGCGAAGTTGCGCCTCTTACCGTTTTGGTGTCAAACGGGTGCAATAGTGATAAACTTGTATAAGGTTAAGCAGATAAGAGATCATGGGCTGGCAGGCGTGTATCTAGGGGATGAGAATTCCCCGTCTCGCTGGTGATCAATCATTTGTTGCTAACGGGAGAACTTTCAGGCGCGATTTTGTCATGGCAAATCTTTATCTTACAGAACAGGGTTCCATCATCAAAAAGACCGGGGACAGACTTGTAGTCCAAAAAGAAGATGAAGTGCTCCTTGATATCCAGTGCAGCAAGATAACCGCAGTTCTGATCTTCGGCAACGTACAGTTGACCACACAGGCGATGCACGAGCTTCTGGAGCACGATATTGAAATGGCGCTGCTCACAAAAAGCGGCAGGCTAATAGGGCAGCTGACGTCGCCTTTTACCAAGAACATCGAATTGAGGGTCTTGCAATTCAAAAAGCACGATGACGACATTTTCAAGCTGGCGCTTGCGAAGGGGATTGTAAAGGGCAAGCTTACAAACTGTCTCTCTGTGGTAAAAGATTTTTCAGGCAATCATTCTATGATAACCCTTACCGGAGTAATGTCGGCAATAGAAGCCACTATTAAAAGCATCGACAATGTCGAGTCCGTCGCCTCACTTAGGGGAATCGAGGGCACAGCCGCCAGGACATATTTCGACGGGTTTAGTAAAATGGTACTCGGTCCTCTTACCTTCGAAGGGAGAAAAAAGCATCCCTCCACCGATCCGGTCAACGCACTCCTTTCCTTCGGTTATACGCTTATCTTTAATGAGCTCTCATCCCTACTGGACGGCCTCGGGTTTGATCCTTATCTTGGATATTTCCATGAAGTGGAATACGGCAGGGCGTCTCTGGCTGCGGACATCCAGGAAGAGTTCAGGGCCTCGGTCGACCGCTTTACCCTTTATCTTGTGAATAACAGGATGCTGGGTGTTGAAGATTTCTATACTAACGAGAAGGACGAAAGCGTTTACCTCAAAAGGGAGGCTATGAAAAAGTATTTTGCGGAATATGAGAAATATCTGGCCCGTGAGTTTAAACACTCTGAAACAGGGGAAAATACAACGCTAAGAAAATGTTTCAGGATTCAGGCCGAAAAGCTTGCTGGATTTATCAAGGGCGGGCCTGTTTATTCTCCGTTTAGACTAGAGGAATAGGCGATGTTTTATATTGTTTCTTACGACATACCAGATGACAGGAAGAGAACAATGGTGGCGAAGACTATGCTCGATTTCGGCACGAGGGTACAATGCAGCGTCTTCGAGTGTATAATAGAGGAGGACAAGCTGTTGGAGACGATGATAGCTCGGCTTAACAGGCTGGTTTCTGATGAGGACAGTGTGCGCATCTACGCCCTGTGCGCAAAATGCGAGAAGGTAATCAAGGTGCTCGGAGACGGCGAAATCACGAAAGATGAAAAAGTCTTTATTTTATGAGGCGTTCTCGGAGATAGTTAAAGTGGCAAAAATCGAGGTAGCCTAGAGAATGTGTCGTAAGTAGCTGTAAAGCTTGCATATTGAGCTCTTTGACAACTGAAGAAAGGAGGTTCAAAAAGAAAGGTTCTATGTTAATAACTGGAGGTTACAGAAATGAGGCTGTAACACACTGGACTGATTCACGAAATTTGACGTGCAGTGAGAATCTAAGACCTGATGAATAAGGGATTGCGACGTTAGTCTGTAGGTCGAACGTCATCCCTTTAAAATGTGAGAATCTAAGACCTGATGAATAAGGGATTGCGACCTCCTCCCTAAAATATGCTATGCAATTATCGGTATTTCCTTTATTGCCGTGAGAATCTAAGACCTGATGAATAAGGGATTGCGACGAAAGAGAATTCTTTTTATCGATAGCCATAAGAGAAAGGTGAGAATCTAAGACCTGATGAATAAGGGATTGCGACGCTGATAATGTCCTCACGATCACAAATGGCAACTTCTCTTTCCGTGAGAATCTAAGACCTGATGAATAAGGGATTGCGACCTTATATCCAGTGGTCATCACGATCTCCTTTTCAACGTGAGAATCTAAGACCTGATGAATAAGGGATTGCGACGGACATACAGGTCTCCTCCAATGCTCGTAAGAGCATCAGCTTGCAGGGTCAGTGAGAATCTAAGACCTGATGAATAAGGGATTGCGACTTGGGCAATTTCGCGTTAAATGCCTGTACCTTTTCCAGTGAGAATCTAAGACCTGATGAATAAGGGATTGCGACAATATGGACCTCAAAGCCGCCGCGAACCCCAGCTTGTGGTGAGAATCTAAGACCTGATGAATAAGGGATTGCGACATAATACCGCTCTCCGCCTCGCTTTTCAGTGAACCTGTGAGAATCTAAGACCTGATGAATAAGGGATTGCGACGTTTAGCATTTGGACCATTAGAGTGCGCCTCCCTTGCCGTGAGAATCTAAGACCTGATGAATAAGGGATTGCGACCCAGAAAATGGAAGTGTCCGGGATGACCGGCATAGACAAGGTATTAACCGTGAGAATCTAAGACCTGATGAATAAGGGATTGCGACCCTTCTATCGCCTTTTTAACCGCCTGCCTCACCTCTTTTAACATGTGAGAATTTAAGACCTGATGAATAAGGGATTGCGACTTTTTTCGAACGCTGAAGACGTGGAAAGTGAGGGTGGGATCAAAACGGTAATAATTTATGAATGTGATTCTGCTGGAAAAACCAGGTCATGATTCGCGAGTCTTCAGAAAAACTCGACAACAATTTCGGCTCAACGTATTTTATATGATTATCAATTTTGCACGCCGATTAACAATGCCCCCTGCAAAGTACAAAAAATGCTATAATTCGGACATATCAGTAGCGGTAAGAAGTTTGAATTTTACAGAGATAAATATCAGTTGTATGAAGAGTTTCACTTAATCTTAAGCAATACATTTTGTGTCGTAGAACATCACAAAACAAATAAGGAGGCTTATCAGCGGAGAAATCCAACAGTCTGATATGACATAAGGAATGAATAATACATTAAAGATCGCGCTTATTATTTTGGGGGCAATTGTACTTATCGGCGTTATAAGCATAGGCTGGGGCATAGGCCAGTATAACAGGGTCATTTCCATGGACGAGCAGGTGAAGGCCCAGTGGGCGCAGGTTGACAACCAGCTGAAACGCCGGTATGACCTTATCCCGAACCTGGTCGAGACAGTTAAGGGCTATGCGACCCATGAACGGGAGGTATTCGAAAATATCGCGCAGGCGAGAACGCAGTATTTTCAGGCCAAGACCCCGGCTGACAAGATCCAGGCCTCGCAGCAAGTCGAGGGCGTGCTTTCAAGACTTCTTATGCTTCAGGAGACCTATCCTGTGCTGAAGGCCAATGAATCTTTTTTGAAATTGCAGGACAGCCTTGAAGGTACGGAGAACCGCATCTCTGTGGAGAGGAAACGGTATAATGATGCAGTACAAATACTGAACAGCTACCGCAGGAGTTTTGCAGGGAAGTTTATTGCAGCAATAGCCGGGGTTGGAGAGGCAAAATATTTTGAGACCCCCACTGCGGAGCGTGAGGCGCCGAAAGTAAAATTCTGAGTGCATGTTATTTATTCGCGAGCGCTGACGGTGGGGTTGTTATATACAACTCCATCTCAGCATATACTCCGGCCAGGTGCTACCTGGCTAATACTTCCCTTATCTTTCTCAGCATGGCGTCAGGATTGATAGGCTTTGATATGAAATCAAATCCCTTTTCCAATATGCCCTTTCTTGATATGATATCGTCAGTATAGCCGCTCATGAATATTGCCTTTACCCGTGGGTTGAGTTTCTTTATTTCGTCATATGCATCCCTGCCGTTCTTTACAGGCATTATTACATCCAAAAGAACAATGGCTATTGTGTCCCTGTTTTCAATAAATCCCCTTATAGCTTCCTCCCCGTTTTCAGCCTCAATCACCGTGTAACCGTATTCCCGAAGGTACATGCCGGTTACATTTCTTACCTGAGGATCATCCTCCGCCAGCAATATAGTCTCACCACTTCCCAAATGAGCGGGCTGAGCTGCCTCAGGCCCTTCTTCCGCCGTAGCGGTTATCATAGGCAGATATATCCTGAAGGTCGTCCCTTTGCCGGGTTCGCTGTAGACATTGATATTGCCGCCATGCTGTTTCACTATCCCATATACCATCGACAGGCCAAGCCCCGTTCCCTTGCCGACTTCCTTTGTCGTGAAAAACGGCTCGAATATATTCTCCCTGGTCTTTTGGTCCAGGCCGATACCTGTGTCCGATACCGTCAGGACAGCATACATGCCGGTGTTTTCAAAAAAAACAGCTTCGGCATAACTGCTGTCAACATTGATCATACCCGTCTGTATGGTCAACTCTCCCCCGTCAGGCATCGCGTCACGCGCATTGGTGGCAAGGTTCAACAAGACCTGCTCAACCTGTCCCCTGTCTGCCATCACCGTAAGTTCTCTGTTGATAAGCACATTGGTCAGCTTTATGTCTTCTCCTATGACCCTCACAAGCATCCTGTTTATTCTCCTGACTATGTCATTGATATCCACCTGCTTGAGAGTTATGGTCTGCTTCCGGCTAAAGGCGAGCAGGCTATGGGTTAGTTCCGCAGCCCGCTCTGCACCGGCAAGCACTTCATCTATGAATTTCTTTGTTTCCTCATCACCTTTTTTGATTCTTTCTTTAGCCAGTTGCCCAAAGCCT
>CAWHNC010000092.1:0-5965 GCA_963830245.1 Nitrospirota bacterium
ATGGATATTCCCTGGCGAGGAAGATTTTTTTTGAAGTCGCTCATTTAGCCGTAGACAAATACATGCCTGAACTGAAAGCTTCACTTGGGGAGACCCTGCTTGCCCCGACAAAAATTTATGTCAATGCTGTTAAAGCCCTTAAAGAGCACGCAGACATTAGAGGAATGGCCCATATCACAGGGGGGGGACTTTCCGGCAATGTGCCGAGAATTATCAGGGACGGTCTTACGGTTGTGATAAAAGAGAACTCATGGCCTGTCCCGCCGGTTTTTAATGTCATGAAGACGCTCGGCAATGTTCCTGCAGAAGATATGAGAAAAACCTTTAATTTGGGTATCGGTTATGTTATAGTACTGCCTGAAGAAGTCTCTGGCCTGTCCATTTCAAATTTAAAACATTATGGATTTGATGCATACCATATTGGTTTTGTTGAAAAAGGAGGTGCGGAAAAAATACGTTATGTGTAGAGCAAAAAAAATCCTAAGAAAGCTTTTCACTCCTGTTACCATAATGCTTATTCCCCATGACAGCAATCGCACCTTGAATTTTAAATTGCCGTCGATCGGTATTGTTTCTTCGGTAATCCTATGGATTGTGGGGTCAGTCTATGTTATTTCCATGGCAGTCAATGCTGTTGAATACAACCGCATGAAGATCAAGCTCGGTTTTTATACCGCACAATTTACTCAACTGGAGTCCACCATAGTTACTCTGAAGAAAGCCGAAGCGGAATTTGAAAGGCTGCTGTCATTCGGGAGCAAAAATAAAATCCTTGAAAATGTCGACACTAAAATAACCGCTCATGATACCGGTTCGATCGATATGGACATGTTGCAGGAGCAGATAAAGAAAACAATCGAAAATGTCGACGCAATAAAAGATTTCTTAAAAGGACAGAAAGATATTTATATTGCGACCCCGAGAGGCTGGCCCATCGACGGCAGGGTCACATCTGAATTCGGACCCAGAGAGAATCCGAAGGACGGCAGCCCGGAATTCCATTCCGGCATCGACATAGCAGCCCCGGCTGAGACCCCGGTGCGGGCTACTGCCGATGGGATTGTCAGTTTTGCCGGCTGGAGCAGGGGCAGCGGGAATCTGGTGGTTATCGAACATGGGTTCAGTTATTCGACATGTTATGCTCATAATAGTTCATTGGCAGTCAGTGTGGGGAAGAAGGTGCGCAGAGGTGAAATCATCTCGTACTCGGGCTCCACTGGCGATTCTACCGGACCGCACCTTCACTATGAGGTACGTCATGAAGGCAAAGCGGTAAACCCCCGCGAATTTATCATGGAGGCAAGAAATGTTCACGAGACTAAATAATAAACTCGAAGCCCTTGTAGGTCCTAACTCTGAATTCAGGGGAGATATTACAACCCAGGGCACTTTCAGAATTGACGGAGTTTTTTGCGGCAATATCGCTGCTGACTGGGTCATTCTCGGCGCGAGCGGCTCGATCAATGGTGATATAAAGGCCCGCTCTGTTATCATCGGTGGGAAAGTCGACGGCAATGTGAATGCCGAGGAGCTTGTGGAGATAAAACATACAGGTCAGGTCAACGGAGATATCAGCACAAGAAAGCTGTCGGTCGCCGAAGGCGGTGTCTTTGAAGGACGTTCCCTTGTACAGAAGGATGAGTCCAAGGTAGTAGACTTCCCCGGCAAAGAAGCGACGGGTAAATAAAACGTAAAGGCAAACCGCAAAGGGCATAGGGTTAAAAAATACAGAATTATTTTGCTCTATGCTCTATGCTTTTTGCGGAGCTTTTATCGGGATAAGCAGCAGCGGTATGCTGCTGACGCTGGACACTTTATTAGTTACGCTGCCGGACCAGAAGGCGCCCATACCGGATTTA
Source organism: Nitrospirota bacterium (assembly GCA_963830245.1). GTDB lineage: Bacteria > Nitrospirota > Thermodesulfovibrionia > Thermodesulfovibrionales > Dissulfurispiraceae > JADFXI01. Next base: position 1,860 of record CAWHNC010000092.1, read on the forward strand.
CCATGAGTGGCCATGACAATGAGGTCGATGTGCAATTGTTGGGCTGAATCGTATACTACATTGGCTGGATCGCCTCTCAGCACATGGGCGCCGGCTTCGAAACCCTGACTCCGAAGTTCTTTCAACTGTTCCCGAAGATAGTCATCCGCGTTTTTAACAGAGATTTCCAGTATTTTCGACATAGTGCCGGGCAAAAACCGGCTTGTCACTGCACTATGGCCTGAAAGGTCTCCGAAACCCGGAACAGCCGTAGCGAGATGTATCATTGCCCCGCATACTCGCGCCAGTTCTTTCGAGACCGGCAGTGCCTGAGCATGGTCCTTGTCACCGTCCAGCGGCAACAGCAGCGATCTGCAGGAAAACTCTGAAACACCTTTACTTTTGTCGGGACGGGTAAGGAGAACAGGACGCGAGCCCTTTGAAATCACATCTTGCGCAATGCTGCCAAGAAAGAGGTGCAGTGCCCTGCCGCGTCCGTGAGAGCACATGACAATCATGTCCTGGACCAGTTCATCTGCATGCTCTACAATACTTTGGGCCACATCGTCCACTTCTGCTGCGTGCACATGGCACTCGGTACTAACCCCTGATGGAAAAGCCCGCCGGGCTGTATCTCTCAAATAGACCTCGGCTTCAGCAGCATTTATGAGGTGGGGTTGACCATGGATTTCACGGGGCGCGTTCCTTTCAACTACGTGAACAAGGGTCACGGTGGCATTGAATTTGGCCGCGAAAAATGCGGCTGCCGGAAGCGCAGCCTCTGCCATTCCGGAACCGTCTAATGGGACTAATAAACGTTTGAACATTCCATCACCTCGGCAACAGCGTATCATAAACAAGGTAAATATTCAGTGCAATGATGAGAGCTGCGATCACGCTGGTAATAAGGGTCGTGATGCGTTTATTGACCAATTCCCCCATGAGGTCCCTTCGACGCGTAAACATCACGAGGGGAATAATGGCAAAAGGCAGTCCGAAACTCAGCACTACCTGACTGATTACCAGCGTACGGGTCGGGTCCAAACCTAAACCGATCACAACCAGAGCAGGCGCCATGGTCACAAGACGTCGTATCCATATCGGAATATGCCTCTGAATGAAACCCTGCATGATTATCTGCCCTGCACTGGTCCCCACAGTTGACGATGACAGTCCCGAGACGAGCAGCGAAATGGCAAAAACCGATTTTGCGGCCCTCCCCAACAGTGGTTCAAGGGTCCGATGGGCCTCTTCAATGGAGGCTATATGTGAAAACCCTGTTTCGTGGAACGTAGCTGCTGCCATTATCAGCATGGCGGCGTTGACAAAGCTTGCAATCCCCATGGCTATAACGACATCGGCAATCTCATAGTGATACAGGCCCCGCAACCGGGGCTGGTCCTTTACCACTATGCGTCCCTGTGTTAATGCGGAATGCAGGAAAATAGCGTGAGGCATTACAGTGGCTCCCAGGATACCCGAGGCCAGGAGCACACTCTCAGGACCCGAAAATTGGGGAACAACGGCGTGGAACATGATCTTTCCCCATTCCGGTTTAACAATTGCGGTTTCGATGAGATAACAGAGGGCAATTATCCCGACCATCGAGGAAATAACGGCTTCCAGAGGACGAAAGCCATAGCGTTCAAGGCCAAGGATGAGGAACGTCGAAATAGCGGTGAGAATAGCGCCTGCCACAAGAGATACTCCGAACAGCAGGTTAAACCCCAAAGCCGCACCCAAAAATTCTGCCAGGTCGGTTGCCATAGCCACGAGTTCCATAAGGACCCACATACCTGTGACCACAGGCCTTGAGAAATTGGTCCGGCAGTGCTCTGCGAGGTTCATGCCTGTTGCGATTCCCAGCTTGGCTGACAGCGTCTGGATAAGCATTGCCATAAGATTGCTGGCGACAATGACCCAGAGCAGCATATATCCGAATTGTGCCCCTCCCTGAATATTGGTTGCAAAATTTCCGGGATCGACATAAGCTACACTCGCGATAAAAGCAGGGCCAAGAAAAGGCATCAGACGCGCGGGAAGGTTCGTTTTCTGGTTGCCCCTCAGAACGTCGCTTGCGCTATCTCTTGTACGTGAATCGTAAGATTTCAGTGAGTTATTGGTTTTTTTATTATTCATTTCATGAAAGGCATCTTTCCAAAAAAATAGCATATTAATGTGTCAAACACAATCACAACTTTAAGGAAGACAGGAGAAGGGGAGCACTTGTTTTTCGACGCGCCGAGCCCCAATCGAGAATGGGTATGAACATGGCTACTATAACGAATTGTCTATTGGTAATAAAAGTAGTTCCAGCGCACCGATAAACAGTCTGCCCCTGCCGCTACTTTCCATATACTTGTTAGGTTTTGGTTTAAGATGACAATAGTATAGTGCTATAATGAAAGGATAAACTGCTTGTTAAACACCAGGATAGGCGGGTTACGATTGATGGTAAAACATGTTTTTCTGGAAAGCGTATCGCTTGAGAAAGCACTTGAGCTGCTTTTGAGGCGTCTTGACGACCTTGGACTTGCGGCCCCCGGCTCCGAGATGGTCCGTGTTATTGATTCTAAGGGCAGGGTTGCTGCACAGCCGGTGTTTGCAAAGTATTCATCGCCTTTTTATCATTCGGCGGCGATGGACGGGTATGCTGTCCGCTGTGCCGATACGTTTACTGCCGGTGAAACAGCGCCGCTTTTATTGAAAATAGGGAGTGATGCGGTCTGCATTGATACCGGCGATCCCATGCCGGAAGGATTCAATGCGGTCATTATGATAGAAGATGTGAATCTGGCAGGTAGGTATATCGAGATTTACCAGCCGGTGAGCCCTTATCAGAATGTGCGTGCCGTCGGAGAAGATATTGTAGCTACCGAGTTGATAATTCCTGAAAATCATATTATAAGGCCGATTGATATAGGAGCCATGCTTGCGAGCGGAAATCTCGAAATAAAGGTCAGGAAAAAACCAAAAGTGGCCCTTATCCCTACGGGTAGTGAAATCATCGAGCCTGAGACGGTCAAAGAGCGCCCGCCTGTTCCACCGGAAATTATCGAATATAATTCCTCAATGCTTCAGGGACTTGCTGTGGATCTCAATGCAGAAGCCATACGGTTGCCTATTGTCAAAGATGATCTTGAGGATATTAAAAATGCGCTTTACGATGCATCGCTGTTGTCGGATATTGTTGTGATAAATGCGGGCGCCGGGCGAGGTTCTGAAGATTACACTCTTGAGGCCATACTGTCGCTTGGAGAGGTGCTCGTCAACGGTGTAACTATCAAGCCGGGGAAGCCTGTTATTATCGGCATTATCAACAATAAACCGGTGTTCGGCATACCCGGGTATCCTGTATCCGCCTATATTACTTTTCAACTCTTTGTCAGGCCAGTTGTCGCCAGGTTGACAGGCATAACTGAAAAGGCTGGTGAGGAGATACAAGCCGTGATTTCGAGGCAAATAGCTTCATCTCTCGGCATAGATGAATTTATCCGGGTAAAAGTGGGAGTTGTAGGTGATAAGCAGATCGCAACCCCGGTTGGCAGGGGAGCTGGGTTGCTTATGTCATTGGTGAGGGCTGATGGAATAATTAAAATACCAGCAGATTCAGAGGGATTGAGTGCTGGGCATAAAGTAATAGTTGAGTTATTAAGAAATAAGGACGAGATAAAAAACACTATTGTTTGCATCGGAAGTCATGACAATACACTCGATTTATTGGCTAATAGCATAAAAAAGAATTACCCGGACTACTCATTATCCTCTGCCCATGTGGGGTCTATGGGGGGATTGATGGCTCTCAAAAGAGGAGAGGCGCATTGTGCCGGAACACATCTGCTCGATGAGGATTCCGGAGAATATAACGTGCCCTTGATAAAACGGTTTTTCCCTGATCGGAAAATGGTCCTTGTGAACCTTGTATACCGGCAGCAGGGACTTCTTATAAAAAAAGATAATCCTAAAAATATAAGCGGATTTGAAGACCTCCTGAGGGATGATGTGCTCTTTATAAACAGGCAGCAGGGCTCAGGCACAAGATTACTGTTAGATAAATATCTTAAAGAAAAGGGTCTCAGCCCGTCTATGATCAAAGGGTATGAAAGGGACGAATACACGCATATGGC
>CAWHNC010000093.1:0-3622 GCA_963830245.1 Nitrospirota bacterium
TGCTTATACAGATAACCTGCATGCTGAAAGCGATGATCTGGACATCTCGTTTGAGGACCGCGACAACTGGTGGAAGGCAGGCTGGTATCCGCAAAGAGGAGACACGATAACTGTGCAGATAGGGTTGAGCGAAGATGGAGAGGAGAAATGGCTCAAGGCAGGCATATTTAAAATAGACGAGATCACCTTCTCAGGGCAGCCCGACACGATGTCAGTCAAAGGTCTTTCGTCAGATATCACAGAGGCGCTGAGGCAGAAGAAGACGAAGGGATGGGAAAATGTAAATTTGTCGCAGGTTATTTCGGAACTGGCAACGCAAAACGGCCTTCAACCTAATATCGGTATAAATCCTGACCTCAAGTTCAACAGGCTTGATCAAAAGAACAAGAGCGACCTTGCGTTCATAAAGGACCTTGCCGACAAATACGGCTACAATACAAAGATAGATGCCGCAAGACTCATTTTTACAAAGCCCGACAGCCTTGAGGCGAGCGCTCCTGTACTAAACATCGAGAGAGGCTCTGCCGACCTCAAAAGGTTTGATCTCAGGGTCAAGACGCACGAGATATACAAGGCATGTGAGGTCCGTTATTGGGACCCAAAGACAAAGAAGGCGATAACGCATACTGAAAACGCGCAGGGCATTGTGACAGGGGATGTCCTCAAGATATCGGAGCGCGTCGAAAACCTGCAGCAGGCGATAGAGAGGGCCAAGTCAGAGCTTAAGCGAAAAAATAAATTTGAATATTCGGGGTCTCTCACTTACATGGGCAACCCTTATCTTGTGGCAGGAGCTAATGTCCAGCTAACCGGTTTTTACAACCTCGATGGGAAATACCTGATCGAGGAGGCGCGGCATACGCTCGCAAAGAATGCAGGCTATGAGACCGCTCTCCAGATAAGGAAATCGGCATGATCGAATCTTTGGTAAGGATCGGAGTAGTAACTCAAAGTTTCCCTGATCGCGGGACAGTGAAGGTGCATTTGACGGATGTTGATGATGAGATATCTTACGAATTGCCCGTAGTCTACAGAAAGACGCTCAATGACAAGGATTACTGGATGCCGGATATAGGGGAGCATGTCGTCTGCCTGTTTTCGGGCCAGGGACTTGAGCAGGGCTTTATCCTGGGCGCGATCTACAGCGATGCTGACGCGGTGCCTGTGAGCAGCCAGGACAAATGGCATAAGACCTTTGAAGACGGCACTGTGATTGAATATGACCGCGCAGCGCACCAGTCATGGCCAACGTGCAGGGTGATATAGAAGTTACGGCCACGGGAAAGCTCGACGCTGAAATACAGGGCACAGTAACTGTAATGGGCCACGATGTTGTGACTGTGAAAAGTTCCACCCAGCTTATTCTGCAAGCGCCGCTGATCAATATGCTGAATATCACCGGAGGGAGCGCGACAGGCACGTTCACAGGCAACCTCAACATGATAGGCAATTTAAATGTGCAGGGTACTATCAATGCGTCCGGCACGATTATCGACGGGTCCGGAAATACAAATCATCATAGTCATCCATAGGAGAGGTCAATGCAACTCAAGCTGGGAGCAATCGGAGAGACAGTAACAGGCATAGCGGACATTAATCAGGAGGTCGGCCTTATTCTGGCAACGCCGCTGGGCTCCATACCTCACCGGCCCGAGTTCGGAAGCCGGATCCCGGAATACCTGGACAAGCCTCAGAACATTGCGCGACCGCTTATCGTTGCAGAGGCATACAGGGCATTGAAAGCAAACTCCGAAAGGTTCACTCCTGAAAAGATCAAGCTTATGAGCATCTCGGCCGGGGGCAAGATGGTCTTCAAGATTACCGGGATGCCCAAGGATGCAGAAATCGATAAAGAGGTTGTCCTCAGTGTTTTAACAGATTTTACAACGCAGGGCAACCTGAGTTGATATCATAACGCCATGATAGACCTGAGCGCATTGCCGGAGCCGCAGTTCGTAACAGTAGACTGGAATCAGCAATACAGTGATCTGGTCGCGACATATGAACAGATCGTCGGACTGCCTCTAAGCACGGGCCAGGTTGAAAGTCTCATTCTTGCAACCTTTGAATACCGCGAAAACCTCCTCCGCATCAATATGAATGAGACGGCAAAGCAGAATCTGCTGGCCTATGCTACCAATGAAAAGCTGGACCATCTCGGGGCGTTTCTCGACATAGCCCGGCTCCCTGCCGCTGCTGCGCTTACAACGCTCCGATTTACCTTTCAGTCTGCCTTAACGACATCTCTGCTTATCCCGACAGGGACAAGAGCTATGAGCAAAGATAATAATGCAACCTTTGCTACCTCGCAGGATGCAACTGCAGCTATAGGCAGCAGTTATATCGATGTTCCTGCGCAATGTACTGCTACCGGCGCAATAGGCAACGGTTATCTGGCAGGGGACATTAATCAGCTTATCGATCCTCTCCCCTATGTCTCTACAGTTGCCAATACGACCTTTTCATACGGAGGAGCTGATATAGAAAGCGATGATCACTTCAGGTCCAGGATTCAGACTGCCCCGGAATCATTCAGTACGGCAGGACCGGAGGGCGCTTATAAATTCTGGACTCTCTCGGCGCACCAGGATATTGTTGATGCTGCAGCCTGGATGCCGACGTCGGGCACCGTCAATGTTGCCCCATTATTGACAGGCGGTGCAATACCCGACTCCGACATGCTCGCGCTTGTTGCATCCGTCCTCACGCCGTCTAAAATGAGGCCCCTGACAGATCAGGTGATAGTTGTAGCGCCTGAAGTCGTCAATTACAGCATTACTGTGCAGATATATATCTATAAGTCAGCATCGATGCTGTCGGACACGATTCTTAGTCAGGCCAACGCGGCAGTAGCAGCATATGTTTCACGTATTTCAGAGACACTCGGGGCAGGGATAGTGCCCGAACAGATTGCGGGGGCGCTTCAGGACATCAGTGGTGTTTATAGGGCGGTTGTGACTTCACCGGAATATACCGAATTGAGTCAAAACCAGGTAGCTATTTGCAGTTCCACGTCTGTGACCATTGCAGGCACTACAGACAGGTAATAAATAGGAGGATAGGAAATGAGATCATTGCTGTTTGTGAAAATGTTTTTTGTGAGGCTGAAGCTGACGGTATGAATTCCTGATACGGAAGGGCCTGATAAGGCACAAAGGCGGCTTCTTCGATTTCAGGATACTCAATGCGGCCGGAGAAGAAGTATGGTCTCTGTGCGGTGTTCCCAACGCGCTGGCCAACCAGGGCGAACAAGACATGCTGAATGTCTATTTATGCGGCGGCGCTGGCCCGGCAGGCTTTTTCCTGCGGTTATTCAACTGTACGCCGGTGATTACAAGCACTCTTGCTACTTTGACAGGCGAGCCGTCCAGCAATGGCTATGCCGCGCAAGCGCTGAACAGGGATGCAAGCGCAAATGGATGGCCGACTCTCGCACTCAGTGCAGGCAATTACCAGGCTACCTCGAAGACGGTCACTTTTATAGCTTCCGGAGGATCGTGGGGCCCCGTAACGAATGTGTCGCTTACTACGACCAGCGATAATACCGGCAAGTTAATCGCTTATGCGCCGCTGTCGGTAACGCGCACACTGGAGCAAATACCAACCTAACCAGTACAAAAAC
>CAWHNC010000094.1:0-14866 GCA_963830245.1 Nitrospirota bacterium
CTATTTTTACAGTGCTTATGCTCCCCAGGAAGTTAACTCCCATAAGGTCGATGCTGCCTGCTAATATGCCTGTTATTTTGCCTTTGCCGTCAAAAAGCGGCACCGTGAACATGATGGCCTGATGTCTATGCAGCTGTGTGGACACATACGGATCAGATATATACGGTTGCTTTGTTTTAATCGTATTTGATATGTAGTCCCGAAAAGAAAAATCCAATCCTCTTCTACCCGGAGTATATGGTGATTCAACGAATATTTTACCGGATGGTGTGTATAAAAAGAGATGATTGTCAAACATCAAGTGCAAACTCGGCCTGTTGTCAAGTAATGCCTGCGCCTTTTCAAGATTTTGCATTATGTCGGGAGGAGCAGTCTTTCCAAACGCCATAAGATGCTGTTGACAGACCAAAATTTTACTGTCGATGTCGTCTGCGAGTATGGAGAGCATTAGGAATTGCTGCTTGGCGATAGTTTCTTTAATGGATTTATTATAGTGTGAGAAGGTAAAGAACGCAATTATTGCGAGTAGAGTAACAACAAAGACTGAGACTATCAGCGTAAATTTAGTTTTTAATTTCATAGCAGCGGCATAGTCACTTGAAGACACCGGCTCTGCAAAAGAAGGAGCGGTTGAGCCATCATCCCGATGCATGCCGTATTTAAACTCTTTTCCATTATGCTCATTCTTTTTATTGAGCCTATTATATACATTTCACGGCACTCTCAACACCACAATAGTGGCGCCCCATCCGCCGGCATCGCCACCGGCAAGAGAGAATGAAACGACCTCCGGCAGCCGTTTGAGAATGGCATGAACTGTTTCTCTCATGGAGCCGCTTCCTTTCCCATGAATAATGCGGACCTGGAGAATACCTTTCTCCCTGCAAATGGCCAGATAGTGTGGCAAGAGGTCTTTTACGTCACCCGGTTGAAAGCTGTGCAGGTCCAGCACGCCGTCAACGGGGATTTCAACAGGTTCCTGCTCAGTATCCATGCTAATCTTTGAGCGGCGCGCCCGACTTCAGCCTCTCCCTGAGGAGAAACGCCTGCCCAAGAGATATGCAAGCGTCATTGCAGGGCACATTTATATTTGTAAATACGTTGAACCCCAACGATTTCAGCTTATCATAAGCTCCCCGAAACACATAGGCGTTCTGGAAGGTTCCCCCGCTCAAAGCAACACTCCTTATGCCGTATTCACCGCCTATTCTTGCTGCCATTAGTGCAATGACCTCTATTACAGTGTTATGGAACCTGGCGGCTATCCTGCCCTTCAACTCACCATTTTTAAGGTCCCCGATTATCCGGAGTATCATTTCCGAGAAGTCTATGCGCAAGGGCCTGTCATCTCCGTGAATCCCGTTCACCGCAAAGGGATACGCTTCGGAAACGCCTTCTTCAATTTCATTTTCGAGCGCGATGGCAGCTTCGCCTTCAAAAGTATTCCTGTCGCATACACCGGCAAGTGCGGAGACAGCGTCAAACAGCCTGCCGGCGCCCGAGGACAGCGGCGAGAAATCGCGGTTGCCGGCGAGTTTAACTATCGTCTCAACCCGCTTCAGCCCATACCTGTCAACAAACCCGGACGCATGGAGCGCTTCCATAACAGCCGCATTCGGGTGTTCAGAGCCGCTTTCCCTGCCGCTCAGAGCGCTGACTACCAGGCTGACTGCCGTTCTCCAGCACTCCTTTATAGCCATTTCTCCGCCAGGCAACGGCATATAATCGAAGTGTGCAACCCTGATAAAACCATTTATGCTGCAAAGCAGAAACTCCCCGCCCCAGAGATTGCCGTCTGTCCCATATCCCGTCCCATCGAAAGCAATGCCTATCACTTCCTCTTTCAGCCGGCTTTCAGCTATTACTGATGCGATATGCGCATAGTGGTGCTGCACCGCATATCCATTAATCTTCTGCTGCCGGATTTGTTCCAGGGCCCAGCGGGTCGATAAATAACCGGGGTGCAGGTCATAAGCAAGGGCCACTGGTTTGGCCCGGTATACCTGTTTCAGGTTTGAAAGGGTCTCTTCAAAAAAACGCAGGGTCACGATGCTCTCCATATCACCGATATGCTGGCTTATGATCGCGTAATGGCCTTTCATAATAGTAAAAGCATTTTTTACGTCAGCCCCGCAACCCAAAACATCCGGCCCGTCATTTTCCAACAGTATAGGCTCCGGAACATAGCCCCTGGAACGGCGAATAAAAGAAACTTCAGGTGATGGGTGATATGTGATAGGTGATAGGTCACTTTTTCCACCTTGCCTATTACCTGTTACTCTTAATACCGAATCATCGACCCTCATAAAAATATCTCTATTGTGCAAAAGGAATGCGTCTGCAATGTCAGCGAGTTTATCCAGTGCCTCGTCATTGTCAACAACAATCGGCTCTTCAGCAATATTTCCGCTTGTCATCACAAGGGCGTTGAAGTGACAGACGTTAGAAGACAGGTGAGAGGTCCTAGGTGATAGGTCGTGGGCAACAGGATAATTAAATAAAAGGTAGTGAAGTGGGGTGTACGGCAACATGAAGCCGAGATATTTATTATTCGGCGCCACGTCATAGGGCAGCAAGATGTCTTTGTCCTTTTTCTTCAGAAGGACGATCGGCCTTCTTATGTCGTTCAGCAACGCCGCTTCATCTTCGGAAATCTCGCAGAACTTTCCTATGGTCTCGCAGTCCGGCGCCATAAGCGCAAACGGCTTGTTGCTTCTCCTCTTTTTCTCCCTGAGCTGCGCAACCGCCCGTTCATTCGATGCATCGCAACAGAAATGGAATCCGCCAAGTCCCTTGACAGCTACCAGAGCCCCCTGCTTAAGGAGCGCAATAGTTCCGGCTATAGGATTCCCGGTCGCATCGACAGTGAAGTGCGGATTGTTTACAGTTAGAAAGACCTGCGGACCGCAAGTAGGGCAGGCATTAGGTTGTGCATGAAACCTGCGGTTACAAGGGTCCTGATACTCGCTCATGCATAGCGGACACATTCGGAACTGTGCCATGGTCGTATTAGGCCGGTCATAAGGCACCTGTTTGGTGATGGAATATCTGGGACCGCAATCGGTACAGTTGATGAATGGGTACAGATAACGCCTGTCCTGCGGATCTGACAATTCTTTCAAACATGCGTCGCATACGGAAACATCGGGGGAAACAAGCGTGAAACTGCCGCTGTCACTGCTGCTGATGATAACAAAATCTTCGTAACCTATTGCAGAGAGCTCCTGCACCTCGATACAATCGATCTTTGCCAGAGTGGGGTGACGCCGCTGAATGGCATCGATAAATCCGGCACTGTTATCGCCCTCGGCCTCTATGAAAACCCCGCCAGAAGTATTCCGGATAAATCCCTTAATACCTAAATCCCTTGCGAGATTGTACACAAAGGGCCTGAACCCCACTCCCTGAACAATACCCTTTACTGAAAGATGAAAACGCTTCATTATGCTCCGCAGGCATCAAATAAATAATTACAATTCAGACAGTGCAGGGTTGTTTTTCTGCAGTCGAGCGCTTGGGTTCTCGGCATAGGGCGAGTAACGCCGAGCCCAAATGTAGAACTGGAACACCGATGATGTTCCATAAGGACAGCAGGACTGGAACACGCGGGCTATTCGCTCGCAAAGAAAAATTGCCCTGTACTGTCTGAATTGCATCAAAAGAATAATTGGAGCTGACGGATAGGAGAAAAGGTTCTGCGATGAATTGGACAGGGCCCATATTTGCGAAGCGCCTCCATGTGCGCAGAGGTAAAGTATCCCTTGTGCACATCAAAACCATACTCCGGATACACTATATGATAGTCGGCCATCGCCAGGTCTCTGGCCACTTTTGCCAGTATCGAAGCTGCGCTTATCGCCGGGACCTTGTCGTCACCCTTTATGATGGCCTCTACAGGCATATCCAGGTCTGGAGTATGTATGCCGTCAACCAGGACCCTTTGAGGTTTAATCTTCAGGCCTTCCACCGCACGCTTCATGGCAAGTAGTGTTGCATGAAGGATATTGAGTCTTTCGATCTCTTGCAGACTGGCCTTACGGACGCACCAGCCCAGTGCGTATAACTTTATTTCCTCGCTGAGGGCCTCACGTTTGCGGGCTGACAATTTCTTTGAATCTGCCAGCCCATCAATAGGGCGTTCAGGATCAAGGATAACCGCGCCCGCATACACTTCCGCCGCGCCCGCTCCCCGACCCGCTTCGTCACATCCGCACTCAAAAATTACATTGCGCGGGCCCATACAAAGAGCTATTTTGCTTCCCTGGATTTTTCCTTTATCTTCGCCTCTTTGCCCTTTTTCGCTCTTATGTAATACAGCTTGGCCTTCCTGACCTTCCCGCGTTTTATAGTCTCTATCTTGTCTATGGAAGGCGAATGCACAGGGAAGATCCTTTCCACGCCAACGCCGAAAGACATCTTCCGGACCATGAAGGTTTCCCGCACACCGCTGCCCTTGCGGGCAATCACTACTCCTTCAAAAGGCTGGAGCCTCTCCTTGTCCCCTTCTACGACCTTGACATAGATCCTGATTGTGTCTCCAATATTAAAGGCCGGGACTTCCCTTCTGAAGCCTTCCTCAACTGCGTGTATCTGATTCATCTTCTTCCTCCCCGCGTTTAACCACGTATCCATCTGAGCAAAGCTCTTTTAATATCTCCGCATCTTCACCGCTCAAAAACGCCTTTTCAATCAAATCAGGTCTTTTGAGCAGCGTCCGTCTTATTGCTTCCCTTCTCCTGCTCTTCCATATTTCCTTGTGGTTGCCTGAAAGGAGCACGTCCGGGACCTTCATGCCCATAAACTCCGGAGGCCTTGTATAATGCGGGTAATCCAGAAGGCCCCACGAGAAAGATTCTTCCTTTGCCGAATCCTCGTCGCCCAGCACACCGGGGATGAGCCGGGCAATGCTGTCTATTATAACCAATGCAGCCAATTCTCCTCCAGTTAAAACATAATCGCCTATCGAAATCTCTTCATCGACGAGGGATTGCTGGACCCGCTCATCGATCCCCTCATATCTCCCGCAGATGAAGACTATCCTCCTGGGGTCCTGCGCTAATGATTCCGCCATGCGCTGAGTGTATGGCTTGCCCTGAGGGCTCATCAGTACAGTCAACCGGTCATAGCCATCAGCCCTGATCGAATTCAGCGCATCGTATATCGGCCCTATCTTCATAATCATACCGGAGCCGCCCCCGTACGGGGAATCGTCGACAGTCCTGTGCTTGTCGCTCGTAAAGTCCCTGGGATTGAAGAACTTTACATCAAGCAGTCCCTTTTGTATCGCCCTTTTAAGAATACTTTCTCCCAAATAGGCGGAAAACATCCCGGGAAAGATTGTAATTATATCAAATCCTGCACTCATTTATAAGGAGGAAAAGGTTAAGGTCGAGGTTAAGGTTAAGGCTCAGATAAAAACTACCAAAGCCGGCAAGGCTAAGATTGAGGGTATTAACATCCACGTCCTATTTTCTTTGTCTCAACCTTAACCTTAACCTTAGCCTTGTTTTATTCCAGTATCTCAAGGACACACCGTTTGCCAATCTTTGTGCCGGCGGCCCCAAGAATAGTCCTCATTGCCCGCGCGGTTTTCCCCTGCTTGCCGATTACCTTGCCAAGATCTGACTGAAATACTCTGAGTTCGTATACCGTGGTCTTCTCACCCTCAATTTCAGTCACCTTAACATCTTCGGGCTTATCAACCAGTGCCTTAGCCATCGTCTCAATCAAAGTCTTCATCTCTCCACCTCCAAATTGGCAAATTGGTTTAGCACTTACCCCCAATACATTGAGGTCGGGAAACTCCGGTCCTACATACCGGCTCTTTGTAAAAGTTTCCTCACGGTATCCGTAGGTTGTGCGCCAAGTTCAATCCAGTGCTTTGCACGATCCAATTTGACCTTTATTTCAGACGGCTCTTTTTTGGGATCGTATGTGCCTATAACCTCAACAAAGGGGCCGTCTCTTCTGGCCCTTGAGTCAGCGACAATAATTCTATAAAACGGCTTCTTGTGGGCCCCCAACCTCGTCAACCTGATCTTTACCAAATTCCACCTCCTGCATTAATAAAAAACTCTGTGGTCAATTTCAAAGGAGCAAAATACCTTTATCAGAACTGAATAGTTTAATATATTCAAGTCCATAGATGCAACAAAAAAATTAAAATGAAAAGCCTTTAGGCAGCCTGAAACCCTTATTCCCTTTAAACATTTTCATCATCTTCTTCATCTCCAGGTATTGTTTGACAAGCCGGTTTATATCTGCCGTTGTCGTGCCGCTGCCGGCAGCGATCCGCTTCCTCCTGCTGCCATTAAGAATGTTATGGTTACGCCTTTCCTTTGGAGTCATTGAATTAATGATGGCTTCTATTTTGACAAATTCCTTCTCGTCAACCTTCACACCCTTCATGGCCTTGTTCATGCCCGGAATCATTCCAAGCAGGTTTTCGAGCGATCCCATGCCGCGCAGTTTCTTAAGCTGGTCCCTCAGGTCTTCAAACGTAAAGCTTTCCTCCATGATCTGTTTCTGAAGCTTTTCAGCCTCTTTAAGATCAACGGACTGCTGGGCCTGTTCTATTAGTGTGAGCACATCACCCATGCCCAGTATTCTGCCGGCGATCCGGTCGGGATAGAAAGGCTCAAGCATATCTATTTTCTCACCGGAGCCGATAAATTTTATAGGCCTGCCGGTGACGCTTCTTATGGAAAGAGCGGCGCCGCCCCTCGCATCACCATCCATCTTGGTCAGAATAATGCCGTCTATGCCGATCTGCTCATTGAAACTCTTTGCCATGTTAACGGCATCCTGACCCGTCATGGCATCCGCAACAAGCAGTACCTCCCCCGGATTCACAGTTCCCTTTACCCGCCGCAATTCGTTCATCAAATCCTCATTGATGTGCAATCTGCCGGCAGTATCAAGGATAACCACATCCCTGCCATCCAATTTCGCCTGTTTGACTGCATCGCCGCAGACAGTCACAGGGTCCTTTATTTCTTTTGTTGCAAAAACAGGGACTCCTATCTGTTTGCCGAGTGCTTCGAGCTGGTCGACTGCAGCAGGCCTCTGGAGATCGGCAGCAACAAGCAGCGGCCTTCTGCCCTCTTTTTTAAATAAAAGGGCCAGCTTGGCTGAAGTTGTGGTTTTACCGGAACCCTGAAGGCCGATCATCATCACTATAGTAGGGGGATTCGGGGCCAACTGTATACGACTATTGGAAACGCCAAGAAGCTCACAAAGAGACTCATGCACTATTTTGATAACCTGCTGTCCCGGAGAGAGGCTTTCCAACACCTCTTTTCCTATTGCTCTGCCGCGGACGTGTTCAACAAAGTCTTTAACTACCTTGAAATTCACATCGGCTTCGAGCAGGGCCAGCCGTATCTCCTTGAGCGCAACATCAACGTCTTCTTCTTTGAGAAGTCCTCTACCTTTTAATTTCCTGAATATTGCATCAAGCTTGTCGCTTAGCGATTCAAACATCTCGTAGTTTCCGTGCCTTTTATAATAGGGTTTCTATTTCTCTCGAGAGGGTGCCCGCCAAATCAGGCAGCACTCCCACATGCTTCTCTCTGATCTTCCCCTCTTTGTCGATAATGAAGCTGGTCGGTATACTGACGACCTGATATTGTCTGCTTACACTGCCATTGTCAATCATAACAGGAAAGGGGATCCGGAATTCATTTACAAAATTGTTCACTGCCGATAGCGCGTTGGGCCCATCGTCTATTGATATCGCAAGTATAACAAACCCCTTGCCCCTATACTTTTCGTAAATAGATTTAAGTTCCGGCGCCACCATCTGACATGGAGGACACCAGGAGGCGAAAAATTCAAGCATGACCACTTTGCCCCTGTAATCATTCAGGTTCAGAACCTGACTTTTGATGGTGGAAAGGACAAAGGTAGGGGCGCTGCCGCCTGCCGCCTTTTCTGTCCTTGAACATGATAAAAACAACACAACAACAAAAGTCGCAACAAAAAAATAATAAAGCCTTTTCATTACGCTGTCAGAAGCGCGTCTATTTTGGCCTTAAGCTGCTGTTTGGGAACGGCCCCCACTACCTGGTCTACTTTCTGTCCATCTTTGAAAAACATGATTGTAGGGATGCCCATTATCTTGTACTTTGTCGCAACTTCGGGATTTTCATCAGTATTCAACTTTCCAACTTTTATCTTACCGGCATATTCCTTTGCCAATTCTTCAATAACCGGAGCTACCATCCTGCAAGGACCGCACCAGACCGCCCAGAAATCAACCACAACCAGTCCACCAGCCTCTAAAACTTCACTGTCCCATGCCGCGCTCGTAAGATCCACAATCCCTTCTGCCATAATACCTCCAGTTTTTTAACATAAAATTTAAAAACCCATTAAAATAATTATAGTTTTTAATCAATAATTTGTCAATTTCGGACAGTCGAATAATTATCAGAAATGTATTCGAAATAATTGCACCTGGCAACCCCAACTTACGTCATTCCCGCTAAAAGATTGCCAACAGTAGACAGGTGCTTTAAGCACGGGAGTGACGAAAGCTTATTATAGATAGAATGGTCCTTCTGTCTTCCTCTATCTATCTTCTTTCAGATACACGTACACAGTGCTGCCCTCATCCACCTTGCTTTTTATCTCTATCCTGCCGTTATGCAACTTCACTATTTCATTGCATATGCTAAGCCCTAAGCCGGAGCCTCCACTCTCACGCGAACGGGATTTGTCCACACGATAAAAGCGGTCAAATACTTTAGCCAGGTCATCATCAGGGATGCCGATCCCCGTATCTCTTATTTCGGTCACAACAATCTCAGTTTTTCTTATGAGATCAATATATATTTTACCATTAGGCACATTATATTTTATGGCATTGCCGATAAGGTTGTTAAACAGCTCGGATAATAATGAGCGGTCTCCAAGGACTTCAAGCGATTCGGATGGAGATATATCTATGCTGACTCCCCTCTGTTCCGCAAGCGGACTTAACAGTTTTACCGATTCGCTTATAATTTCCCTTAGATTTATCCTTTCAAACTTAAGCTCTAATTTATCCGCGCTCAATTTGGCTATGGCAAGCAGTTTCCGGACTATCTCGGACATCATTATTGCCGTTTCCTTGATAGTGGCGAGGGTATTGCGGTATTCGGAGGAAGTCCTGTCCTTCCTGAGTATTATCTCGCTCTGGCTCAGGATCACTGACAGCGGCGTCCTGAGTTCGTGAGAGGCGTCAGCAGCGAATTGCTTCTGACGGACGAAGGCCATCTCCAGCCTGTCAAAAGTGCGGTTAAAAGAAGACGCAAGGATTCTTAATTCCTGCGGGATGTCCTCTACAGACATTCTTTCCGACAGGTTCGACTCTGAAATCTTGTCTATTGTCTCGGAAATGTTTTTTATGGGGGTTAGCGCCCTGTGCGCAATTAAAAGTCCTCCCGATGCTGAAACTATAACGATGGAAAGGATTGAGAAAAGCAGGGCGATCCTAAGGCGTTCTATGAGCTTCATCTGATATCGTATATCCTCGGCGCACTGAATGACCAGGCTGTTTTTGTCATTTTCCGACACATTCAGTTCGCCCTTTTCAATGGGCACATAAAAATTTATAAGCCTTGCAGGGCGCTTTCCCAAAGTGAAAAATTCAAAACTTGTATGCCGGTCAGGTGCGGAAAAAGGAAGATCTCTATTCCCCAGAGATGCCGACTTCTCTATAGTTGTTCCATCCAGTCGGCGTATCTGAAAATAGCTTTTGGCATGCGGCGAATTGTATTCCCACGTAATATCGTCTGAAAACTTGAATTTCGTTTTGTTCCCGGTATCCATGCTGACCAGCGTAGCCAACGCAGTTGCCTTGGACAAAAGGCCGGAATCAATCGAATCATAGACAATTTTTCTGAAGCTGAAATAAAGCAAGGCCCCCAGTACGAATAAGATAAGGAGCAGGACAGCCATATAAAATATTATAATCTTTGCCTTGATCGAAGAAAACATCTTATTCCTTTAACATATACCCGGCTCCCCGCACAGTATGGATGAGCCCTTTGCTGAACCCTTTATCTATTTTCGTCCTTATGCGGTTTATGAACACATCGATAATATTGCTGTCGAGGTTGAAGTCCTGGTCATAAAGATGCTCTGTCAGGGATGTCCTGTTCAGCACCTTATTTTTATTAAGCGCCATATATTCAAGAAGAGCATATTCTTTAGCAGTAAGTGAAATTTTCTTTCCACTTCTCGTAACCTCGTGAGTGGCCATGTTGATAACGAGATCCCCGATCTCCATCATGGATGTCCTGGCCTCGGAACTTCTTCTTAACAAGGCCCGTATGCGCGCCAGAAGCTCTTCAAACAGGAAGGGCTTTGTCAGGTAGTCATCCGCGCCGCTGTCCAGCCCTGAGACCTTATCAGATAATGCATCCCTGGCCGTCAACATAAGAACGGGAGATTTAATGCCTCTCTTGCGGATCTTTCTGAGAATCGTCATCCCATCAACAATCGGCAGCATTATATCCAGGATTATAAGGTCGGAGGGCTCATTTTCTGCCATGAAAAGTCCGTCTTCGCCGTTATATGCAATATCTACCGCATATCCCTCTTCAAAGAGTCCCCTTTTGATGACATCAGCAAGCGGCTTTTCGTCTTCAACTATCAGTATGCGCATAGAATATTCTCTGCAATGTGGAAAGCTGCCAGGCGATCGATATGAATTTTGACCTACCCCTGAGCCTGCTTGGCCTGCTGCTCCCGGTATAGAACCATATATTCTTTTTCAAGGTCTTCGTACTGGGCCTGCAATGCTTCGAGGTTCTTGTCCTTGTCTTCGAGTTTCTCCTGAAATTCCTTACTCCTGGCTGTCAGCATTTCTTTTTCCTGAACTATCTCGGCATATTTCACATCGTCTATGGCTGCTTCGTCAGGACTCGTTCCCATGTCCTCCGAGATCAGCTTAAACTCTTCCTCCCAGGCCTTAAACTTATCAGTAAGCCTTTCATCTTCCCTGTCAATAAGAGTTATGAATTTTTCCAGCTCGCCGTTATTTTTTTCCAATGCGGCCAGGGTCTCTGTAAACCCTGCACCTTCAGCGCCGCCTTTGATAAGGTCAGTTATCTTGTCCTGCAGTTCGTTGCTGTCCTGCTGAAGTGCAGCCAGCCGTTTTCTTGTTCCTTCAAAAACATCCTTGTAGCACATGAGTTCCACTATGGTGCTTTTCTGATAATTCACCATCCGCTGCAGCCGTTTGACCTGGTCCGGCATTGCCCCGCCTTCCTCGTCCACGGGCTGCAGGGACTCCACAAACTCCGCCGGGCCTGAATCCTGAGGCGGCTGCTGTTCCTGCTCCATAAGGTTTTCCTCAAGGGTTTCGGGAAAAGCCGGTCCACTTGAGGCAGGACGGTCAAAAGTCTCCAGGCCTTTTTCGCTCTTGAGATCGTTTAACTTTCTCAATGTTTTCTGGTACAGGTCTTTATGTTTCCTGTTCCTGGAAAAAAGATAGACAGTGAGCACAAACAATATAAGAGCAAGTTCTATCAGCAATAAAAAATAAAGGGGATCAATCTTCAACATTTTCATCAGGTCCCGCAACGCTGCTTACTTTTTCGAGACCCCTCCTTTTTTCTTTGTTTTCCTGTTATTCCAGCCGTTCCTAATTTTCTTACTCAAAAAGATGGTTCCGACCGCCGCCATGAGCACTGCGTTTATAATCCCGAACTTTGTCAGGACCGGTTCCCATGTATTGACAGGTACTGCCGGCTTTTTATTTGATGCCGTTACCGGGAGATTCTTCGCAGTGGCCGGCGACCCGGGCGTCGGCTCCACCGCCTTGAACTGGATCGTCTTCGTGCGCTTGAAGGTCTTGCCCTCGGCCCTGAGAGTAAGTGCATAATCACCCGTTTGGGGGGCAACAAATTCAAAAGAAAATACTCCACCTCCCGGTTGCCTGCCGCCGCTAAGTCCGACCTTCGATGATTTTCCGTCAGGCCCTATGAGGTCTGCAGTGAGGGCTATCTGATCAAGAAGATCCTTTTCTTTAATTACGCCGCCATCCCTCTCAAGCCAGACATCGCCTTTCACTTTTTCATTTTTATTCACAAAATTACTATTGAACGAACTTTTGAGACTAAGATTAGTTATGACAAATACCTTGTTTCCTTCTTTTGTGCTCAGGTTAACTTTCCACTTTCCCGGCGCAGGCTCCCTGATCGTTATCAAATCAAAAAGTTTTGTTTCATACCACTGAATGTTATGCCCATATTTTTTAGGGGTGTTTTTCTTACCCGACGGCTCCAGCAATGTTGTCATTGTGCCGGCTTTCTTGCTTATAAAAACTATCGCCTCTTTTATGTCCTTATCAATGCTGAATGAATCTCCCTCAAAAGGCACTGAGTCAGGAGATTTGATTTTCTCGAACATCAGCGCAAAGATGACATGTATGTCCTGGTCGGTAAGTGCGAGTTTAAAAAAGCCCCCTCCAGCCCTTGCCAGATCTTCGAGGAACCTGGCATCGGATTGATCGCTAAAGGCTATTGTCGAGAGCGTAATACCGGACTTTACCATTACAGGAAGCAATGCAGAGAGGCTGCTGAGCGCCGCGGCTTCTTTCTCTTTTGAGCCGAGAGTAAGCTTCCCGTCCGACAAGAGGACCAATACTTTCTTGTTACTCGTAGACGTTTTTAGCTGATCAAACCCCATTTTCACGCCATCATAAATATTAGTGGAAAATTCCCTTGATGAGATCCTGTTTATCGCGCTTATGAACTTTCCATAATTTTCCT
This sequence comes from Nitrospirota bacterium, assembly GCA_963830245.1. Lineage (GTDB taxonomy): Bacteria > Nitrospirota > Thermodesulfovibrionia > Thermodesulfovibrionales > Dissulfurispiraceae > JADFXI01. Next base: position 12,762 of record CAWHNC010000094.1, read on the forward strand.
TGCTGTTGGGGGTGAGCGGCAGCAGCAGCTTTGCAGAATCGCCGAAGCTCACAATGCCGACATGGTCATCGTGGCCCAAAAGTGATATAAATAGTTTCGCCGAGGTTTTCCTGTTGTTCCGGGGATCAGTTTTTCTCATGCTTCCGGAGCTGTCGATAAGCAGCACGATATCCGCTCCTTTGCTCTGCTCATTTTGCCCGGCTTCACGTGCAACGGGTTGCGTGCTTTTTACCACCGAGGGTTTATCGCCGGAATATAACAGTGTCGTAAAGCCAAAAAAGACCAACACAGCAAAAAATATTCCCAACCTTTTCATATGTTCCCCATCACTCTTTTTTCCACTGCGTTATTATCGGCTTTTTTATGTTTAACTATAGCACATAACTATTTGGCGAAAAAAGCCCTTTTAAGGAGGAGAGAATTGTGAGGTCAGTTATAACGTCAAAATATCGGACCGCTATGCCAAAAAAAAAGATGCGGAAAACCCTGAAGCTTTCAGACCTCTGCAAACCTATTTCAATAGCAAAACTGCCAGTTCGACCTTTCTTACTTCTTCAGTAATCGCCTTGACATAACTCCACTCCCTGGAATCCGGACTTATTGAGGGAACAAGGTTGTCGATAAATTCTCGTATTATTTCGAGCGGTTTTTTGATTTCGAACGCGACCATTTGCAGCCTTTCTGACAGTGAGTAGCGGGCCATTGGTTCCGATCCGTCCCGGCCCTTCCCATCGAACACAAAAAAAATCCACTTTGCCATTGTCAGCGTGAGTTTTTGAAGCGTAAAATCAGCTTTCTCCAGGAGCTCTATGAGGTCCCTTTCCCTGCTCATTCCGACCTTCATGCTTTCTGAAATTTCCTGCACTTCATTGAACACCGACACGAGAAGCTGCGTAAGCACCCGGCTTTTTATACCGTAAAGTGTCTCAATCTCAGTGAACATAACATGCCATCCAGCCCCTTTTTCGCTGATCAGATAAGAGAACCTGCGTGCCGCATCGCAAAGCAGAGCAAGGGGAGGAACTCTGTCCTGCCGTTTTTCATGGAGGCAAGCCTCCTGGCATTCAAGAATAATTTCAGGAAAATGCCAGTACTTAAGCGCCTGGTGTCCAATATCACGATGGTTGACTCCGAAATGTTCCTGTTCCCATTCAAGGAGGGCCTCAAAGGGATAGTGCCCTGGCATGGAATCGCGTTTACCCTTTATAAACAGGTCAAAGAAGATTAACGACCCTATCTCAAGCGTCAGTCCTGCAACAAAAGCCTCTTCAGGATTGCAGGTTTTCGTTGTCTTTGCAAGACTTCGCGCAATCATGGCCCTGTAGAGGGACGATCTCCAGAATTCTTCATAATCCATCGCGCCGACCTTCCCCATCGGGAATGTGTCTCTGAGGGAAATGGAAAGGGCCATATTACGGATACGCATAAAGCCAACCCGCATGACTGCATGTTCTATGGTGGTGATTTGCCCCGCCTTTCCGAAAAATGCAGTGTTGGCAAGCCTCAGCAGCCGGGTAGCAAGGGACGGATCCTTAACTATCAAGGAGGAGAGATCATCAATAGATGCGGTCTCGCTTGAAGCAAGTTCCCTGAGGCGCATCGCGATAGGGGACAACACGGGAAGACCATAACCCTCTCCTATTTTGTCCATTACATCATAAGCCATATAATATTATTATCAAATATCATGCCCACTATTGATTAAATAGACTTGAAATAATATCTCATTGAAATAATACTAAATTAATTACAGTTAATTCATCCGACTGTCAGTATAGTGACGCATGTCCTGTCGATCTTATGACTATAGAGGCGCATCGCGATCGGAGCGCCGATATGTATTCGCCCGGCTGCGAGACTTATTGTTAACACGCGCCGTCCGGGCCGGTTTCCAGATTCATGCAGTATTTCCGTCACTCAAATATTTTACGGCCGCCTTTTCGTCGGGAAAGACAAGTATGAATTTTGTAAGTCCGAGCATCTCGAAAGTATCGCTATATGTCTTGCTCAGGTCGGTAAAGCAGAGTGTCCCTCCCGCTTCTTTCAACTTTTCGATAATGCTGAGCAGCATTGAAATACCGATAGTGTTGATAAAATCCGTTTCC
>CAWHNC010000095.1:0-203794 GCA_963830245.1 Nitrospirota bacterium
CTGTGTCACAATTAGCAAGGCGATATATACTATATGGAATCACAAGCAAGAAGGAGAAATAGACAAGTGGCATATAGGATAGGGAACAGGGAGCAAGTAATGCTGTTGCCTCCAACGATAGAAGATTATGTAGGAGAGGATGATCCGGTAAGGGCATATGATGCGTTTGTGGAGGCCCTGAATTTAGAACAATTAGGAATAGAGAATGAAGAGGTCAAGGTGGGGAATTCGGCCTATGATCCTAAGACGATGTTAAAGATTTTGGTATATGGGTATTCATATGGCTGGAGGAGTTCGAGGAAACTGGAAAGGGCCTTGCATCATAATCTATCATTCATCTGGCTGACAGGGGGAATGAAGCCTGACCATAAGACAATAGCAAAATTTCGGCGTGACAATCTAGCTGCGCTGAAAAAAGTATTAAGGCAGTGTGTGAGGCTATGCATTGATTTAAAGCTGATAGAAGGCAACACTCTATTCATAGACGGAAGCAAGATTAGAGCAAACGCATCGATTAACCAAACATGGACTGAGGAGAAGAGCCGGAAAGTATTGGAGAGGACAGACAAACAAATAGAAGAACTATTAAAGGAATGCGAGCAGACAGATAACAGTGAGGGCGTAACGCATATAGGGTTGTCGGAAGAATTAAAAGATAAGAGGGTATTGAAAGAGAAAGTGCAAGCGATAGTGGATAAGATAAAGGCAGAAGAAAGGACGCAGCTAAACGCAGTGGATGAGGATTGCGTAAAAGTAAAGGGAAGGCAAGGCACACATGCTGGGTATAACGCGCAGATAGCGGTAGATGAAAAGCATGGGTTGATAGTGAACAGCGATGTAGTAAATGAAAGTAATGATACGAATCAGTTTTCAGAGCAGGTAAAACAGGCTAATGAAGTACTTGGCAGGAAATGTAAGACAGCTTGTGCAGATGCCGGGTATGCCAATACGGGGAACCTAAAGGATGCGGTAGAGGAGGAAATTGAGGTAATAGTGCCGACTCAGAAACAGGCATTGCACAAGCCTCAGGAGGACGATCCATTTGGGAAGAATAAATTTCTCTATGACAAAGAAAACAATCAGTATCTATGCCCTGAGGGCAAGGCATTAAAATATTCGCATTACAGTGAGGTAAAGGGGCATTACTTATACAGAATCAAAGGGCCGTCGAACTGTATTCAGTGTAAGCATTATGGCAAGTGCACAAATAATACGAGGGGGCGTGCGATAATTCGGCTGAAGGATGAGAATGTAAAAGAAGAACTGGAAGCTCTTTATAAAAGTGACCAAGGGCAGTTGATCTATAAGAAGCGGAAGGAGAAAGCAGAATTGCCGTTTGGGCATATCAAAGGGAATTTAAAAGCAGGTGCATTTCTGTTAAGAGGGCTCAAAGGGGTAAATGCAGAAATGGCACTATTATCCACCTGCTTTAACATATCCAGAATGATAACGATACTGGGGATGTCCGGGATCATGGCAGCACTGGGATGATTGGATGAAAAGATACCGGCACAAACATACAAATTAATTGGAATAAGGGCTGATTTGGATAAAACATGGATTCCCGCTTACTACCTGCGGGAATGACGGAACTAATTGGAATGGACTGTGGAATGTCAAAGGCACTATAAATTCAGTTGTAATAAGTAATTGTGACACAGTCTGTGCGCGGGAATGACGGATTTTGAAAGTGTTTGTTGCCGGTTTTAATGGTGTGGTGGTAATGTTCGGGCGCAGTTGTCCCGTAATTCAATTTTGATCTTTCTTGTTATAATACTCATAAGGCACCTTCTGGGTGATATATCGTTTCTTGCGGAAACTTAGATATTATAACCCTTCAGGTGCCTTCTTCGTTTCCTTATCAGGGAATATAGGGGGCAATGGTCAGACATGCTTTGTTACCGGGAATTATGCTATTCTAAAAAATGTTATTCCCGGACTTTGACGAATTCAAATCCTTGACCATCCAGGGCAACCTTATTCCTGTCTACAAGGAAATACTGGGCGACGTCGAGACGCCTGTAAGCGCATTTCTCAAGCTCGGCAAGAAACCGTCCTTCCTTTTGGAGAGTGTTACCGGCGGCGAGAAGTGGGCCCGTTACTCCTTCCTCGGCATAGATCCGGCCATGACCCTCAACTGTTCAGGCCGGAAGGTAACTGTCCGGGAGCGCAGAAAAACTTCCCTCGTAGAAACAGATGATCCTTTTTCTGTGGTGAAAGATATATTGTCGCGGTTTACTCCTGTCGAAGTAGCGGGGATTCCCCGGTTCTCAGGCGGATTTGTCGGCTATATAGGTTATGATGTGGTAAAGTTCTTTGAGCGGGTGCCTGATTCCCCTAAACCGGCGCTGGATGTACCCGATATTTTTCTGATGCTCACCGATACTATCCTTATATTCGATAATCTCAGGCAAACTATAAAGATCGTTTCGAATGTGCACGTAACCGACAGTAATATAGAAAAGACGTACGAGAATGCCGGAAAGCGGATTGACAAAATTATAAAAAAACTCGGCCACAAGGCAAAGAATGAAACGCAAAGGGCAAAGGGCAAAGGGCAAAGTGAGATAGAGGCAAACTTCTCTTCCAATTTCACAAAAAAAGACTTTATGGATGCCGTTGTTAAGGCCAAAGAATACATCATGTCCGGTGATATACTGCAGGTGGTCCTTTCGCAGCGGTTTGAGACTCAGGCCCTCACACCCCCCTTTAATCTATACCGCGCCCTCAGGGTAATAAACCCCTCGCCTTACATGTACTACCTCGACACAGGCGATGTGCAGCTTGTCGGCTCTTCGCCTGAAATACTCGTGAGGCTGGAAGACGATAAAATAACTCTAAGGCCCATTGCCGGCACCAGGAAAAGGGGCGAAACCGAAGATGCCGACAGAGCGCTTGAGGTAGAACTGAAGAAAGACCCCAAAGAAATAGCAGAGCATATAATGCTTGTCGATCTTGGAAGGAACGATGTCGGCAGGGTCTCAGAAATAGGCTCAGTCAAAGTGACGGAAGTGATGGAAGTCGAAAGGTACAGCCATGTCATGCACCTTGTATCCAACGTTGAGGGCATTCTCAGAAAAGGACTCGATGCCTTTGATGTTTTCAAAGCCTGCTTTCCTGCCGGCACCGTAAGCGGTGCTGCAAAGGTGAGGGCCATGGAAATCATCGAAGAGCTGGAACCCACAAAACGGGGCCCCTATGCCGGGTCAGTCGGATATATAAGCTATTCGGGCAATATGGACATGTGCATTACCATCAGGACGCTTATAATAAAAAATGATACAATATTTGTGCAGGCTGGAGCAGGCCTTGTCGCCGACTCTGTCCCGGAGAATGAATATTACGAGACAGTCAACAAGGCGATGGCGATGATGAAGACCGTTGACTTTTTTGAAAAATGAGGTTTTAAAATGCTTTTAATGATCGACAATTATGATTCCTTTACATACAATCTCGTGCAATACCTCGGCGAGCTGGGTGAAACAATCGAGGTCTTTAGAAATGACCGCATAACCATTGCCGAGATCGAGAAAAAACAACCGGACAGGATAGTCATTTCCCCCGGGCCCTGTACCCCCCTCGAGGCCGGGATATCGATTGAGGTGATAAAGCACTTTGCAGGAAAAGTACCGGTGCTCGGCGTCTGTCTCGGCCATCAGTCAATAGGCGCTGCCTACGGCGGCGATATCGTAAGGGCGCCCGTGCTCATGCATGGGAAGACCTCTGTTATTTATCATGACGGAAAGACATTGTTCTCAGGCCTTCCCAATCCGTTCGAAGCTACCCGTTATCATTCTCTTATTATAAAGAGAGAAACACTGCCGGACTGTCTCGAAATCTCGGCATGGACAAAAGACGAAATAATTATGGGAGTAAGGCACAAGGAATTTCTTGTAGAAGGGGTACAGTTCCATCCCGAATCGATACTTACGACAGCAGGCAAAGACCTTCTCAGGAATTTTATACAACTTGACGACGGGAAAAAGTAGGCAGTAAGCGGCAAAGGCAAAGTGAAAGATACTGTGATAAAAGAAGCGATAAAACTTGTAATTCAGAATATCAGCCTCTCCGAGGCGGAGATGGCGGAATGCATGACCGAAATAATGGAGGGCAGGGCCACCGATGCTCAGATCGGCGCATTACTCACCGCCCTCAGGATCAAGGGTGAAACCATCGAAGAGATTACCGGCGCTGCCAGGATAATGCGTAATAAGGCGACGAAAATAGCTGCCCCGGAAGGGATCATCGACACCTGCGGCACTGGCGGGGATTTGTCCAACACCTTCAATATCTCCACCGCAGCGGCAATAGTGGTGGCTGCATCCGGCATTCCCGTGGCAAAACACGGTAACCGCTGTGTGTCGAGCCTGTCTGGAAGTGCCGACCTTCTGGATGCGTTGGGAGTAAAGGTTGAACTGTCTCCGGACCGGGTGGAAAAATGTCTTTTTGAAACAAATTTCGGCTTTCTCTTTGCGCCTTTTTTCCATCCAGCCATGAAATTCGCAATAGGGCCGCGGCGCGAAATCAGCATAAGGACCATATTCAATATCTTAGGTCCCATTACCAATCCTGCAGATGCGAAGCGCCAGATCGTTGGAGTATTCAGCAGCAGGCTGACCGAGTTGCTGGCAGCGGTACTCGGCAATTTGGGCGCAGTGGATGCGATGGTAGTCCACGGAGAAGACGGCATGGATGAAATCACTACCTGCAGCGCTACAAAGGTGTCGAGGTATAGAGATAAAGCCGTCGAGAATTTCTATATAAGACCCGAAGATTACGGATTCAAAATCGCGGACATCACCGATCTGGCAGGCGGTGACAAAAAAGTAAATGCCGGCATCATCCACTCCATCCTCAATAACGTGGCCGGTCCCAAGCTCGATATTGTTCTGCTGAACGCTGCAGCTGCAATACTGGTGTCGGGGCGCACGGACGATTTTGCTTCCGCAAAGGAAATTGCAGAAGAATCCATCCGCAGCGGGAAAGCCGCAAAAAAACTCGAAGATATCATAAAAGTAACCAACGCCTTATAAGACACAGTATTGAGGGTGAGAAGTTGTGAAGGTGCGCAACAAAAAGAGGCAGCTTTCTTTCTTTTTCACACCTTCACACCTTCTCACCTTCGGAAGCTTCTTCCCCGAATTCAAGTGCCAGGTGTTCTATGCTTTTTGCTGTCTGGTCAATTTCAGCCGGGGGGACTATGTCCCTGGGGCTCGAAACGCCGAGTTCTTTGAACTTTTTTATTGACGGTACGAGGCGCGATTCCACCGACCTGGCGCCCTCGTTGTATGATTCCACCGCCTTGCGGATGGCGAGGCCTGTCTTTGCGTAATGCTCGAGCATGACAGAAAAGCGCTCGTACAATTCCTTGCCCAGCTTGCCTATCTCCTGGGCGCTCTTGGTGGCCTGTTCCTGCTGCCAGCCGTAAGCAATAGCTTTCAGCAATGCGATGCAGGTGGTAGGGGTAGCGAGAACTACCTTCTTCGCGCTGCCGTCCTCTATCAACTTGTGATCATACTCGATAGCAGTGCTGAAAAAGGACTCGCCCGGCAGATACATCACCACTATCTCGGGGGACCGGTCAAACTGGTCCCAGTAGGCCTTCGAACTGAGCATATTCATATGGTTCCTGACACTGCCGATGTAATTAGCTATGGCCTTCTTCCTCTCGTCTTCCGAAGCAGCGGAGACCATGCTCATAAAAGCATCAATGGGGGCTTTGGCATCAATTACGATTTCCCTGCCGTTTGGAAGCCGCACAATCATGTCCGGCCTTAGACGTCCCGAATCAGTGGAAACCGATTCCTGCTCATAGAAATCGCAGTAAGCCGTCATGCCTGCAAGCTCCACAACCCTCCTGAGTCCCAGTTCGCCCCATGAGCCACTTACCTTGGGTCTGCTCAGCGCGGTAACAAGGCTGTTTGTCTCACGCTGCAACTGCTCATGCATGCCGGCAAGTGACCTGATCTGCTCGGTAAGACTGCCAAAGCTTTTGTGCCTGTTCTCCTCTATGTCCCTGAGTTGCAGTTCGTACCTTTTCAGCATTTCATGAAGGGGTTTGATCGTGCCGTCCATAGCAGCCTGGTGCTCTCCAAGCTTTCCCTTTGTATCTGCAACGATCTTCCCGAGATTCTCCGACGCAAGCCTGAGGAAATCCTCACTGCTGCTTTTCAACGCAGCACTGGAAAGCACGCTGAAGGTATCGGTTATCTCTTTTTTCATTACCTCGATAAGCTCTTTCTTCTGCTCAAGGTTCCTGTAGGAATCTTCCAACCGCTTCTGCGATTCCTCAAGGCGCGTCACGGTCTCTATCCTATGATGACGCTCGGCATCAAGCCCCGCCCTTAATTGATTTGTATCCTGTTCCTTCTGCAGGATCTGCTGCCTGAGCTCACCCACAATTGCCTCAGCGCCTTTAGCCCTTCCTTCTAACTTGGCGAGTCTCGCCAAAGTATAGGTTAAGGTAAAGGTTAAGGTTAAGATTAAAATGTAAAAGAGAATAGTCATATATGCACCCAGAAAGAATAGGTTAAGGGTAAGGTTAAGGCCGAAAAACCACCAGTCATTTGTTTGATCCTCGCAAAGTTAAAATTACTTTATTTATATCGTTGTGAATATCACAAAAAACTTTTTCCAATTCATCAGCTTTTTGGGAATTAATATAGCCAACTCTTTTACCGTATTCCAAATGGCTTTGGGTCTCCGTTAACGACCCTCTCGCCACATAATAGAAATTTATTTTATCCATAGTATGATTTCTTCCAAATGCTTCTGCTATATTAGCCGATATACTAAGAGCAGACCTTCTTATTTGAGAAGTAAATCCGTAATCCTCTCTCCTATGCAATTTCGTCGTAAGCTCATGCACTATTTCAGCAGCGTCAATTGCCTTTTGCCAGACTGGCATCTCTTTAAAAGTTTTATACATGTGTATATTTTCTTTTTTCTCAGCCTTAACCTTAGCCTTAACCTGTTTCTAATAGGCCCCTTCCTTATTGATAACTACCCTGATCGTCTTGAATAGGATAACGATATCGAGCCAGAGGGACCAGTTCAGGACATACCAGGCGTCGAGCTTCACCCTCTCTTCGAAATCGAGTATGTTCCTGCCCGAGACCTGCCAGAGCCCGGTGATGCCGGGGCTGGTGAGACAGATCAGATCGGAATACCCCCGTATCTCATCCTCCTCCTCAGGCAGATAAGGCCGCGGGCCGAAGAAGCTCATTTCTCCGGCAATCACATTGAATATCTGGGGCAGTTCGTCCAGCGAGGTCCTTCTCAGAAACCTGCCAATCCGGGTCACACGCGGGTCATAATAACGCAGTTTCTTGTAACGGCTCCACTCTTCCCTGGCATCATCGTTCTTTTCAATATACGCGGCCAGGATTCCATCCGCGTCCTCATACATGGTCCTGAACTTAACACATTTGAAAAGCTTCCCGCCTTTGCCGATCCTGTCCTGCATGAGGAAAACCGGACCCCTGGAATCGGCTCGAATCCATATCCCTATGATAATCACCAGAACACAAAGCAAGGGCAGGAAGACAAGAGAGAAAACAAAGTCGAAGCTCCTCTTGACAAATTTATTGAAGTCCGACTTCAGGTTGTTATTGATCTTCAGCATGAACATCTGCTGCGCAGACAGGTGCTGGAGTTCGGTGTTCACCAGAGCAATACCTTTCAGGTCAGGCACGAGAAGGATGCGCCTCGTATATTTCTGAACATTTTCTGTCAGCTTCGCGAGTTCCTCCAGAGAGTGCGAGGGGATTGCAATAATCACCGTTGAAATGTTCATCAGAGAGAGGAATTTACCGAAATTCTTTACCTTGCCGAAAACCTTGAATTCCTTGTTGTTGATCAGAATGGTCCGCCCGATCTTGCGCGTATCGTCATCGAGGAACCCGATGATATTGTATCCCAGATGCCTTTCGCCATCCAGGCCCCTGGCAATTTCCTTTCCGGCCCCTCCGGCGCCGAGGATAATAAGGTTCTCCTTCCAGATATTAATCCGGTATAATATCTTCTTCCCCGTAAGCCGCATAAAAGGGAAGACCGCTATGCTGCACATGTACAACAGGATGAGAGTAAGACGTGATATCTTATAGGTGAACTTGCCAAGGCTCGTGACCGCAAAAATAACAATGACAGCAACGGTAAGTGCCTTTAAAAGTTCCCGCACCTCGTCCCAGAAAGGCATCCTCTTATCATAAAGTCCTTCGTATGCAATGACGAGTATGAAGAGGACCGGCATCCACCAGAAAAGGACAAAGTGGCGAAGGTCGAATTCCAGAGGCACAAGACCCGCGAAAACAGTATTGAGAAATTTGCGCGTGTAATAAGCAAGGAACAAGGACAAATAAAAAGATACAATGTCCAGCACGGCAAGCGCCACTATACCGACGAATTCCTTATACCCGTTATCGATCCTCATAATTAATTCAGGTTATGGGTCATAGGTTAGAGGTCGGATGGCAAAACCAGAGAAACAGAAAAAACCTTTTTTTTCTTTACCTATCACCTATTACCCATAACCTATAACCTGTCCTTTTTCCAGTAATTTTTGTTGTTGGTGATTTTTTTAATTATTTGCAAAGGCAGCTTTTCATACTGCCGTCCCAGGGCAAAGCCAAGGTATTTTAAACTATTCCGGACAAAAAATTCGGGCAGAAGGCCATATTTAGCTTCCCTGGCTATATACTGCAACTCTGACAGGAGAAACCTGCCCCCTTCGCCCTCCGCCCTTCCAAAGGTTTCCATGATCCATTTTTCCCTACGGTGAAATACCCCTATGTCGAAGTATCGCCGGAATTCCTCCAGGATAGAATAGTTGTGTGAATGGTACACCTTAGCGTGAGCTGCGTATGCGATCCTGTAACCGGCCATTAGCATCCTGGCCCCTGCGTAGGTGTCCTCCGTTGAGATAAGTCCTTCTTTGAAGAGACCGATTTCTTCCAGGGCTTTCCTCCTGTATGCGGCAAAGGAATTAGAGAGAAAAGGGACTTTTATTCCCCTCTCTCCCTTGTCCCGGGACTTTACCAGGGAAGTCGGCCCATAATTAAAAATCCGCGAGTGTGCGGCAAAAACCGTGGCGCCGGGGGAAGGCAGTTGCCTTCCATAAGCACACCCTACCAGTTCATCGGCAAAGAATGGCGCGATAAGTTTCTCTATTGTCTCCTGACCCGCAGGAATGACATCCTGCGTCAGGAAGACAACAATATCTCCGGAAGTCTGGAGAAAACCGAAATTCCGGGTAGAGCCATGATCGAAATCACTCCTCTGCACTGTTGCGACTTTTGCACCGTAAGCTTCCGCAATAGAAAGCGTGCTGTCTGTTGAAGAGGAATCGACCACCATCAACTCCAGTGGCACTGTTTGCGGCAGCAGGGCCTCAAAAAGGGAACGCAATCTTTCACCCGCATTGAGAGTGAGAATAACAACGCTAACCATAGAGCAATCTCTTGAATTTGGCCCGCAGGAATTTCCTGTCCCATACCGAGGTCATTAACGAAATAATATACGCGTCGGACACTTTACGTTTCTTCAAAATCTCATTTCTTTTTCTTAACATAATCGGGAGCAGGCGCAGAACGTCTCTTTTCGCCTTCATGTACAGCACCGGACGCCGGTGTCTTATGCCGAACAAGATAAACTCTGTCATCATTCCGGCAAGAAAGGAAGGCAAGCAGCGGAGTAAGACACGGCACGGCATGTTTTTTATCCTGACAAATTCGCTGTTTCTCACTGTATAGTATACAGCGATATCACTCATCTGCCCTATCGTTGACCTTACTTTATGATACACCACAGCCGATGGGACATATAATACTTTCCAGCCTGAGAGCTGCGCCCTCCAGTTTAAATCAGTATCTTCGTGAATTAAAAAAAAATCCTCATCCATGAACCCTATTTCATCCAGCATTGAACGCCGGTACAGCGCCGCGCCTGCGCAAGCTCCGAAAACATACGTCTCCTCGTTAAAACCATCATCAATTTCTCCCTCGCCGCGCTTGAAACCTTTCAAGGCTTTGGAAAAGAGGTCTCCTGCGCTGTCCACGAGATCAGTACCGTGTTTGATCAGCTTTGAAGCGAAGATACCGACTTCCGGATGGGCCTCAGCAGCATCAACAAGGGCCTTAAGCCATCCCCTTTCCGGCTCCGTGTCATTGTTAAGCAGTACTATGTAATCACCGGAGCAATGCGGCAATCCCTCAATGTTCCCTCCTGTGAAACCCCGGTTCTCCGGCAAAAGAAACGTGTTAAGATGTCCGGTCAGTAACAATGAGCCATCCGTGGAAGCGTTGTCTACGAGAACAATTTCGAAATCCCTGAAGCTCTGTCCTTCAACAGCCCTTAGACAATCTCCAAGGACGAGTTCCCCGTTGTAATTGACAATAATGATGCTCACTTTAGGCATGGAATAAGCTCAACCGGCAGAAAAGCCATAGAATGACACTTTAAACCTCATCGTTGACTTAATTGTAACACGTAAACTAATTATGGGGAAAGATTTGAGTAGTTGGTCAGGACAGCTTATCGCTTTTACCCGGGTCACCCGACATTCTATTATTCGGGTTGGAATAACTTTTGACCACTTCTTCCGCGCTCCCAATCATCCGCACCCGGTGGTTCTCGATCCAGACCACCCTGTCGCATATAGTCAGCACGTCTTTCAGGCCATGTGAGACGAAGACAATAGTAACGCCATTTTTTCTGAAACCTTTCATCCTGTCCATGCATTTTTTCTGGAACTCCAGGTCCCCAACAGCAAGCACCTCATCGATGAGCAGTATCTCGGGATCGAGGCTCGCCACAACAGAAAAGCCGAGGCGCATCATCATGCCCGTGGAATAGGTGCGCAGCGGCTGGTCTATGAAATTGTCCAGGCCCGAGAACTCGATAATCTCTTCCATTTTGCGCAGCACTTCAGCCCTCCTCAGGCCCAGGAGCACGCCATTCAGCACAATATTCTCCCTGCCGGTAAGTTCACCGTTGAATCCCGAGCCCAGTTCAAGCAGCGGAGAGACCCTCCCCTTCACCTCAATAGTCCCTCCTGATGGCTTGAGGACGCCGGCGATCAGGCCGAGGGTTGTGCTCTTGCCGGCCCCGTTCTTGCCTATTATCCCGTAACTCTCTCCCCTGTTAACCTGGAAAGATATTCCCTGCAGGGCTTCATAGCGATAGTTCTTTAACTGGCTGACAGCCTTCGGAAAGTGAAAGAGGAAGTTCTTGATTCCCCCCGTGATATGGTGATAGAGGGGATAGCTCTTGCTGACGGAATCGAATATGATGACCGGCCCACTCACAGGACCTCTGCGAACTTCCACGAGAGTTTCCTGTAGACCAGATATCCCGGCACTAAAAACGCAATGGAGTAAGCGAAGCTGATCGCCAAAGCCGAGGCGTCAAGAGTACCGTTAATAAAAAGGTTGCGCCAGCTTACCATAAGAGGCGAGAGGGGATTTAAATAAACCAGCGACCTGTATTTCTCGGGCACCATGGTCTCGGGATAGATAATGGGAGTAAAATAAAACAAAAGGGTGATGAATATGCTGGTGAGCCTCTCGAAATCCCTGAAAAAAAGGTTGATCGACGCGACAAAAAGGACAGCCCCATAGGTCATGATCAACTGGATAGCGAGCAGCAGTGGAATCCCGTAGAGCCACGAGAGTGAGGGCGAGCGGTGATATATAAGCAGGAAGACAACTATGACAGGCATCGAGAGGATAAAATGGATCATGTCCAGGAGCACCGTAGTGAGGGGAATAATGTTCCGGGGAAAGTTCACCTTTTTAATTATAGAGGCGTTGCCCAGGAAGACCAGGGGCGCTGCGCATACCGAGGAGCTAAACCACTGCCACGGGAAAAGCCCGGCAATAAGGAAGAGGGAGTAATCCTCCATTTGTATTTTCATAACAACCTTGAAGGCTATGAAATAGACAAAGGCAAAAGCAAGTGGATTGGCGATTGACCAGCAGTAACCGAAGACACTGCTCTTGTACTTCACCTTCATCTCTTTCTGCGTGAGTACCGCGATCAGGTCCCTGTAGTAATAAAAACTCCCCATTTTCCTCGACGTCACCTCAAATTGCTTGATAGTTTAACACAAAATTGAGTTAACATGCGTGCAGTGGAAGCTGGATGGGCAATTAGTAATGATACCGCAATTGTGCTATCAGAATAGCATTTTCCGAAGGCCGGCAGACAATACGGTGTTCGTCGTCGATTCGGCGTGACCAGTAGCCGGAAAGTCCGTGTTTGAGCGGTTCGGGCTTACCGGTACCCGTGAACGGATCACGCATTACATCTTTGATTAGGAACGCGCAACAGATATTCAGTTTACCAGTTATCAGGATATTCTCATTCTGGAAACAGAACCGTTTTCCCTATAAGCGCTGAAACGTTAGGATCGCCTTGCCTCACGTAAAAAAGTATTCAAAACAGGTACTTGTTGCCTCATCTAAAAAGTATTCCAAAAAATTTATAATAAGCTTACGTCATTCCCGCAGTCTTTTAGCGGGAATGACGTAGTTGGTGTTGCCAAGTGAAATTGTTTCGAACACATACTTAAATGCGGCAACGAATCAGTTCGAATACTTTTCTGATGAGGCAATTCGAGGATTATAAAATCGATCGAATATTTAGTATACTTAAATGAATTGCGCATATATTCCCCATGGACTTATCAGGGGTTAACAAGCGAAAATTGAGGATAATAAATGTCTGATTTTGATGGATATGCTTCAGATTACAGAGAGATTATCAATAAGGCTTCAAAAATCAGCGGGGAAGAGTTCGAGTTTTTTATCGATTTGAGAGTCGGCCTCATGAAGAAAAAACTTGGCACGATGTCTCCTGACATTAACCACAGCGTCCTGGATTTCGGATGTGGCATCGGGGTGACAGAAGTATACCTGAAGAAGCACTTTCCGCATTCTGCGATATGCGGTGTTGACACTTCCGGAAAATCTATTGAAACTGCTCAAAAGCTTGGACTTGAGGGCGTCGAATTCGTTCTTGCTGATGACGGCAGCTTGCCCTATGAAAACGAAAAATTTGATCTATTATACTCAAATGGCACCTTCCATCATATCCCGCATATGGACCACGAGGCAACGCTGCTGGAACTGAAAAGGGTTCTAAAAAAAGGCGGAAAAATATTTATCTTTGAGAACAATCCCTATAATCCCCTGATGATGCGGGCGATGAAGAAAAACCCCTTTGATAAAGATGCAGTGGTTGTCCATCCCCAGAAGCTGATCGGACTGATGGAGAATACAGGTTATGACGCCACCCCCCCTGATTATTATTTTTTCTTTCCGAACTTTTTAAAAGTTTTAAGGCCCTTTGAAAGACATCTCCGGCATGTGCCGTTCGGGGCGCAATATTACGTGTATGCAACAAAAAAATGAATTGGTCCGACTTCGCCAATCTGAAAGGGCCTTCGTTTCATGAAGATCTCGCAAAACGTTGACATCGCAACGGCTGTCCGAGTAAGATAACAAAGTTGATTATACTTATATCCCTTGCATCAACTTATTTTATATTTATATTGTCTCTGTGTCTCAAAATGCACAACATTAAACTCAACTTTGTTGGATATACGTGATAGCCATGAATGATCCTGGAACAGCATCCCGGCAGTGTGAACTCTCAATAGTTATGCCATGCCTTAATGAGGCAGAAACGCTGGGTATTTGTATTGATAAAGCCGCGTCCTTTCTGTCGACAAATAAGATTGCGGGAGAGATCATTGTCGCCGACAATGGAAGTAATGATGGCTCACGGGCTATCGCCAAGGAACATGGGGCGCGTGTTGTTGACGTTCTGGTCCGCGGCTATGGCGCTGCATTAATGAGAGGCATCGAAGCGGCAGAGGGGCAATACATTGTCATGGCTGACGCGGATGACAGTTACGACCTTGCGGGATTGACCGCTTTTTTGAGCAAACTTCGGGAAGGTTATGACCTGGTTATGGGCAATCGCTTCAGAGGAGGGATAAAGAGGGGAGCAATGCCCTTTCTGAACCGGTATCTCGGCAACCCGGTGCTTTCAGGAATAGGGAAGTTATTTTTCAGCAGTCCTGTGGGAGACTTCCATTGCGGGATACGTGGATTCCGTAAGGATGCTATCCTCAAGCTGGATCTGCAAACAAGCGGGATGGAGTTTGCCACTGAAATGATAGTAAAAGCGACCCTTAATAAACTCCGAATCGCTGAAGTGCCAACAACTCTTTCCCCTGATGGACGAAACCGACCTCCACATCTTAAACCCTGGAGGGACGGATGGAGGCATTTGAGGTTTCTCCTTATTTACAGTCCGCGCTGGCTTTTCCTGTATCCCGGTGTGGCCCTGATATCCCTTGGATTAGCAGCAATGTGCGCACTTGTTCCCGGGCCTAAAACTATCAGTCATGTGACTTTTGATATTCATACAATGCTGTATGCTGCGGTTGCAATTATTTTGGGTCTGCAAACAGTATTCTTTGCCCTCTTCACAAAAGTATTCGCGGCAAGAGTCGGTTTTTTGCCTACTGATAAGCGTATCGCATCATTCTTATCATTATTCACCCTTGAACGAAGTATTATCATAGGCGGGCTTTTGTCGTTTATCGGAATAGCTGGATCTGTTTATGCCTTTGCCTTCTGGAGCGAGTCATCTTTCGGGCCGCTAGTGCCGGCTTTTATGATGCGTCTCACCATTCCTTCACTGACGTTATTGTCAGCCGGCATTCAGATCATTTTTTCCGGTTTCTTTTTGAGCATCCTGCGGGTAGAATCAACATGAGTCTCAAATGATTTCACAAATCACCGATCAAATAAAAAAGTTCATTAACGCTGGGGGTCTCACGGACCGGGTCTTTCAGGCATCAATTGCTTTGACTCTTATTAAACTTTTATTGATTGCCGGACAAAAAATTGTAGTGCTCCCTTCCTTACATGATGATGAAGGTTTTTTAGACCGTGCTAGTAACCTCCTGGACTTCAAATGGCTGGGTAGCTACAATAATATGACTCTTATCAAGGGAATGTTTTATCCTCTCTGGATTGCTATGTCCCATATAACAGGCATACCGCTCCTTCTTTCTCAGCATATCCTCTATATATTCGCCTGTGCCATATCTGTTGCTGCTCTGCGTCCCTGGCTGCAAAGCGCAAAAATAAGGTTCCTTCTTTACGCTATCCTGCTGTTCAATCCCATGAGCTATGCTGTTGTCTATACTACGCGAGTCACGCGGGATAGTATGTATGCTTCTCTGACACTTCTTATTGTTGCATGCTCTACCGGTCTTCTGCTCAGACTCGACCGCCCACTCAGGAATATTTCACGATGGGCAACGGCCCTCGGGTTGTCATTAGCAGCTTTCTGGCTTACCCGGGAAGAAGGCTTATGGATAACGCCTTTGTTATTTATTGTCCTCGGCTCGGCAATGGTACTTTTGTGGAGAAGAAACCTCATCCATTGGTCCAGGATAGCAGCCATTGGGATATTGCCCTTTATTATTCCTGTTCTCTGCATTGGAGTAGTTGCCAGTATGAACAAACTCCGCTACGGAATCTTTTCAACTGTTGAACTGAAGAATTCCGGCTTTCTTGATGCGTACGGTGCTCTATCGCGCGTCAAATCAGCCTACTGGAAACCCGGTTATCCGGTACAGAAGGATGTGAGAGAAAAAATCTATGCTGCAAGTCCTGCTTTCAGAGAACTTAAGCCTTTTCTCAATGGGCAGCTCGGTAATAGCTGGGCGACTGCCAGTTGTCATAATGCCGGCCTTTGCGATGATATAGGAGGGGGATGGTTTGTGTGGGCATTGCGTGACTCTGTTGCCTTAGCTGGTCATTACACCTCCGGGTCTGCCGTTATGGGGTATTATCGCCGTCTTGCTTCTGAAATTAATACTGCTTGTGAACGCCATCAGCTCGATTGTATTCCCCCACGTTCCACTATGATGCCGGTCTGGCACACTGAATACAATAAACCATTCCTCGATGCTATTTACCAAGGGGCAGGTTATCTGGTCAGATTTACCGGCTCTGGTGTGCAGTCCGTTCCAAGTGCGGAAGCTCCCTTGCCTCTTTTCGATTTTTTCAGTACGATGACTTATGAGCCAATCTCACCGCCCACTACAGGATTGTTAAATGTTTCTGGCTGGGCTTTTGCTCCTTCATCTTCGCTGCTGAGTTTTTCCGTACTTAAAGAAAATGGAGAAAAAGCGGATGCCACTGTCGAACGCGCAGCCAGTCCCGACGTATATAAACACTTCCTTGCCCAAGGTCAGGATATACCGGGCGCGCGGGAAGCACGGTTTCATATCACTACATCCTGTTACCACGGCTGCTCACTGCTTATTGAGCAGTACGGAGGATCGCTTGCGAAGATTCCCCTTGACGGGACAGTAAAGGGTCGTGAGACCCCATCGTTGAGTTTTTATTTTGACAATTTAAATGTTGACCCTACAGTTAAACCGCATTTGACAGCCGTTGACAAGGCCAAGATATTTGTTCTGGACAAAATTGGCAGGGTCTATCAAACTTTAATGCCATATCTTACCGTCCTATCGCTTGTGGGATACTGCATCTTGACTGTTTTTGTGCTGATGCGTCGGTTGACAACCGAACGGTGGATTATCGCAACATCTTTGATCGCAGTACTTGTTGCCAGAATCATACTTTTATCTATTATTCACGTTACTTCATTTCCCTCCATAGACCCACTTTACCTTGAGCCGGCATATCCTTTACTGTTGCTATTTCAGTTTCTCGTGGCAGTCGATTGTATTGATCTGTATCGCGCACGTTTTATTTCAGCCTCCGGTCCTGTAATGTAAGTGCGAATTTTTATAGAGTGGCAACAAAGAAAATCGGCAGGGGCAGTGCATACTTTCTATGCAGGGCGAGCAGGACTTGCGGGAGATCATGGTTCAGACGAAATGGCCGGCATTTAATTCATAGTGCTTCTCTATAATAGCAAGGGCAATGGAATCCTATGAGGTAACTCATTTCTAATTATGGACTTTAGACTTTTTAGCTTACCTTTCTTGCCTTCCAAGATTGCATCCCCTCTTTCATGAATTATAGTAAGGATCGCCTTTTTTTAAAAAGTCTCCCCCCGCTCTCTGAAAAAAGCATGTACCGGTTATACACTATCAGCGTCACTTGGATCCTCCGGGAGTTGAGAGCTGTGCCATACGGACACGATCCAGACTGTGTTCTCCTTTATACGATAAAAGAACCGGTACGGTGGTACAACAATTTCGCGAAAGGGAAGATCAGGGAATTCCGGCAGGAGTCTTTCTGAGCGGGGAAATTTCCGAAGCCGCAATAAGCTTTTTTCAGCTTTATGGCGGATAGCAATTGCGGCAGATGGACTTTCACGGTAAATATATGTGATAGCATAAAGAAACTGGGCGCGCGCGGAAGGTGTAAACTTCACCTTCATTTCTGCAGTTCTTTTAATAATTCATCAGCATCTCCAAGCACTATATCAAGATCATAGCCTTTACCCTTTGCGATTTCTTTTTCCCCACGGGCAAGGAGACGTAATAGTTCAAGTTCGTGCCGGGAATGCTCGTAGTCCTCTATGCTGACCATTACGGCAGCGGCCCGCCCCCGTTGCGTAATGATTACGGGTTCCCGCGACGTGGTCAGACGTTTTACTATTCCCGTCGCGTCCTGGCGAAGATCGGTGATAGGAACAATATTCGGAATTTTTACCATTTGCATTACCTCCTACGCTATGTTTAATAATAGTATTGAACGTAGTAAAAGGCAAGTCAAATACTAGTGTAGTGTCCTATAAAGAAGTGGCGTTATCATTAAGATGATTAATCGAGCGGTATAGTACTGTTATCAGTCATTCCGGCTTGTCCGGAATCGATCTTTGATGGTAGTATTTGAGCATGACGGAAAAATCTTTTGCGGTTTACATTATGGCAAATGCCAGACCTACATTGTATGTTGGTGTAACGAGTGACCTAATAAGAAGGGTGTACGAACACAAGAACAATTTAATTCATGGTTCATTTACATCGAGATATCATCTTCACAAGCTTGTTCATTATGAGATTTGTGAAAACAGTATGGGTGCAATTATCCGAGAAAAGCAGATAAAGAATATGAGCAGACAGGAGAAGATTGACCTTATCCGGCAACACAATCCGACTTTCTCGGATTACTATGAGGATTTAATTAAAAGATGATTCCGGTCAAGCCGGAATGACAAATTAATTTTTTTGGCAAATTAATTTCTTTGTCATTACCGTATTTTTTTGTCATTCCCGCGCATAAGGCGCCTACTGTTGGCTTAACGGGAATCTATCTGAAACTTGAGAACGATTCCGGACAAGCCGGAATGACTGCCGAGGTAGATTGCTTATGACCATAATAACACCAGTTGTTTATGAGACACTACACTAGCATGATTACGTCAGCCCTGATGATAAAAACAATTTTATAACCTTATCGAGAAATCTTCTTTATCAAGGGTCAGGTTAGGATTATAGTAGGGGTCGCCCCGTTCCAGGATATGCGCCCACTTCTTCCTGAAAAGTTCAACCTCACTTCTGAAGCGTTCCCGCTTTTCAGAGGTATCCTCATCACCTCTTGTTTTTGATTCATGGTGATAAAGTTCAGCATAGGGCGTGAAAACAATCAGATAGCCTTTTTGTCTGATTTTCATGCATAAATCAACATCATTAAAGGCATGGGAAAAGCTTTCATCAAATCCGCCGGATTCATTAAATACATCCCGGCGGACCATCATGCACGCCGCTGTAACAGCGCTCAGGTTTTGTACAATCTCCAGCCTACTGAAGTAACCCGCAGATGCTCTGCTAAAAAATTTGTGAGAATGTCCAGCTACGCCTCCAAGACCAACAATTACTCCTGCATGCTGGATTGAACCATCGGGATAATACAATTTAGCACCTACGGCCCCCACATCTTTCCTGAGCGAGTACATAAGCATTTGTTCAATCCAGTCAGGACTTATGACCTCAGTATCGTTGTTCAAAAACAGCAAATAGTCACCTTTAGATACCCTTACGACATAGTTGTTGATTGCCGCATAATTGAAAGGCTCGCTGTACTTCAAAAGCCGCACGCGTCCTGCTTCCCTTAACGAATCGTAATAGCGGAACGTTCCCGGACTCTCGCTCAGATTGTCAATCAATATAATTTCATATGATGAGTAAGATGTAAGCTGAGCAATGGATTCAAGGCAGGTCCTTAGCACATCCACATTGTCACGGGTCGGAATTATAATAGATACCAACGGACTACCCTCGATCCGGTATGTTGTCCGGTAAGATCTCAGGGAATAACCGTCCTGCACGTCTCCATGCAGGCCTACCCTCTCCAGGTGGTCCCTCAATGCCTTTTTCGCGCTCTCAAATGCATACGCCTTCGCTGTCACATTGCCTGCTGCCGAGCCCGTCACACTCCTCCAGTGGTAGAGGACTTTTGGAATATGTTGAATACACTTTGATTTTTCCGTAGTTCTCAGGAACAGGTCATAGTCCTGCGAGCCATCGTACCCGGGACGAATACCTCCGACCTCATCTACCAACGCTTTCCTGATTACCGTGAAATGACAAATATAGTTATAGCTCCGAAATGTATCCGGCGACCAATCAGGTTTGAAATGGGGCTCATATCGTGCTCCCTTTTCATTCAACTTATCTTCATCTGAGTAAATGAAGTCAGTTTCAGGCTTCTTGTTCAAAAGGGACACCACTTCGTACAGGGCATCCGGGCTCAGTTCATCATCGTGGTCAAGGAAGGCAATATAATCACCGCTTGCTAATGACAGAGCCTCATTCGAATTCCCTGCGATGCCTTTATTTTCAGAAAGAAATCGAACTTTTATCCTACTTTCACGCATCGCGAGGTCTTCCAGTATTTCCCTTATATAAGACCTTTCCGAATTTCCATCAGCCAGACACAACTGCCAATTTTTATAGGTTTGAGCTTCCACAGACTCAATCATCTTATTAAGAATGTCCCTGTCCGTATTAAAAACAGGAACAATAATGCTTATAAGCGGCCTGAAAGAAAAAACTTTTGCTTCCTCCATCTGCCGTTTTAAAGCTTCCTCAACCGGTTCATTTTCCATTATCCATAGTTTGTATTTATTAAGTATCGCATTGTTTACAAGTGGTATCTCATGGAGCGAGCGAACTATGGTTCCTCTCAGTCCCCGCTTCCTGATGCTCCCGGCAATCCTGTCATAAACACTCTTCCTTGCCGGTCCCGCCGGAAGGACGCCGTCCCTCAAAAGAGCGGGCAATCGGAGAAAGCCGCTTAGCAACCTGCTGTTTTTAAAAAAAGTTAACATAGAATGTTCCGATTGGGATGGCATTAAGATAGTATTTATCTCTCCTCTTCAACTTAATTTTAACACGTTTACAACGATAACACTTACCTTAACAATGGGGGCTATCATGATCTGTTGCGGAACTGAATATCAGTACTTAGGATAGTTGCTTTGGAGGATATCTTTGATACCCAGATCCCATTTCAACAGGTCTTTGTCGTAAGGCCCTATTTTACGTGCGAGAACAGTCGAGCCAAGGTATGCCTCATGTATTTCTGAGAAACCTTTTACTGTAACCCATGGTAATATTCTGCACGGAAATTCCAGCCCAGCCTCTATGATCTCAAAACCAGTGCATCTATTCAGAAGCACTCTCCAGACATCTTCGGAAAAACGCCAGAAATCCCATGGTTTCTCGTGTAACGGAAAGGTCTGATGTGTGTTTATAAACAGCAACCCATTTTGTTTTAATACAGCATTGATCTCCAGAATCGCTTTCCAGGGCATCGCGATATGCTCAAATACGGCTTTTGACATGACTGCGTCATAATAATATTTGGGGAGGAATAAACTTAATTCGTGTACATCACCCACGATATCCACATTGGGCCCGTCATGAATATCGAGCCCTGTGTATTCATGGAAAGAATGGAGGTCCAGCATGTCATGCAGGCTATCAGGCGTGACCGCCCTCGATCCCAGTTCGAGAATTTTCGCGTTTTCAATTTTTTGAACGGACTCCTTGAAGACCGTAAGAATATGCACAGATGATGTTAACATCGGATAAGGAGAAACGGCTGATTCGCTGCGAGCCACATCGGGGTCAATAATTTTTCCAATTTCGTGGAATGAACGTGACAGGGCTTTCCTGAGTCCGAATTTTTTAGAGTACCGTATGAATTTCTTTAGCATTCTCAAATGATAAAAACGATCTCAGATCCTTATTGAAAAATCTTCTCTTTCCAGAGTAAGGTTTGAATTATAATAAGGATCGCCTTTTTTTAAAATGTCCCCCCACTTCTGCCTGAAAAGTTCGACCTCACCTCTGAAGCGTTCCTGCTTTTCAGCCGTATCGTCAGACCCTCTTGTTTTTGATTCGTGGTGATATAGCTCGACAAAGGGTGTGAAAACTATCAAGTACCCCTTCGCACGCACTTTCATACAGAGATCAACGTCATTAAAGGCATGGCTATAACCCTCGTCCAAGCCGCCGACCTCATCGAAAACCGCACGTCGCATCATCATGCATGCAGCAGTTACAGCGCTCAGGTTCTGGATCACCTTTGCACGGCCAAGTGTTCCGAAGCTGTTCCTAGGAAACTTAGTGAAAACATGGCCTGCAATACCGCCAAGGCCTATGATTACCCCCGCGTGCTGTATTGTGTTGTCCGGGTAGTAGAGTGATGCCCCTACGATTCCTACATCGCGCCGCTGGGCAAACCCAAGCATGGATTCGATCCAGTCGGGAGTGATAACCTCAGTATCGTTGTTCAAAAAAAGCATGTAGTCACCTTTCGAATTTTTTACAGCATAATTGTTGATTGCTGCAAAATTAAACGGCTCGTTGTACTGCAACAGCCGCACGCGTCCTGATTCCCTCAACGAATCGTAATAGCTGAACGTCTCACCATTTTCGCTGCAGTTATCAATCACAATGATCTCATATGATTGATAACTCGTAAGCCGGGCAATAGATTCAAGGCAGGTCCTTAACAACTCCACCTTGTCGCGGGTCGGAATTATAATAGATACCAACGGACTCCCTTCAATCCTGTACCTCGTCAGGTAAGAGCCCGTGAAATTCCCATCCTGAACGTCTCCCCACAACCCAACCCTCTCCAGATGTTCCCGCAATGCCTTTTTCGCAGCCTTGTATGCATATGGTTTTGCATTTTCGTTTCCGGCAGCCGAGTTGGCAGAAATACGCCAATGGTATAAAATTTTGGGAATATGTTCGACATGCTTTGCTTTTTCCGATGCTCTTAATATAAGATCGTAATCCTGAGATCCGTCAAAACCGGCTCTAAATCCACCAATTCCTTCAATTAATTTTTTCTTGAAAACAGAAAAATGAGTTATATAATTATAGCTTCTTAAAGTATCCGGGCTCCAATCCGGTTTGAAGTGAGGATCGAACCTTTTCATACCATCCTCTGAAATCTTATCTTCATCAGTATATATAAAATCAGTTTCAGGCTTCCCGTTCACAAGTGACACCACTTCATATAGTGCATTGGGACTAAGCTCATCATCATGGTCCAAGAGGGCAATATAATCACCGGTAGCCAGAGACAGGGCCTCATTCGAATTTCCTGCGATGCCTTTATTTTCAGAAAGAAATCGAACTTTTATCCTACTTTCACGCATGGCGAGGTCTTCCAGCATTTCCCTTATATAAGACCTTTCCGAATTCCCATCAGCCATACATAGCTGCCAATGCACATAGGTTTGAGCTTCCACAGACTGGACCATCTTCATTAGAATGTCCCTGTCCGTATTAAAAACCGGAACAATAATGCTTATAAGCGGCCTGTAGGAAAAGGACTTTGCCTCTTCTCTCTGAAGCTTCAGTGCTTCCTCATCAGGTTCATTTCCTTTTATCCATAGTTCGTAGTCATTAAGTATTGAATTCTTCACAGGTGGCATTTCTTCGCGTGAAGGAGCTGCGGGTACAACGCTTCTTCCTTCCTGGTCCCTTCAATAGAACTCTGTCTCTCAACAAAGAGGGCAATTTGAACAAGAACCTGACAATGGCCCTTCTCGTGGTACCTGCTGGCAGCAAGGCGTCTCTCATCCTGTAATACTTGTTTAGAAGTTTCCAGCCGTGTCCCGAATGGATATACTGGATATAAGCATCTTTTTCGCCTAAAGAGGCAACGAGATTCCCTATATGCACATCCTTGTCCTTTATAGCAGCCTCAAGGTTAACCATATGCACATCTTTGTCTCTTATCGCAGCCTCAAGGCCAATCATATGCACATCTTTGTCTCTTATCGCGGTCTCAAGCTTCCTTGCGTGAGCCTCCAGATCCCCGATACGGGCGTCCCTATGCCGGACCACCTCTTCCATGTTCCCTATTTGAGAATCCTTATGCAGCAGCGCTTTTTCAATGTTCCCGATGTGAGTATCCTTTAGCTGCAGCGCAACCTCAAGATTCGATGCGTGATTGCTCTTTTCAAGTACAGAAACATCCTTCTCGGCAATGACGTATCCCAGGTTCTTAATATATGTGTCCCGGTGCTTGTCGCATATGTATCTAATCAAATGCCTCCGGTTTTCAGGGACGTTGCAGCCTGATATCATCGATCCCTTCACGACCCGGTAATCGAAAAGCACCTCTTTGATAAGGTGGAACTTCCATCCCCGCT
Source organism: Nitrospirota bacterium (assembly GCA_963830245.1). Lineage (GTDB taxonomy): Bacteria > Nitrospirota > Thermodesulfovibrionia > Thermodesulfovibrionales > Dissulfurispiraceae > JADFXI01. Next base: position 23,680 of record CAWHNC010000095.1, read on the forward strand.
CCATGGCGCCAATCCACAAGTCCCAGTCTTCGAATCCCATGATGCCCATGTCAGGGTCGTAACCATTACACTCTTCCCACACAGATTTTCTGAGGACCGAACAGGCTTCCACGAAATTCCCTACAAGCAGGCTCCGGGCATCGAAAGCAGGGAATTCCCAAAAGCCGTCTCTTTCTCCGATAAACTTGGCATAAGCGTAGACAACTCCTGTTGCGGGATTATTATCCAGGACTTCCGCTGCCTTGCTAAGGTATTGGGGCCGTATCTTATTGTCAGCATCAAGTGGCAGGATGTACTCTCCTCTTGCCGCCCTGATGCCGTTATTGCGCGCCTCTGCGAGTCCCAGGTTCTCCTGCCGAAGAAATATCACATTCTGATTGTCGCGCAGTTGGTTCTTGAGTTCTTCTATGATGGAAAGGGTGGACTCATCCGTAGAGCCGTCATCGACGACCACGACCTCGTATTCATCGAAATCAGAGCGCAATGCGCTCGCAAGCGCCTCTTTGAGATAATGCCCGTGATTGTAACAAGGTATTACTATCGAAGCTTTAACGCTTCTCGCTGGTGACATCTTTAAATTATACCTGCCCTTGAATTTATTGCGCAATCTCCCGAATTGCCTCGTCAGAAAAGTATTCGAAAGTGATTCGTTGTCTCATTAAAAAATGTATTCGAAGCAATCTATAATAAGCTTACGTCATTCCCGCAGTCTTTTAGCGGGAATCCAGAAAAAAACATATTATGAAGGGCTTTAATCATTCATTCAAAAAAACCTGGATTCCCGCTAAAAGACTGCGGGAATGACGTAGTTGGTGTTGCCAAGTAAAATTGTTTCGAATACTTTTTAAATGAGGCAACAAATACCTGTTTTGAATACTTTTTTACGTGAGGCAACGCGTCCCCGTGCTGTTAGTGACTATAAAGGGGGATATTGTACCTCTCTGCCATGTGTTTTCAACAATAACTAATGCATCTTGCGGACAGGTTTTGATCTTCCCTGCGGCAAGACTGCAGGGAATCTAATGTAGTGAATTTTATTATCCTATTCACTCGCTAAACCCCGTGCGCTCGCTATTCATTTAATATACTGGTTTAAGAATAAATATGGATTCGTGCTCGTCAGCATATCTATCCACCAGCTCAAACCTTATATATAACTCTTTGTCCATGAAACCAAGCAACTCCATAAAGCTCTCTTTAGTAAAGACATGGTAGTGAATTGAATAATCCATTTCGAAGAGCTTCTTAGCCTCTGCAAGAACAGCTTCGCCTTTCGTCATATCCCAGTTCGACGAGACCCATTCCGTGAAGTGCCCGAAATCCTTCTTTCTCCTTTCCGGATCCCGCATGAAATAGTCCTCCGCAAGGTGGGAGAGAGTCGTCACTTCGCGTCCCCTGTCGAAAGATTCCCGGTATCCCGTGTTAGGCAGAGCGAGGTATATAATACTGTCATGTTTCTTTGTCACTCTGTGAAACTCTGTAAGCGCCTTCACAGGATTCGCACAATGCTCCAGCAAATGGTTTGCGATTAAGAAATCATACTTTGAATCCTCGATGACGGACAGGTCCTCGGCACTGGCTATGATATCAGGCTGTACTATCGAGCCGGCCTCAATATCACTGTAATGCGCCTGCAATACCTCAGTGATCTTTCTGTCAACATATTTCACTTGCGCAGCACCGGAGTCAACCTTAAGTGGATTATGGAGCGCGCCGATTTCAATCCCCTCCCCCTTGATGTACTTTCGAGCGATTTCTTCCCGGCTGGAGGGCGGCAGGGGACTTTCCACCTTGTCCACATCAGGAGGCAGGCACATCTGCGGGTAGCTTTTTCCTATGATGGAATGAAAAATCTCACCGCAAGTCCTGCTCCTCATGAAAGTAGTATGCCCTGCCTTCACTTTCGCATACGCCTTCATACCGATTTCATCCCTGCGCTGCGGGTCATCAAGGAGAGAACTCAAATGAGAGAACCACTCCTCGGCATTAGAGCAGAGCAGCCCATCCTCGCCATGAACAATTACTTCATTGTATGGGTCAAGATCGGCAGCAACCGTGGGGACACCGAGGATGCCGGCCTCCAGGAACTTAATAGAACTTTTGCATCTCTTGTGCGGATTATCCTGAAGGGGTGCAATATTAATGTCCACATCTGCAATCATTGCCGGAAGAACATCAAAAGGCACGAAATCCATCTGCTCCAACCTGTCTTCGAGTCCCCTGAACTCATCCCCTATATCCAGGAAACCTACTATCCTCAGGCGAGCATTATGGTATTTCAGCAGTACTTTTCTAAGAGCACCGCTCACTGTGGCAAAATCAAAGTCGTGGTCATGCGGCCATCCGCTGAAGTACCCGATGATAGTCTCTCCCCTCTTTCGCTTTTTTTTCGAAGGATTGCGGCATAATCCTGCCGGCTATCTTTAATTGCCTCTCGTTAAGAGCATTCTCCAGAACATATATATTTCTGTTGAACGGTAAGACTCGCGTACGCAGGTAGTTTGTGGAAACAATCACCGCATCGCAGAGCTGTAATATCCTGCGGCACCCGTCAACTCCACGATGCCAGGCGCGCAATTCGGTCTGTAACATGTGCCTGGTTAGGCCAAGGTATTCTTCGATAGAGTGGTCAGTGCCCAGATCGTCGGAAGAAAAGACAAGAATCACCCCGCGCTCTTTGCATCTGCCAATCAGGTTGCTGATAGCCGGAGAGTCGCTGACCTTGTTCAGGATTATTAAGTTAAAGCCCTGCGCATCCTTTTCCGGATTCACCTCGTGCATATACTTGCACGTCACCTGAGGGTACCCGCAATAAGAGAGTTCTTCTTTCATATTGAGACACCGGTATGTGTATGGCGCCCCCTCGGTTCCGCTCACGATCAGAATTTTCACCAGCGCATGTCTGTATTCAGAAGGGATCTCCCTCAACGGAGAATTGATGACATCAGCAAAAGAGCCGTTTTTCCCGCCGTATCCTGTTCCCTGCGTTTCTATTTCCCCTGTTGTTTTGGATTGCATGGTTTCGATCTGCTTTTCTTTTTCTCTTATTCGCGCTTCGAGATTGATAATATGCTGATCGAGGTGTCTCAGGTGCCTGTAAAGGTCTTTTCTGTCCATTTTATAAACGAAAGGTTTCAAAGGAACGTCCAGAACAGGATCAACAGAAAAGTCTCGCGGCTCGGGTTCTTTACGGTACGCTTCCAACAAGAGGTTGTGCCACTGTCCCCTCGTCTCACGGAAAAATTGCCAATTACTTTCAGACCACTTCGATTCAGTAGACTGATCCAGGAAACTTTTCAATCCCTGCTCTTTCAGATGGAGTCCGGCATGTTTCTGGTGATAATATTCATTTTCCTCAAAGAGCCAGGTCCGCAGCCCCATCACCAGTCCCATCATCGCCGTATGGTAAGATGAGGTGATCAGCGCTGCCGATCGTGGAATTTGAAGGGGAACATTTAGTCCGCCGCAAGGCTTGGAGGAAAAAACCAAATTTGCCAAATTGAGGATCCTCGCACCGGCAAAATCAAACTCATCCTCCAAAATCAACAATACCCCAAGAGTGTCCCTGACCTCGTCGAACCGCAAATCGTTGTAAGCTATTAGAAGAACAACCTCAAGCTCCTTATCTGCGTAATGGCTTTTTATAGTTCTCAGGGCCTCCTTGTATACATCGAGGCCCTCCCTGGCAGTCTCGTTATCATGAGAATACCGGGAAAGATTGAGATGCAGCAAAATAGTCTGCCGGCTGTCCCTGTCTTCAACAAGGGATACACAACTGGTCATGTCAAGCAGACTATCAAAGGCATCATCAAAGGAATAGGCTGCTGCATAAGGGGCAATTTCTTTTGCCACCTCAAGAGAGTCCTCATCACGGCATCCAATGAGCAGGGGCGGGTACTTCTCAAAGAAATACTTCAACTTGTCTGCCACTTTGCGATCCAATTGCTGCCCGCTCAATAAATAATGGCCGACGCCGAAGAAATCTATAACGTCGGGCGCCAGCGACAGGTAAACCTGCACCCAGTACCTGTTAAGGAAGCCTCCGCCATAAGTATGAAAATATGGGATGCGGACCGGCGACTCAAGCACCTTCAGATGCAGGGCCCCGGCATCACAATATTCCTTGCTGAAATAGATTATGTGGTCTACTCCAAGGCGCTCAGACAGCTTTTCCGGGTACCCGGGGCCTGGAATGCATCCGATATCACAAATAACAACGGGCGTCAGGCCCGTCGTGCTCTTGTGAAAAGAGATTGCGTGTTTCAACTGAAGGATATCGCCGAAATTCTGATACCCTGTAAAACCTCCGAGCAGCAAAACACATTTTGCTCCGTCCTCAATCGTCCTGTCGCAATAGAAATAGTAGGAAGCGGCTCTCAATGGAATTTCTTGTGCCATGCCCACGCAGTCCCGATTATTGATTCCAGGTCCCTGTAGACCGGAGTCCATTTCAGGCATCGGGCGGCCTTCGCGGCGCTGCCGATGAGGACCGGCGGATCTCCCTCTCTCCTCGCGCTTTCTGTAGCTCTGATCTTACACCCTGTTACCTTCCGGGCCATTTCGATCACCTCTCTTACAGAAAAACCATTGCCGTTGCCGAGGTTAAAAGCGTCACTGTCACCACCGGACACAAGGTGTTCGAGAGCCAGGATATGGGCGTCCGCAATGTCAGAAACATGTATATAGTCCCGTATGCAAGTGCCATCAGGCGTATCATAGTCGGCGCCGAATATGGAAATATCCTCTCTCCTGCCAAGAGCAGCATCCAGCACAAGGGGGATAAGGTGGGTTTCAGGTTCGTGCCACTCGCCGATCTGCGCCTCGCTGTCAGCACCTGCCGCATTAAAATAGCGCAGTGCAATGGACTTTAAGCCATACGCTGCCCCAAAGTCGCGCATTATTTTTTCGACCATCAGCTTGCTCTCGCCATAAGGATTGATTGGACATTGCCTATGCTCCTCGGTAATGGGCACCTGCAACGGCACTCCGTAAGTAGAGCAGGTAGATGAAAAAATAAAATGTCCGACACCTTTTTCTCTCATCACGTTGAGGAGATTCAGAGTGTTCGACACGTTGTTCCGGTAATATTTCCCGGGGTCGGCAACAGATTCTCCAACATAAGCGAAAGCGGCAAAGTGCATCACCGCATCGATATGGTATTCATCGAAAACATGGCTCAAAAAGGCGGCGTCGCCAATGTCACCCTCCAGGAACTCGCCCCACTTCACATGCTCACGGTGGCCGAAGGACAGGTTGTCCACCACCAGGGTCGAATAACCCTTCCCGTGCAATGTTTTATTTACATGGGAACCGATATATCCGGCTCCACCGGCAATCAGAATATTCATATCATTCCTTGTACTGTTCACCTTTTAGCACGGCAACAGATTTGTTATTATACCGCTTATGTAATTTCTTCCGCCATGGTTGCGCAGTTTTCACAATCCATTTAAATTGATGCTGACTGTGGGCCGGTATCCACTTTGAGGGGTATAACGGTTAAACACCCAAAATCTCTCTGATAGCTGACAAAAAAACCTTTCCTTCTTCAATCTTAAGTGATGCGACAGGCTCCACTATCTCTTCCTCGATGTCGTAATCGGCAATTTCTCTAATTTTCCTGGCATCTAACAACATCCTGTGATATTTCTGGTCAATCCTACCCGTTTTCGCAAAATAATAACCGAAAGCAGATTCGACTGCAGAATGCTTGACGACATCAATTCCTTCCGATTTTAGAAGTGCCTGGGCAGCGTAAAACATCGAATAATAAATTTTACTGGCAGCATCAGACGGATATTTATCTTTAATAAGCTTTTCCGCCACTTCAAGTGCATGATCCGCTTTTTCAATAAGCTTTCTGACCTCCTCGGTCATACAGAGACTCCTTCTTTCTCTATACGCTTATAAAAAGAAAAACCTCTATTTATAGCATCGTGGAATTTTGCAAACTCGAAAACCTTAAGGGATATGATAGGCTTGAAGTCATGATCCCACATAATCTTGTATGTTATATCTTCAAGCCTTTGCTCAACCTCGCGAGTTTTTTCGTCCACCAAGACCAGAACATCAAGATCAGAATCCTCCGCAGATTCGTTTCGTGCCCTCGATCCGAAAAGGATTAGCCGGTTTATATGTTTCTCTATCTCCGGAGGTATTTTACCCCTCAATTCTAATATCAATTCTCTATCTCTTTCGTTCATCATCAAACCTTTAAAAAAACTTTCTTTGCCTTGGTTAAGTTCTTCTCGCACGAGTCAGGAAGCATATTTCGAAGCCTCCTAAATAATTTTAACACTTCCACGCACTTTTATAATATCAAGTTCCCAGTCCATACTCCTATGTAATTTCTTCTGCCATGGTTTCGCAGTTTTCATCGTTCAAATTGATGCTGACTGTGGGCCGGTATCCTTATGCCGGAGCGCTTCTTCCAGATTGCCGATTTGAGCATCCTTTTGCCGCATCATTTCCTCAAGATTGGCGACTGTGACGGAAAGAGTTTCATTCTGGTAACGCAAATCATCGACCGGTGAACCGGATAACAGCTGATGGATCAAATTCCTCGCCCCTGAAATAGAATTCGGGACGGCATATCCTGTTCTCCCGATTGGATAAGCATTGGGGCATTTAGCGAGGACTTCAACAATCCTTGGCACTTTCAGTCCCTCGGCAATCGCATATGCCAGACTCGGATTGCCGATAAACAACCGGCTTCCCTTGATAATCTTCGCCATTTCAAGAAAATCCGGGCATGTAACAAATTCTGCATTGATACCGGCAACACAGTGGAATTCTTCGGGAATGCCGAGAACAATTACATTATCCAGCCCGGAAAATATTTCCAGCCAAAACTCCTTCGTCAATGTGCGATAGCGGGGAGTGAGGCACACGACAACGTAATCTCTTTCAGTTTCTTTTGTCTCTACATGAAGCCATTCCTCAACAAGGTCCAACCGCTTGCCGAAGGCCATTGCATGACAGATTGCAAGATGATGTTTGCATAGATCATACAGCCTGAAAGTATCCAGCTTAAAGTTAATACCTTCCATCGGTTGTTTAAGATACTCAAGGGGAATGTTGCTTTCAGTGATGGTCAGCCTTTTGATATAGGGCTGGCTGAGCAAGAGAGGGGACAATGCGCGTGCAGTTGAAAAAGAGATAGACCTGTTTCCAAAACCGCGATCAGTACATAAATTAATTACAAAATGCTCCGCGCCCAGTCCTTTTACTGTAGGCAGGGAATAAATGATATCTCCGGCATTGCCGCTATGGATACACGATTTTAAAGGCTTTGCGCGCTCAACATCAGAGTCCGGACACTCATCGAAACTATCCCACAATATTTTGAATTCAATGGATATTTTCATGTTGAAGGATTTCGAATATACGATAAAAAACAATTGGACACATGCCGTCATAACGCTGACAAGTTTCATTTGCACCCCTTAAAAACCAGGCTTTTGTTGAGCACAAATGCGAGCATAGCCATGGGCAGGATCATCACAGCCCCTGCCAGATACATATTTACCCTATAAAAATTAAATACCCCCAAAGACGCGGTATTAATGACATATATTATTGCATATACACCAACGAATTTAAAAATAAGCCCGTTCTCTTTGCTTTCGAAAACCAACCGGCCCGTTGTCTTGAAGTTGAACAGGACACCGAGAATCGTGCTGAGCAGTACGGCAAGAGCATAGTGAAACTTCAGGAATATAAGGAGCGCAAATATCCCATATCCAAAGGCCGTATTTATGCCGCCGACAATCAGAAACCTGATAAATCTATTGTTAATACTTCTTATAAAACTCATATCTCAAAGGAAAAGGATAATTGCAGTTTTTAGATTTAAACTCATGCCGCTCAGTCGAAATTCACCCTTTCCTTTTCTATTACCAGCGGCCGCTTTCTGACTTGAGTGTAAATGGCGCCGATGTATTCGCCGAGCATGCCGATAAAGAACAACTGGACAGACATGAAAAAGAAGAAACCTACCACCAGGGGAGCTATGCCCAGCTGAAACTGACTCCAGAAAATGAGTTTATATACAAAATAACCTACAGCAACAAGCAAACTGATAAATGCGCATACAAATCCTGTAAAGCTGGCCAATCGCAGCGGCACCTTTGAGTGATTAACAAATCCGAGCATGGCAATGTCATACAAAGTATAAACATTATTATTGGATTTGCCCCTTTTTCTTTCGGGTTGTTCGTAATCGATCTCAAACCTGTACTGTCCCAATTCCGCCACCAGTCCCCTGAAATAAGGGTATGGATCATCTAACCTTCTTAAAACATCTACAAAAGATTTATCATAAAGTCCGAAGCCGGTGAAATCTTTGATATGCTCTGTTTCAGCAATGCGATCAATCAGTCTATAATAAAGTTTTCTGATCATGAACATAACCGCATTTTTTTCCCTGCTTGTCTTCTTAACCCCAATAATGATCTTGTATCCCTCTTCCCATTTCCTGATGAAATCTCCGATCATTGAAGGCGGGTCCTGCAAATCAGCGACTAATACAACTACAGCATCTCCCCGAGCCTGAAGCAATGCGTGGTAGGGTGAGCGTATAGGCCCAAAGTTCTTCTCATTCACAATTATCTTCACATTTTTATCTTTTTTTGCGATCTCTTTTAATATAGACACTGTCTTGTCCTTTGACGCATTATCTATGAATATGTGCTCGTAGTTGTAGCCGGGCCATCCTGCAAAGACCTCTTTCACCTGCAGGTAAACCTCTTCGACATTATCTTCTTCGTTATAGCATGGCGTCATAACACTGATAAGTTTCATTTTTACCCCTTAAGGACAAGGCTATTGAAGAAATTATTTATACTGATAATCATTGCATCCCCGGCACGGCATATAAGATAAGGTCCAGTCCTTGCTCGCAATGTGCACGGAGATAAAACTTGTAATCTCCATTCAACTCATTAATTGCTAAACCTAAATCAAAAATATCCTCTGGTTTATGGTATACACACACTGCCAATGATGGACTATAATTTGCGATGGTATTCCTGGCTCCTATAATTGTTTCCATTTCTGCACCTTCAACATCCATTTTCAGGTAAGTTGCCGGCCGCTTTAAATCAAGAGAATCAATCGCAATCATTTCAACCTCAACCTCACCTTTTATACTAACGGACGACGCAGTACCGCCGGCAGCGCTGATTCTTGCTCGCCCATTTAATGCACCAGTAGCAGCATGGATTGTGATAATCTTATCTTTAATTCTGCCAGGTAAGGCAGCGACCCACATAGAGAGTTTTTCATAGTTTATGGGATCAGGCTCAATTGCCACACAACATTCTATATTTGACCACGTCTCTGTAAATAGTGCCCGAAGGGTATCCCCATCATATGCTCCACAGTCTATGAAAATCTTTCCGTATTCATGGAAATGCAGACCTGACGGGAAATATTGTTCATTGACCGTCGGACTCATAAGTCTGGTTGTCCCTAAACTCATTCTCCATTTCAGTTGATCTGCATAAATTTCTCTGGACCTATCGTCGCAGAGCAGACTGTAAAAACGTTCTATTTTTTCCCTCTTTTCATTATAAAATGCCAGTCTTTCAAATTGATAATAAGGTAATATGCCATCAAATAATTCAATTAGAACCTGGAAGGGAATTACTAATTGTGCGCCAAATCTCTCAAGTCTTTCTTGCGTCGCATGATAATCATATTGGGGCGCCCAAACCGCAGAAACAAACACAGCTTCTTTGAACAAACCACAAGCCACTTCAGGAGGAAGCAAATCCTTTCCCTGATATGTCCCATACCACCTTGAGCAATTTCCATCAATAAAGCAAAGCACTTCTTTCCCTGACTTTTCCAGGATGGCGGCACACTTAGCCCCGAGCTTCCCGGCTCCATAGAGAACAAACCGGTTCTTACCAAGCACGCGCTCAAGGAGGCTGTCAGGCGTCAAAGATCTGGAAAAAATCGAATCAATTCTCAAAGCTTTCTCGCTTCCGCAGGAGCAATCTTTTCCGCAACATCATTCTCAAACACTGGATGTGTACTAAACCCACAAATCGCCCCAAACAAACTGGTTGATCTTATAGTGCATGCACTTCCGGCATGTAGGATGGACTGTCTTTCTGCGAAGCAGTTCGTCAGTAGTTTCAATCTGCAAAATAGTATCGGCAATTGTATTAATATTACGGTCAAATGATATGCAGCATAACGTGACAGCGCCATCAACATCCACATTATTCTGCCTCCAAAATTTACAAAGCTTTTCCTCCCTGCCTCTTTGGAGCACGCTTTCTACAGACTCAAGCATATTGTCAGCCATGCTGTTAAACTCGACGGAACGGGACGAGCCGCTTTCGACAAAGTCAGTCAAGTGCTCAACTGGAAAGAGGATGGCCTTTATCGGATCAAAAACAAAGCCGAGTTCGGTCGCGAAATCTTCCATCAGCTTCACTTGATGCAGATTGTGTTTGTAGATGTGATAAACTACTTTGACTTGAATATCATTATTATTATATTCAGTGAGTTTTTCTCTCAGTTTCACCATATTTCGCTTTACGGTGTCTATGTTGCCGCCTTTGTGAGATCTGCCGTAAATATCACTGGAGAAACCGGACACCGACACCCTCAGCTCACCACAGCGAAGGTGCTTAGCTACAGAGTCCAGGTCAGGTTTGGGCATGCTTAGATTAGATGATGCTGCGATATAGAATTTCCCATCGTTAAGTATTTCGAGTATCTGAGGGAGATATGGATACAGAAGGGAATCACCCCAGTTATAAATTGCGATATATGAAACAAATTCATCTATTTTTGAGATATGCTTGATTATTTTTGAAAAAAGTTCGACAGGCATAATTTTTTTCCCCATCGTATTGCCATAGTTGCCGCGCGGGCAACTGGGGCATTTTAAATTACAGCCATTAACAAGTTCAATAGACCAATGGCCAAGTTCCGGACAACGGGAAACATCAAAAATGTCACAACCTTCTACACCTGACCTGGCAAGCTGTTCAAAGATCGGGGCTGTTTTTTTTGCGGCAGCTACAATAACCCTGCTCCCGCCGGCAACATCGGGTGGATATACAATTTTCTCCTGAAAGCTCGTCCCTTGCATCTTTGCATTAGAATCAATAAATCCCGCCACCTTGTCCGCCAACCCCCGGCGGTTAATTGCCGCGAACAGGGACCGCCCCAATAAACCGCACCCCCAAATATACGCGCCCTTGTCAGAATTAAGCAGAAAAGTCATCAGTTCCCTGAAAGTTACAGATTCCAATAGAAACTCCTTTTTTATGGCCGGAGTGTGATAACGACTCTCAAATTTCCCGTCCTTTATTTAATATACATCCCCGAACTATTTAACCGCAAATGGTCAGGCACTCCATATATAACTGTCTCATAGGCGACTTGCGTGTAGTGTCTAAGATAAAAAGAATAATCCTGATTAATGCTTAATATTTGGGAAGGAATAGCCCATATATCCCCGGCCTTGTGATAGACAGCAATCGCCAGCACAGGGGGATCATCAGTAATATGACGCATTGCGCCCGCAATGGCATTCTCTTCAGCCCCTTCAACATCCAGTTTCAAAAATGTGATCTTCCCTTCAACTACATTATCTATAGAGTCCAGCTTGACCTGAATTCCGTCCGTAGCCTCTAAATGACCATCGGTAAGCCCTGTTTGTGAAAAAAAAGAACTTCCATGTTTATTTGACAACCCCAAACTGTGCACGTAAACACGTTCATGTCCTTTAAGATTGTCTGCAGCCTTTTGGGCAATAGATGGATCAACTTCAAATAGATGAATGGCCTTATACTGATTCCCGTTGATATGCAGAAAGCGCAAAGCCGTATCACCATCAAAAGCCCCGCCATCGACAAAGACATGCCCTGCGTCCGGAATAAACAACTGTTTGTCGAACCATTGAGGGTTCAGCCTGTCACATATTCTTGATAGTGGAAGCAGTTCAAAGGTTTGTCGATATTGAACAATGTTTTCCAGCACATTACGTGAAGCAGCATCAGCCAGTCGCAAATAGAGGGCATGATAACAAATGTTATTATTCCAAAGATCATCGTGATAATAAATTTCCGGCTGCGAGCTACAATTGACAGAGAAAAAAAACTCGGAAAGATTTTGTACATATTCAAACTCAAGACGCCGCAGCTGCTGAAAAATATCATATGAATAGTTTCCTGAAGCAAGGATCACGACATCACTTTCAGGATTGAGAGCAGAAGGAGGGACAACAGGCAGGCTGAAAAGTTCATGCCCCTGTTTATTGACGTCATTATCAACAAAGCCGAAAATTCTAATTCCTGCTTTCAGGCATTCCGCATAAACTTGCTTTGAAACAGTATGAGCGCCAAATATATAAGCGCCGCCCACTGCTCCAATCTGTTCGGCAATTCGCTTATTGCGGATGTTAATTGCAGCCTTAAAAACATCCGGACGTCTTCTTAGAATCGTCAAAAGATGGACCGGCAATGATTCCTCAAAATAAACATTTAAGGACAACAGAGTTTCGATTTCTATGTATTTTTTGTTTTCGAAACCAGGGGTCCCTTTCCCTGTAAGAAGAAACGACAAGCAGCCCTCTTTTCCAGCCAGTGAGGTAATCGCTTCTATGGAGTCAGAAACAAAAAATACAACCTCGCGCCTTTGGAGCAGTTGGTCAACACAGGTTTTGAGGTAATCCAGGGTGACGGGTTGCACGTTGCCGCCCCAGGACAGGTCACCCGTCCCGTTTTTAATATGGCGCGGCACATAGACGGCATATCCTATTCCCCCCTTCATCAGATGCCGGGAAAAGAGACTTCCGTCTTCACCGAGCCTATAGCGCTTAATGCTGTCAGCGTTTGAAATAAAAATCACTACTGAGACAAGTTCGTTCATTATAAGCCGAAACGTTTTAAAGAGCTGCCAACCAGTCTGTTAATTGAACTGCTGTCCAATGGCACGGGGCTTTCTTTTTCAATCCACACCTTATCGCTGAACACCCGGTCAAAGATGTATTTTTCAAGCTCGTCTCCGGATATGCTTATCCCCTTTAGTGCTTCAGTGATATAAGCTGTAATACCCTTGATCTCGAATATATTTTCCCACCACTTTATAATCTCTTCAAGGGAACCAAGTCCTAACTCGGGATATTCATATTGCAGGCGGAGCACAAGCGCAGCCTCGCGTTCTTGGATATGCCCTTCATATTGCCGGCATGTTTCGCGCATAAATATGAACAACGTTTCCGGATGGGTTAATTTCGTGTGTTCCAGCAACGCGCCTGCCGCTTCATGGATACCGCCAGTGCGAACATTGGAAATAGCCATTCCAGCTATCGTGGATGAATAAAGCAACTGCAGGAGATTTTCATCATCGCGATCGTTATGGTTAATTATACGGTCAAGTGCATGCAGTATGCGACCAATGCCGTCCAATGAAAGCATTTCCCCAAACCAGGAACGTTCATACCTGCACAAATACGACTCGAACAAATGCATAAAAGCATCGAATGCAGAATTAATTAGCAACCGGTCAGGGGCGTTTTGAATAAAGTACGCATCAAGTAATATCCAGTCGGCAATCAGTTCCCAACTCTTGCCATGAGTCTTTGCACGCGTTTTAGAGTCGTAAACAACATAATAACGACTTGCATCTGCCCCGGTGCCGGCCGTAGTCGGGAGACTGATAAAGACAGGCTTGACTATTCCATCCAGGGTTGGTATTCCGCGTCGTTCCCCCATGCCGATACCGTCAAATGTTCCATATATGAAGGTTGCTATTACCGCTTTTGCCGTATCTATGGTGCTCCCTCCGCCAATTGAAATTACCATATCAGGCACTTCAGCCAGTTGCTTCACAATCCTGTTGACATTATCAGTTTCGGGCATGCCTTCGATCTTTTCTTTAAGGACAACCTGCCTTCCATAGCGTTTTTGCAGATCCAAAACAAATTCATGCTGAGCGAAAACCGCATCCACAAAAAATGCGACAGTTTTATCCGGGCCGATCAGATCAAAAAGGTAATAACGGCAATCTTTTCCCCAAAACATTCTCCCGGGGAAAAAAACACGTTTTACAGATTGAGTGTTAAAAAAAGTCTCGATGTTGAGTTTCGTCATAAACCGGGTTACTTATCCACCAGAAGATTTTCTTTATTGATATAGGACCTGTTATCCCAGTACCAATGGAATACTTCATCTAAACAATTACTCATCTCTTTGAACTGATAGTTTACCATTTCCCCGAGCAATTTGGTGTTGTCACCACTGTATACTGTGCCGACGCCTTCTTTTGCAATTTTAATATCCAGCTTCTTATTGGCCACCTCTAAAATCCTTTTTGCCAATGTCAACAGATCAATGGTTTCCCCCGTGCAAACATTATAAATCCTGTCCTTGCAATTATTATTTACAAACCATTCCGTTATCTTTACAAGGTCATTTATGTACATGTAATCGAAAAAAACATTCTGCTTAATGGTGATAGGCAAGTCAAAAACTGCCTTGCAGCAGGCATTTGAGATAAATCTGATTTGCCAATCTTCATATTTCCCAAAAACGCCGAACAGGCATAAATTATAAATATTCTTTGCCTTATCCGTATACTTGCGCATTATGTATTTTGAAAAACCATACTGGTCGACGGGGACGTATGTATCAAAATAATCTTCTCTCATTTTGGGTACCCAGTGTCTTCTGTCATATTCGGCGCCGGAACCGTAATAAATCATCTTCCCGAAAAAATCGCTGCATCTCGCAATATTATAAAACATGCGCAAATTATGCTCAAAAACTTTTGTCAAATCTTTGGTTGAATTCTTTGTGGCATTCCATGTCGCGGCATGTATAACTGCATCGAAACTATTATTCTTTATATATTCATAAACCTGATGCTCGTCGAGCAGGTCCACCTCAGAGCTCAGGGGAGCACAAATCTCATATTTGGAAGCCAATTGCTCCTTTAAATTCCTGCCGATAAAACCGCTGCCGCCGGTAATCCAAATTTTCATCTCTTCAACCTTTAAAATCAGCCTTATGACATCTCATTTATTCGTCCATTTCCCTCAATATCACACGAGTCGGAGCGCCTTCGCAACCAATGAGTTTGAGCGGCAGACAAAGGAGCTCATGCATGCCTGCTTTAACTCCGGACAAATTCAGACCTTCCAGAATTGTGATGTTATTTTTTAATAATAATTTGTGCACAGGAGAACCGGGGGCCGGATAAGATTCAATCGACAGGTAATCTATGCCGACGAGTACGGCCTTCATTTCGACAAGATATTGTGCTGCATCTATTCCCAGTGACACGTAATTTTTATTGAAAGAAGGTGTGAAGTTGTGAAGTTGTGAATTTGAGCTGGAAGACTCCGAAGGCGCCCATAGTTCTGAATTCCTTGTTTTAAAAAGAAACCTCGAATGCCCCGTAAGGTCATATTTTCGCAAGTCCTTTTCCTCTATACAGACTACGGAATCGACCTCAATTACAACACAGGGGCCAACAAACGTTTCAATCGGGATGGCGTCTGTTGTTGCGCCATCTTCAAGAAAATGATAAGGCGCATCAATGTGCGTACCGGAATGGGCGCTCATTTGGATGCCGGTTATATTACAGTTATCGCCTTTTGCGATCGAAGTGTTCATCATCAGTGAAACTGACGGGTCGCCAGGCCAGACCGGCATGTCGTTAGTAATCGGCAGGGTAACATCATATAATTTCATTCTCTTTCCCCAATTTCACAAATACCAGTTTTCAAAAAAATAACCACTGAGAACACAGAGGCAAACATCAACCATAGAGACACGGAAGCACGGCTAACTTCCTTAGACAACAACTTGTCACTTTCTTTTAAAAAGTTATTTGTCTCTCTGTGCACTCTGTGGTTTCATTTCTTATCCTCTTTTTTCATTACACTTTTGACATTACTCACAAATCCTTCACTTGCAAGTTGATCGATAAGTTCCGAGCATATCTGTTCAGGCGCCTTGCCGATCTGCACTGTAATAGCATTTTGAGGCTTTTCCAACGCCTTGAACTGGCTCTCAAGAAGTTCTAAAGGGAAAAAATGCTCTTTCCTCCCCTTTATTCGGTCGAGTATTATATCCCTGTCACCTTCAAGATAAATAAAAACCACATCCTCCCTGCCGGCCCGTGACAGGATTTGACGATATTTTTCTTTCAGGGCCGAACACGCAAGGACGGCCCCTTTTCCGATATTCCACAGTTTAATTTTCCCGGCCAGAGCTGAAAGCCAGGGAACCCGGTCTTCATCATCAAGCGGAACAGAGTTTTGCATTTTGTTAATTTTGTCCTGCGCATGGTAATCATCGGCATCATAAAACTTTATCTCAAGCCTTTGCGCCAGCATCTTGCCTATGGTTGTCTTTCCACAACCTGAAACACCCATAATAACGTAGACCACTATCCGGGACCTCGCCTGCTCA
Organism: Nitrospirota bacterium; assembly: GCA_963830245.1. GTDB lineage: Bacteria > Nitrospirota > Thermodesulfovibrionia > Thermodesulfovibrionales > Dissulfurispiraceae > JADFXI01. The sequence continues at coordinate 40,122 of CAWHNC010000095.1, forward strand.
GCGCCCCGGAGTGCGCATTTTTTGTTTTTTATAAAAATTCACAAACTCCCCAGGAGAAAATATCTTAATCCCCTGACATAGTTTCGACGGGAAATGGTTTTGATTACCTGTAACGAGACACTCAACCCGACCTGCAATCGCAATTTCGAGAAACGGTTCGTCGTCAGCGTCGGGCAGTGAATTTGTCAAGGGCAAAGGCGCTACTGTCCATCCACTATGGACAATATAGTCAAGAAGCGCAGCTATCCTGGTTTCTTCAAACTTAAACTTCGGACGGAGCAGGACTTCATTATATTCAGACAGGATGCGGGCGTCAAAACAAAGCATCAATTCCCCCGACGAAATCATGCGCATGATTTCACCGCAAGTCCCGAACGGAGATAAAAGACCCGCGACAATAACATTAGTATCAATCACTACATTCATCGAGTGCGTTTTTTACGGACGGCTTTTATTTCTTCATTGATCTCTTCCATTGGAATTCCGTCTGTCTTCTGATCGACAGACCGGCGCTGAAGGCAAGCTACTGCCTCAACCGCACGCGCCTGCCGGAATGCCACAAGCGATTCTTCAAGATTTTCCTCTGTTATTGCAGAAAGGATGGCTATCGGATGTCCGTTGCTGGTGACGACCATCTCCCTTTCAACGGGAAGTTCTTTCCAGATTTGCGCCGACTTGCTTCTCAAATCACGAACACTTAAAAATTTCATATCTTTATCCTCCAACCGTGACTCTATTATGCACACAAATGTCACTCACCGTCAATATATATAAGGTAACAACGTCTAACAAAATGAATATGACAGGGCATGGCATTTGAGCGGCTTTGGCAGCCCAAGTGAAACCATGGACGGTGTAACTGGCTGCCGCTCCTCGGAGACGGGCTGGAGGCCCGGCGAGAATGAGCGAAAATGCCGTGCCCTGACATATTCATTTTGTTACCTTAATCCTCTAAAGGCTCTATTATCATGTTCGCCCTGAATTCTTCTCTGTCAAGGAAAGGCCACAGGTCTTCAAGCGGTTTTGACACCATGGACCCGTCCGGTCTTGCCATTGATGAAAGCTTTGGGGCCATTTGCAAGTCAGGATCGATCATCACATCGCATATGACCGGGCCTTCCATATTAAGGACATTAAGGACTTCTTCTCTTAAGTTCCTCTGATCAGATATCCTTGCCGTTTTCAGACCATATGCAAGGGCAACCTTGCAGGCATCAGGCAGTGTAAGTCCGCTCGATGGATCACAGTAGACCAGCCGCCCCTCAAAAAAGCGGCTATGAGTGCTCCTGATAGATGCATAACCGTTGTTGTTGAGGATAAAAATCTTAAGCGGGATATCGAGTCTTCTCAATGTTTCCAGTTCCTGTATGTTATGCTGAAAGCCCCCATCGCCAATAATACACACGGTCCGTTTACTCCCGCTGGACAGACAGACCCCGATGCTTTGGGGCAGGCCATATCCCATGGCCCCCAACCCGGGTGAATTTATAATTCTCTGTCCCTTTTTGACCCTGAAGGCTTGAGGCGTAATCTCAGCGCAAGTGCCGGAGCTTCCCGGAACGATAATATCCTTACCGGTTAAAACTTCTGAAAGCACATCAATCAGCGCATAAGTACTTACATAACCCGAAGGATTAAGGTATTCAGGCAGTACAACCGGATATTTTTCCTTCCATGCCCGGCATCTTAATGTCCACGCGGATATGTCCCTGAGTTTTACTTTGTTTGATTTGTTGATAAGCTCTTTAAGGAACTCTCCCGCACCGCTTACTATGGGCACATCAATTTTAGTGTCGATCTTTTTAATTTCATTCTCATCAATATCAACAACAACCTTCCTGGCGGCGCGCGCAAAATTCGGGTAATTATGTCCAACCTGCGGCAGATCAAGGCGAGCCCCTATAACCAGAATAAGATCGGCGTTTTGTTGAACAAAATTAGCCCCCCTTGAGGTAATGGAGCCGGGCCGGCCAAAGTAAATTTCACTGTCTTCAGGCAATGAATCCGCCAGTCTCCAGGTGGTAAGAACAGGTATCTTCAGCGATTCTATCACCCTGTAAAACTCATCCATTGCCTTTCCGAGGCGTATGCCCCTGCCGGCCAGAATCACGGGACGCTCCGAATTATTTAACAGGGCAATAACTTTATCAACCAGTTCAGGCAATGCAGGAGGGCAAGGGGCATGGGGCGTAGGGCATAGGGCGAATGCATCTTCTGATGGATTAAACCCGCGCAGCTTTGTTTCATCAATTGCGGCTCCCTGCACGTCAAGAGGGATATCGATCCACGTCGGACCCGGTCGTCCATGACAGGCGATATAATAAGCTTTTTCCAGGTGATATCTGATGCTTTCCGGCTCAAGGACAGTGACGGCATATTTTGTTATTGGTTTAACCAGAGAGACGATATCCACTTCCTGGATGCCCATCTGGCGAACGCCTTTTCCGGCAAGCAGGTCTTTTCGCTTGGCCTGGCCGGATAAAATCAAAAGCGGAGTGGAATCGATCCATGCCCCGGCAACACCTGTTACTGCATTAGTGCTGCCCGGCCCTGTGGTTACCAGTGCAACTCCGGCATTACCGTTATACTGCGCATACCCATCGGCGGCAATCACTACCGCCTGTTCATGCAGGCATCCCACGTATTCGATTTGTTTGTTTTTACCCACTGAATCCACAAGATGCATACACCCGCCGCCCGGAAGCATAAAAACATGCTTAACATTAATGTCTGAAACAAATTTTATTACATAATCCGATAGCTTAATCACTGATAAAATCCCCCTCACGTTAAAAAATATCGTCATTGCCCTCCGCCCAGGCGGATCGATCGGGGAATGACAACACTAAAAGTTTAAAATATTTTCCAGCTCTTTGAGCGCCTCAACAGCAGACGTTGCTCTTGGCTCTTTGCCCCCTGCTCCCTGCCCTCTGCTCTTGTTCCACGGCCTGGGCATTATAATACCTTTTACCCCGGCACTCTCCGCTGCCTGTATATTTGCATAACTATCGTCCACTAATATATCAACTTTTTGTATCCATTTTAAAAAGTCGCCTTTATCATTATCGTATTCCGGCGTCTCTTCCCCCCCTCTTTTTGAAGGCACAAAATGAAAGGTTCTTATCCAGAATCCAAAGTGCCTGAAAACCCATTGGGCCGAAGCTGAAGCAGCAATGAGCGGTACGGCAGTCAAAGCTATGTGGCGAAAGTTACGTCCATTTTGCACAAACCACTCTGCAGTTTCCCCCACAGGCATCATTTCCTGATACAATGACGATAATCTGAACTCATCAAGGGACCTGAGATACGAATTAATATCGACCCCCAATATCCGGTGGGGAGGATTTTCTAAAAGTTCTTCGTATTTGACTTTGCACTCAGGATGGTCTTTCAGCCACTTCAGATCAAACCACGACCGCATCAAGTCATTCAATACATCATCCACATCCCAGGCAATAGTTTTAAGCGCAAGGGGCATAGGGCATAGAGCATGGGGCAAAGGGCTACCTTCGCATTTATCGATGTTTTCTGACATCTTTGACGCATGTATTGACTAATATCCTCATTAACATTTCCATGGTTGCGCAGGCCTATATTATTCCGGCCTTATTCTATGCCCTATGCTCTATGCCCTATGCTCTTTGCCCTTTGCTCTTTGCATTATTACGCTATGGGTTTTAGAAGCCAGTCCGCCCAGAATGTCAGGGCTGTCTTCCTGTTCTTGTTATTTATAACATTCATGTCATCGTAGAAAGAATCATCCTTATAATGTGTAGTCGATATTTCCTCGAAGATGGCGCCGTTCTGCGAACTGAAGCTATGCTTCTTGCCTCTTTCAACTATTACCAGCTCTCCGGCCCTGCATTTCTTGTCTACCCCGTCAAGATGCACAGCAACATCTCCGAATAAAACATGAAATGTTTCTTCTTTCTTGCTATGATAATGTATAGGATGGTTTTGCCCCGGGAGTAATATTATAAGCTTCTTGCAGTACTCCCTGTTAATGCAATTAATAATAGTCGCCCCCCATTCTTCAAACTTATCGATCCCGTAATGGTGAGAAATTTCCATCTCCATTCTGTTAGGCAGGGCCACCCTGCTTTCAACCAGCAGTTTTTTGACCTGGTTTACAATTTTCATGACCTTGTCTCTCAAATTTACTGTCGTAACATCTGTCCTTAATACCGGCTCCTTAGCGTTAAAATCTCTGTCAGCCGTATACTCGGTATATTTTGACATTTCATTTGCAACAATCTGCTCTTCGACATTTGGGATAGCGCGAAAAGTATTGGCAAATTCAATCCTTTCACCCTTCTTTACCGGGGCCTTCACAAAAACACCTCTTTGCAATCCTCTCAGGTCCGATCTTTCCTTGTCAGTTCCTTCATATCTGTCGCCGTAAATTCCGCACATCTTAAAGGCATCCTCTGCAGATTTAAGCCATGCGGAAACTTGCTCCGGTGAGGAAGAATAAGCATTCAAATCATATTTATCAGTTTTTACGCCAACATGCCTCTCAAATACCGCAGCGCCTTTGCCCACCGCAATTTTTACGGCGTCAATATTATCGGGCGACTCATGCGTAGAATACCCGATAGAAATTTCGGGATATCTCATCCTTAACAAATCGATCTGATTTAACTGCAGGTTTTCTTTTTTCGTGGGATATTCACCCACGCAATGCATCAGGCATATCACCTTGTCCCTATGTTCAAAAAATGATACCACTCTGTCGATATCTTCCAGGGATGCCCCTGCCGTAGAAGCAATGATGGGTTTATCCGTTTGAGCTATCCTTTCAAGCAATGGCCAGTCTGTAAAAGAGCAACTCGCTATTTTTACAACATCATAGCCATGTCTTTCAATAAGGTCGACGGAGCTTTCATCAAAAGGGGTGCATATGGCATAAAACCCCGCTTTTTTCGCCTCATCCTTCAGAAGTTTTTTCTGATCTCCGGTTATATTGGTCTCCATAAAGCGTTTCACGTACTTGATATCTGTCCTGTTCCTGAAATCAGGATGGATAAACGTGTCGAGGTCCCTGTACTGGAATTTAAAAGCAAATTTAAAGTCAAAATCTTTACAGACCTCATTAAACATCTTTATTATTTTTATGCCATGCTCAATGTCTCCCATATGATTGTTTGCCATTTCAAAAATAAACAACTTGTTGAAAATGCTTTTGGAGTTAGACACTTAAATCCTCCTCAATATTTATTATGGTATTTATTTTTTAACAAATACGTGCATCTTGTCTATCATATATCCGATTATTTCTTCTGTCATCCCGGGATAGACCCCAACCCAAAAGCTGTCGTGCATTATGCGGTCAGTAACCGGCAACGCCGAAGTTGAGAAGTTGAAAAGTTGAGAAGTTGCGCCAACGACCCGGAAACCGTGACCGCTTTTCCGCATCTCATCGAAGCAGGGATGTTTGATCAGATTCCCTGCAAAAAGCATCCTTGTCTGTATTCCATTTGACTCAAGATGGTTAACAATCTCATCCCTTGTAAAACCTGCACCTTCCCTAACAGTCAGGATAAAACCGAACCACGAGGGCTCAGAGTCGGGAGTGGGCTCAGGCAGGACCAACTTATCCGACAAATCATCCAGCCCGTCCCTCAGAAGCTTCCAGTTTTTCTTTCTTGCCTCAATAAAGGAAGGCAGCTTCTCAAGTTGTGCACAGCCTATGGCTGCCTGCATGTCGGTGACCTTTAAGTTATATCCGAAATGGGAATAGATATATTTGTGATCATATCCGTAAGGCAGTTCTCCGAGTTGCCATTTAAATCGTTTCTTGCATGTATCGTCCTTACCCGACGCACACCAGCAGTCCCTGCCCCAATCCCTGAAAGATTCAATTATTCTTTTAAGTTGACCATCATTCGTATAAACCGCACCTCCCTCACCCATGGTCATATGATGAGGGGGATAGAAGCTCGAAGTGGCAATGTGCCCGAAAGTCCCGGTGTACCCGTAAATTGCCGAAGGTGAGAAGTTGTGAAGTTGTGAAGGTGCGCCAACTTCGGCGTTTTCCCACCTTTTGTATCTGCTGCCGAGCGCATCGCAGTTATCCTCAATGAGCCAGAGGTCATGTTTGTCGCAAAACGCTTTCACCATCTGAATATCAAAAGGGTTGCCGAGGGTATGCGCGAGCATTACCGCCTTTGTCTTATCTGAAAGTGCACTTTCGAGCTGAGAACAATCTATGTTGTAAGCCGGCAGCGTAATATCAACAAATACCGGAACAGCTCCATACTGAATGATGGGAGCGACCGTTGTTGGGAAACCCGCTGCCACTGTTATGACCTCATCACCCCTTTTAATGCTTCTTTCGCCGAGCTCGGGAGAAGTCAACACCATAAACGCGAGGAGATTTGCGGAAGACCCGGAATTGACAAGGGAGCAATATTCCACTCCCAGGAAATCTGCAAACTCCTTTTCAAACCTTTCCGCGTATTTGCCTGTTGTAAGCCAGAAATCAAGGGAACTATCAACAAGGTTAATCATCTCCTTTTCATCAAAAACCCGGCCCGCATAGCGGACCTTTGACTTGCCGGGGATAAAGGGAGAGGATTGAGATGGTTTGTGAATAGACTTATAGTAAGTCTCGGTAACGAGCCTGGACCAAGCCTTTAAAACCTCCTGCAATTTCCTGTCGTTTAATACGGCAACATTATTTTTAATAATTTGTCCCTCGTAGAGGGGTATTGTTTTGTCGACTCTGATAAGACTCTTTCCCTTAACAAACCCTGTTTCAAGATCATTTATATCAAAAACAACAGCAAATTCGCTGAAGGCATAATTATCAATTTCTGTAGTTATGTAAGCTACGATATAATCTCCATGCCGATCCTCTTCACTGTCCGCGAGTATAAGGGCGGGACGCACTTTGGATCCTTTATAATTTGTATATGGGAAATCATATAAAATTATTTCACCGACTCTACTTTTTGAGGCCAAAATGCTCCTCCCAATCCACTTTCCTGTCATCCTCTTCATCAAAAAAGTTATACATGCCAAGCATTCTGAAATCTTTTTCACTGTCGTCGTGAGTTATTCTAAAACTATCAAGCGGAATATATTTTTTTTCTCTAGTCTCCATTGGAATTATCACAATATTTAATTCTGCCTCTTTAATCTCCGGCGGCAATGGTTCTATTATTTCAATGCGTCCGTCTTTATAATATCCTTTGACAACAATCATGTCAGATCTCCTTTTTAGAGTGCCCTCCCTATAAACTCCCCTATTGTCATTGTCCGGCTTGACCGGACAATCCAGTTTCTCCTCTGGATTCCCCGATCAAGTCGGGGAATGACAGGTTACTTGAATCATAATTTGCAACGAGACTCTAACTTGCCCAGCTCAGTTTTTTGTTTTTTGCATCTTCAATATATTCATCCAAATCACTCTGACTCATTATTCTATCATTTTCGTAAAACTCTTTATACCATTGGGTCGTTACTGAAACAGTCTTGTTAATGTCCCAGACAGGTTTCCAGTTCAACCTTGACCGCGCTTTTGAGCAGTCGAGTTTCAGAAGGCCCGCTTCGTGAGGCTCCGAAGTTGAGGAGCTGAGAAGTTGAGAAGCTGAGAATTGATACTCAACCTTGTCCCAGCACTCTTTAAGCTTCTTTACGACATGCTCAACATCGATGCTGCTTTCAGCGTCAGGACCAAAATTCCATCCTTCGGCAAATTCCGATTTTCCCTCCAATAGTTTCTGTCCGAGCGCCAGGTAACCTGACAACGGCTCAAGCACATGCTGCCATGGGCGGGTCGATTTTGGATTTCTGATGGCAACCTTCTCATTCCGGCTGACTGCCCTCATAATATCAGGGATCAATCTGTCCTCTGCCCAGTCACCGCCACCGATTACATTGCCCGCCCTCGCGCTGGCTAAAAGGACCGATGGTGAGAAGATGGGAACGTGAGAAGGTGTGATTTTGCACTTCTTCGCATCTTCACATTTTCGCATCTTAGGCGTTTCAGCATTGCTCACACCTTCACACCTTCTCACCTTCTCACCGTCATTCATAAAGAAAGAGCGTCGGTAGCAACTGGTTACGAGCTCGGCGCAGCCTTTTGACGCGCTGTAGGGGTCATAGCCGCCCATCGGGTCGCTCTCGCAATAACCCTGAGCACATTCCCGGTTTTCATAGCACTTGTCGCTAGTAATATTGATTACCGCCCTAACGGATTCAGTCTGCCTGCAAGCTTCAAGGACATTTATTGTCCCCATCACATTCGTCTCAAATGTCTCAACGGGATGATTGTACGAATATCTGACAAGCGGCTGGGCAGCGAGGTGAAATACAATTTCAGGCTGATATGATCGGAAAGTCTCGTTCAGCTTATCAACGTCGCGTATATCACCGATGACCGAAACACAAGAATCGGAGAATCGGAGAATCGGAGATTCTGAGAGCAAGTCAAAGTGGTTTGGACTGGTTGGGGGGTTAAGCGAATAACCTATGACATCGGCGCCGAGATTCCCAAGCCACAAAGCGAGCCATGAGCCCTTGAAGCCCGTGTGGCCGGTAATTAATACTTTCTTTCCTCTATATATATTCCGGAACAAGCTCACGTTCAATCATCCGAAGGTGCGAGCGTGTGAGGGTGAGAAGGTGCGAGACAAAAAGAGTCGGCTTTCATTTCCATAATATTCAACATAGCCAACATGCGCTCATATTTTTGATCAAGGTCATTAAACTTATTTTGATCAAGATAACTGCAAGCGATGCTAAATTCTAGCCATGTTTGCGTTTCGGAAGCCTCTTGCATGGCATCCGATAATTTATTTTTGAATACAGCTTTATATCGCCTTTTTCGCCAGGCTTCCGCAAGATTCGAGCAAACAGATCTTGAAGATCGCCTTATTTGGTCTACAAGAGAATATTTTTCTTCTTGCGGATACCCTTTCGTAAGATAAAAAATGTCCATAGCTGCTTCAAAAGCTAATTTATAAACATCTAGGTCCTTTACGCCCCTTATCCGCGCTCGCACCTTCTCACCCTCACACGTTCTCACCTTCGGTATTAGTTAGTCTTCCCACTTTTTCCACGGCGCTGCTCCAGAGTTCCAGAGGACCTCCAGTTCTGTCTTATCGCGAAGGGTGTCCATGCATTTCCAGAATCCATGATGTTTGTAGGCAGAGAGCTGCCCGTCTTTGGACAAATTTTCCAGCGGCTCCCTTTCCAGGATGATTTCGTCTCCATATATATATTCAAACACCTTGGGCTCAAATACAAAAAAACCGCCATTTACCCAGGAGCGGTCGCCTCTCGGTTTTTCCATAAAGGAGCGCACTGCGTTATCATCAGCTATTTCCAGCGCCCCATACCTGCCCAATGGCTGGACGGATGAAATTGTTGCATGTTTGCCATGACTTTTATGGAATTCTACGAGACCGTTAATATCTATATCTGCGACGCCATCTCCGTAGGTAAGCATAAAGGGTTCGCTGCCAATATACTTCTGCGCCCTTTTTATCCTTCCCCCGGTCATAGTGTTCATGCCCGTATCCAACAGGGTAATCTTCCAGGGTTCAGCCTTACAGTTGTGGACTTCCATTTGATTCGTGCTCAAATCTATGGTGGTATCTGACTGATGAAGGAAATAGTTGGCGAAATACTCTTTTATGACATAGCCCTTATAACCGAGACAAATAATGAACTCATTGAACCCATAGTGAGAATAAACCTTCATGATATGCCAGAGGATAGGCTTTCCGCCTATTTCAACCATCGGCTTGGGTTTTAAGTCAGTCTCTTCGCTCAGACGCGTACCGAGACCCCCTGCTAAAATAACTACCTTCACGTTTAAATACCCGCGGGTGAGAAGGTGAGAAGGTGAGAAGATGTGACTAAAACAGAAAATGAGAAGTTGTGAAATTGAAAAGTTGTGATTTTGCTCATCTTCGCATCTTTAAGTCTTCGCCCTTTCGGGTTTTTCGCAACCTCGCACCTTCTCACCTTCACGCCTTCCATCTTTTCATTTTTTCGCCTTCGGCGCCTGCTGCACCGCTATTTGAGCCTCCCGCTGGGCAATACCGTTCTGCATTGCGTTAATATCCGTTTGCCTGTTTACGTAAAGGGTGCTCACATTTGTTTGATATAACCGGAGGATCTCTCCCCCGAAAGCCGGACTCAAATGCACATAGAAGTTGAACAAGGTCCTGAGTATGGACGGATTGTCGACGTCTTTGAATCTGTTAGTGCTGACATCCTGTGCAAGAGCCTCCTTGGACAGTGACGGTATTATTGATTTATTCACGATTACAAGTCCGTTCTTGTCTAAAAAGGCGATCCTCCAATCTGCTTTCAAAAGCCATTGGATCATGTCATTGTCATAGTACGCCACCAGTGCTACCTTAAAGGGGAACCTCTTCGTATAGGCATCTACGCCTTTGGGATCCTTTAATTCCTCGTTTGTGGGCATGAAGTTTGTCATATATCCTCCATACCGCGGGTCCATAAAAACCTTATACTCGGGATAAAGCGCCCATAACATATAGCCCCCGCTCAGATAATCATTCCATATATTGCCCGGCGGATGCGCCTTCTTTATATATTCAACCTCTTTTACCGGATAGCTTTCCTCCCAGTTGGTCCCAAACCATGCAAGGGAGTCGTAATCCGTAAGTGCAAAGCTAATTATTCTCACAAAGAGGAATAATATAATCCCCAGCGATATGAAATTGATGACGCCTTTAATTTTTACAATTTCGAACCGCTTATAAACATAAAAAAAGGCAAAAAACCAGATAAGCGGAAAGTACATGGATGCACGCACAACAGACATGCCAAAGACAAAGAAAAAGACAACAAGAAACACGGACGGCAAATCAAAAAATTTCTTTCTTACCAGAAGATAAATGCAGATGGCAATAAAAGAGACGAGCATCAGGAGCATTGAAACGCCGGCAAACCTGAACCTTGGGCCGACAGGTTTAAATGAAATCGAATTCCACATGCTCATATACTCGAATATGGTTTCCTTGGTAGTTTTCATCTCAGGAGAGAAAAAATCCCTTACTATGCCCGTAAAGTATCCGTAACCCTCGGGATTGATCCCGAGCACTGCATAGCTCAAAGCCACGCTTATTGCAAAATGCATAAGCTGTTTCCAGCTGAGCCGTGCCTTCCTGAAAAACAATGCATTTACCAGTTCGCCTCCAAGGGCCGCGCTTATAAGAAACAATCCAACTATAAAGCCGCCGTGCGTATTGACCCACAAGAGGAAAAGCGGGGGATAGATATAAAACAGCTTCCAGCTTTCGGTCTCCTTTGCTTTGTAATAAATCAGGCAGGCGGTAACAAAGAACAGGCCGCTGAACATATCCGGTTTGATATAGAGGTATTTCAGGTTTATGACCAGCAACACACCCATAATCGCCAGAAGGCTTGTAATATCAAAGCGGTATCCTGTTTTTTTAAGGAAATAGACGAAGCCGAATACCATGGCGCCTATGACTGCGTACAAAAGCAGATAAAGCCCGTAATGAGACATCAGGGAATAGACAGTATAAAGTATGGAACTGCCGATCCAGGTGACATACTTGAAGTGGGGGTTAAACGTTGTCCAGGTAAACTGGCCGTGATCTATTCTCCAGGTGAAGTGGTGAACAAAATACGATCCGTATCTGAGATGAAACCATATGTCCTGATCCCCGCCAACAGAGGGATAATAAAAAAAGGAAGCAACGAATACCGCAAATATCGCAAGCCCGATAGTAAAGGAGTTGCTGGTTATGTTAGTGGCAATTGTCTTAACCCACTCGATGAGGCTCGGGTATTCATGAACGATAACCTCCCCTGCCCCATCCGCATCCTGAACTTTTCGCGCAATAGTGGTTTTCTTTTCTTTTGATTTATCTTCTGACTTTGACATAGCTTTTAAGAATATAATATCGGAGCGACAAAAATCAATGCTTCGGGCAGACTTCGTTTCTAATATTGTCCGCAGCTGTGCCTGGTTCTATATCTTCTACAATAACAAAATTAATACTATTCATCGTAGAGGGGAGCACCCTCAGCTCATTTTTGACGCAGTCTATCTCTACCGTATTTTCCTTTGTTTCGCGTTCCAGTAAAGCCTGCAGGATAGGTTCAACAGGGCCGTTTATTTTATTGCCGGCCTTGGCCTCTGCTTCCTTTACAGATGCGTAGAAGTCCTTTTTAAACTGTTCGATTCCCTCCTCTGAGCGTTCCTTTTTAAGCCTCATACTCACATAGTCCTTTCTCAGATAATTCACGCTGGCAGTGTCATAGTATACAAGAAAGTTTTTGTCCTTTGTCTTTCCCATAAGCTTCCAATGATTTTCCCCTGCGCCCGCGTCTTTTGAAAACAGGACAAACGCAAAGGCAAGAAAAAGTAAAGCAAAGCAAATTCCCGATTTCCTAATACCCATATATTGCCTCCATTTTTATCATTAATCCATGGTTCGACAAGCTCACCATGACAAATGTCACCCTGAACCTGTCGAAGGGTGGATTATCTGGTCAATCCGCCTAGGCGGAGGGGAATGACGGCTATACGACTTTAAGGTTAAAAAAAGAGGCGGACAGTTGTCCGCCTCTTCTTCTGAAAAACAGTTTGATACAGTTCTAGTAAAGCAACACTCCTGATGTGGACTGTAATAAAGGAACCGCCCTCTTCACGCCTGAGAGGGTGTCAGTCTGTATACAATTGACAGTGACAGTTGTAGGAGAAGCCGATATATTGAACTGGCCCGTGAACCTGTCATTTGCCTGAACACCTGTAAGCGGCGTTATAGTGCCGACACTCTCCGTGTCGGTAGTGGTGTTATAAGGAAGCAGAACTATTGATGAATTTTGTCCGGCACCCGGTATGTCTATACGCACCGTTTGTCCGGCTGTCAATGTGGTAATCGGTATGCCCTGCAGTCCTGCAATATTTGCACCGCTCTGGGTCGATAGAACACTGAATTTTACAGGTGCATTTGATGTGCCCTGGTTAGAGACTACGCAGATTGTGTTGTAAGTTGAGCCCCCGTTCAGATAAGGAATAATTCCAAGAAATCCGTTAGGAACCCACGTCATAACTGTATGGTAGGAATCGATAGTACGGTTAGGTGCAACGATATTCATTGCTGCCGTGATCGTCCTTGCCTGGATAACCGCATTCCCGGTTACATCTGCGCAAACAGAGTTGGCGCCGCCATAGGATGCGATACCACTGAATAATCCATTGCCTATGGCCAGGTTTACCGTGCCGCTAGGTGCATTAGTACCATTTGTACCGTTAGTACCTGTAACGCCACCGCAAGTGCCAGAATTTGACACATAAACATCTTTCACAGCCTGCCAGCTAGCAGAATCCTGGAGGCTCAGGATGGCATTTACGGTAAGACCTGCACTCGGAGCTGCTCCAACAGCGTTAATGTTCATAGCAACGTAATTAATGCTCGCGTTTCCACCAACAGCAGCATTAGTGGGGCCAGAGAACATGCTACCGTTTGCCGCGCCGTTGATATAGTCTATTGTCGAAGTTGATCCAGCGTAACTGGTTGAAAATTGCGAGGTGATATTTGCGACTTTCGCCGCACTTGCTGCTACGTCAATGGAGGTGCCCCCCGAAGAAAGGTCAGCGTATGTGACAGTAGCCACCTGTGCAGAAGTTACAGGCTGGAAGTGCACGGAAAGGGATCCGTTAGCGAGGTTACAATTCCCGGCTCCAGGTGTTATTTCTGCAGGATCATCCGTTATGAAAACCTGCTGGCCTGAAATTGCATTAGCAGTCAGCTGAAAGAGCAGGCTGGGGGTGTTGGCAACTGAGTTTGAAGAGGCAATAGGGCTGTTAGTACCATATGCGCAAAGCGCGACTGTTGTCCCTGAGAAGGCCGCACCATTGGCAAAAGTTACAGTCAAAAGGTTGCTCGATGCCAACGACGTATTTGATGTGATAATAATTGCCGCTGCGTTTGCTGGAAGAGGTGAGACGGCTGAACCCGGCAGCGAATAGGTCCTCGATGCATTCATTGCCTCAAGGGCAACATTCAGCATGGCGTTTGACCCCGCCACGTTGAACAGGATAGTGCCAGCCATCGCCGGAACGGCAACCAGAAAGACGCACAACATTGTTAAAATCGAAATCTTAAAAAACCTAGTCATTTTCAGTCCTCCTTTTTTTGATAAATAATTAATGATGATAACCGCATTATGTTCGTACTATTTGCTTCACTATACTCTCAAGGATCGTCTGGGCCCATCACCTCCTTGATTACTGAATTTCATTTGCTCTAATCCTAAATTACAACAGCAGATTAATTTCACTTTTAAAACTTACCGCCTTCAGTTAACAATTCAGAGATGCTCTAATAATAATTAAATTGCATTTCATTGTCAAGTGATTAATAACGACAGGTTATGGTTTATGGATTATGGGTCATATAGGAAAGACTCGTTTTTTTAACCTATTACCCGATGCCTCTGACCTGTCGCCTGTCTTTTATTTAATATAGAGTACTATAATATATACCACATCTGTTTACTAAAGAACAACCCTAAACCTATGGCCTATTTTCATTGCAGCCATTTAATCCCTCGCTTGATCTCATCGGTCACTCTTGCAGCCTGATCGCTGCTTGTCAAAATGCGGGGGGTCAGCAGTATAATTAATTCTGATTTAGTTGTGCTCTTCGACCTTGTCTTGAAAACGTTACCGATCAGCGGTATGTCACCCAAAAGAGGGACCTTGGTCTCCGTGTCGCTTAAATTATTTGTTATCATCCCCCCCAATAAAATCGTTTGGGACGACGAAGCAACAACAGAAGTGGTGAGATTTTGTGTCGTTATCAGGGGGCTGTCGATTGAAGAGGTGTTGTTTGTCTGCGCCTCACTGTCCTCAAGCGTAATAGCGAGCGTAAGCAGCCCTGACGTGTTTATTGTCGGGGTCACGGTCAGGATGATTCCGGTGGTAACGTATTGGACCGCCTCTGTCGAGACTGTTACCCCGGTCGAGGCTACCGAGGACGATGACGTGGACCCTGACAGAAGGGGGACTTGCGAGCCTACGGTTATTGACGCCGACTGGTTATCAAGGACCATAATCCTTGGAGTTGACAGGACATTCAGCTTGTTCTCCTTTGCATAGGCATTCACCGCAGCCGCAAGTCTTTTCGAGTCGGACGTAAAATTAAAGGTGAGACCGGTGCCTGTGTTCAGCCCAAGCTGGCCAAGGGTCTGAAGCGAGTATGAGCCCTGCTCCATCTTGCTCATAAGGGCCCATTCAATCCCGTAGTTCAGATCGTCCGTAAGGGTCAGCTCGGCTATCGTGGCCTCTATGAGCACCTGTTTCGGCGGCTTGTCCAACTCCTGGAGAATAGCGAGAAGAGACTTAAAGGTTGAGGGTGTTGTAATCAGGACAATAATATTTCTCCTGTCATCGGCTGAAATCTTCAGCCCGGGTATCGCGCCGGCAACAGACACCGCAGATACGGAGGCCATAGTCGGAAGAGGAACAGCACCAGCTGCGCCGCCAGGGGCAGAAGAGTTCGCAATAGAGGCACTGCTGGGGGGGGCGCCGGCAGCACCGAGGGCGCCAGCGGGAGTAGTCTGGCCGCTCTTTGCACGCGCTTGACCAGCTATACCATACAGATTTCTTATTGAATCCACGAGGTCCGACGCTCTCGAATACTGCGGACTGAAAGTGAAGGCCTTTTCCTCTGCTCCGGCAGCTTCAGAGCTATCGAGTCTTTTTTTCCAGTCCATAACAAATTTCAGAGTATCATTATCAGGAGACAAAATCAGGACGCTGTTAAGATACTTGATGGGGATAAAGCTGATTCCCGGGTCAGCTGAAGATTTTGCTATGCTATAACCGACGCCCTCCAATATCGTACTGATCTGCTTTATGAACTCATCAGGCTGCCAGTAAGTGAGCTGGGTCAAAAAGAGCTTTTTGTCCTGAAAGGTGGGGACATCGATCAGGTCAATAAAGTCAACAACCTCTTTTATGGATGAGGCCGACCCGGTGAACATAAAGCTGTTTTCTTTGACAAACAATCTCATCTGGACATTTTTAAATAAATCCAGCAACAGTTGATAGATTTCCTGCGGATGCACATATTTCAGAGGCACAAACTGCACCAGGGTTGCAGGGCTGTCTTCCACCTTCCTGCCTATCCTGAAATCCATCGGAGCAGGTTCAGCAGCAGGCGGCTTCGGCTGGAGGATATACAGGGCCCCGCCTCTTTCTTCCACATCCAAATTATTTTTCTCAAGAAAACCGATGACAATATCAAGGGTTTTTTCTGCAGGCATTTCCTGCGTCATTCTGAGCGTAACAGGATTTTTCATGTTCATCACCGGCTCGTCCATGAAAAAAGTGACCTTCAGGGTCTCGCCGAGGGCATAGACTACAAAGTCAGAAAGGGGCATGGACTCGGCGTTAAGGATAACATTGCCCTCCACGTGCGCAATACGTTTCACATCGATCGGAACCCGCTCGACTTTTTTGGGGAGCGGTTTCGTAGTAAGAGATTTCTTTATTTCCGGCATCGGCACTTCTTCGTCCTGCTGCTTTTGCTGCTCCATGGGCTGCAGCAACTCGGCATTTTTTTGTACCGCGCCTGTGTTTACTTGTGCCGCAGCCGCAGACTGAATCTCCCCGGACGCGGAAGGCTTCACCTGATTGGTCGAAGCGCAACCTAAAAAGGCAGTAAGCAGTAAGCAGTATGTAGTAAGCAGTAAGAAATAAGAAATAAAAGACGAGGGAAAAGCATATTTTTTCATAATACTATTAAATTTACACTTCATTATTTACTAGCCTCCACACTTATTGCTCCTTATTGCCAGCTTGCTTCTTACTGGTTTTGCTGCTTACTTCTTACCGCCTACCGGTTTTTTCTTAACATCGAAAATCCTGTACTCTTTTTCCTTTTTGCCTTTTTTGGCGGTAACGCTCATCTTGTCGATTTTTATCACAACAGCGCCGTCGATCATCTTATCTCCCACCTTAAGGGAAACCATCCTGCCTGTATATTCCCTCAAGATCGCCTTTTTTTCCTTTCCTTCCAAGACTGCAATGAGATTATATGGGTTTTCGGGAATGATTATCAACTCTTTGGGTTTCTCATAGTTGCCGGCAGGCTCGAAGATATTCCTCACCTCGAGATTCCGGCTCTTAGGAGTTTCCTTTGGGTAGGCCAGCTCCAACATCAACCTGTTCAACCTTTTTATTGCCTTCTGATCATCTTCTTTAAGGTCCCTGAATAGCCCCTTACGCTTCCCTTCTGTTTGCTCCCTCAACTTTATAATCTCACTTGTCAAGGTAAGTTCCGGTTTTTTTCCGGTTATCTTATCATAAAAATCAGTAGTCCGGAGCAATCCATTCAGCCAGGCAATAATGTCTCCGGCATCGTGCTGCGCCTTAATGTTCCCGGGAGCTTTTACCTTTGCCGGTTTGTTGCCATCACTTTTTATTGCCTCATAAAGTTTAAGGACATCTTTTCCCTGAATCCTGAATTCGTCCGTATTAAAATCTGAAGGATCCGGATTTTTATTGCTGACTTTTGCCGAAGCACTGCCATTAGCAGCCTTCTCCTGCGTTTTCTTGCCGCTCATTTTCCCGGACACAGCAGCAGGCAAAGCCTTTCCTTCCTTCCCGGTAAGGCGGTAATTCACGCTAGGCCTCTCTGCAAGAACAAGTGCGAAAATAATGAATATGGCTGCAATGCTTATGTCGAAAATATATTTTCTCGCGAAAAGCTCAATTTTTTCTGATTTAATTTTCTTCATTGCCTGCAGATTCATTTCTCTAACCTGAACGCTGATACGGTCAGGACACATTGGGAGGAGTAAGGTCCGGTCTTTGTAATATCCAACCGTCTGACCACAAGTTTCTTGTCACTCTTGTCAAGTTCCCTGAGCAGGGCTACAACTCCCTTCTGTTCACCTGTCAGCCTCACTACAACAGGGACTTCGCTTATGGTTTTCAGGGAAGTTGGTTCGGAAAATTCAAAACTCGAAAGAGTGAGACCTTCTTTTCCAGCAAGGTCCGAAATCTTCTCAACAACATCCGCCTGCAATGTACTGTAAGGAACGTCGCTGTCATACAGCGATTTCAGGAAGCCTTCGTCAACCCCCGCAGTGCTTTCTTTGTTTTTTCCCATTTCCTGCGTTTTAAATTTTTCAAAGGAAAGCATGCGCATCTTATAGGTGCCTTCATATTCCTCAAGCACGGTTTTTTTATCGCTCAGCGAGTGCTTGAGAGGCGCTATCACAACCCGCGCAATTATCAGCGCCGCCAGCACATAGAACCCTATTATCTTCATCCGCTCTCTCGTCACTTCAGCTCCTCTTTGCAAGTTGTTTGAAAGTTGAAAGTGAGAAGGTGAGAAGGTGAGCAAAACAACAACGATGCTTTTTTCACATCTTCACACCCTCGCAACTTCGCACCTTCGGTCTTCACTTCAGTTCCACTGTAAGATAGAATGGAAAGTTTTTTGCGGGCGATCCCTTCAATTTAACTGTGTTAACTCCTTCCGCTTTCCCCATGGCTTTCACCACTCCAAGCGGGTTGTTCGATACAACAGTTAATTCAATTGTGGTTTCATTCAGGAGCATTCTTGTCACAAAGCTCTTGTCAGGAAGATTTTCGGCCAAAAAATCCATGACCGGCAAGGGATAACGCCGGTTCTTCATCTTCTCCTTGAACTCATCCGCAACCTCTTCGTAATTCTTCTTCTGAGCCGGGGCCATGGCTGACATTCCGGCAGTCAGCTTTGCAGACTTCATCTTCAGTTCATTGATTGCAGAGTCATAATGGATGCCTGCAAGTATTAGTGACAGCCCATAGGCAACCAAAAGATAGATGACGGACCTCATGCCTACATCTACGTATTCCATAATTGCCGGTTCTGTCCGGACATTGAACTGTTTAAGGTCGAGCCTGCTCAAATTATCAATGCAGGCTGGATAACCCCTCGTCTCTTTTTTAACCACAGGAAGTCCGAAGTCATTCATATCAGCAACAGCTTCCGCTCCGTACAGGTTCACTCTTTTAAATTCATCCGCATGCCTGCTGATAGTTTTGAGAAGCATCTCTATGTGGCTCCGGCTGACCCCGCCCCTGAATGAGGACACTCCGAGAAACCCCTTTTTTGAATGTGCCAGCAAATGGGAGACCCCTGTTCCGCTCAAGGCGCCGCTCACAGCGCTGATTTCAGGCTCCTCAGATATGAAGGCCATGTCTTCAGGCAGGACATGGGTAAACGGCAGCACGCGCTTCAGGTTGTCATATCCGGAGCTGCCCCACGCCCATATATCTGCCAGGGTGTATGCTTCGGTCCTCTCAAAAATGGTCAGGAAAAATGAAGGATTCTTTATAGGGAACATCTCTCCGATTTCGAGCCTGACCACTTTTTTTAAATCGTCATCTGATGCAGGGGGAAACTTTTTCCTCGTGTGGAGAAGGATCTCTCTCCCCACAATCAACACTATCTTACCGAATGATTTGACAGGTTTAAGCGTATCCACCCTTCCGGAAGCAAATTTGATGACCTTCCCTTCCGCTATCCGGTATATTTCCAATCCCTCTTTATGCCAATAGCCTATGAACATATTCCCTCAAAGGACGAAGGTGAGAAGGTGTGAAGTTGTGAAGATGAGAGTAAAGCCGAAGGCGCGAAGATTTGCGCACCTTCACACCTTCTCATCTTCACAACTTCCATCTTTTCACCTTCAGCCATTATCCCTTCTCCCAATAGATTACCGAATATGGATAAGTAGGGTTCCATCGCGTATCGACTCCGGCCTTTAGCGAATAGACGGGTACCGGCTTGCCGGCATTTATTGTTATTTCCAGGAAATGGGAAGGATAAAAATCGCTCCCTTCGCCTTCTCCCCCGATTCCCCTTTGCACAATATTCACAAGCACGGAATTGGTGGTTACGGGCGTTCCAGATATGTATGTTTTCAATCTTTGGGCAGAGTCCCCGCTTATGTTCAGATAAGCCATCAGCACATCCGCCGAAGCCGTATTGGGATTGAATCCTGTACTGGGAAGCAAAGTCACATAGGGAGATATTTTTTTGTAAAGCTCGCTGTCCATTCCTCTCACAAAAGAAAATTCCTGCTTGTACTGCATAGGATAATTCCGTACAGAATATTTTTTCCCTTCCGACTTGTAATAGGCGCCCTTAGCCCCGTTAAGACGCGGGAGATCGCCCCTGCCCACCCAGTCAAGCAAGCTGTCAATGATTATCGCGCTATTGTCCGCTCCAGGATTTTCATTTCGCAACAATCTTTGCAGTGGGACAAGGCCTCGACCGGCTAATGGAATCAGGCCATTGCTGTCCTGTACCTTTATTTCGATATCGTCACCAACAGCAACTCCATCATTATTCAGGGGGATGCTTTTCACCCCCAGGATATCCTCCGGAGTATTAAAAACAATCTCATTCGGCGTAGGCTTGCCTGCAACGATACTGTACATAAGGGAGTTATACGT
The DNA here is from genome assembly GCA_963830245.1 of Nitrospirota bacterium. Lineage (GTDB taxonomy): Bacteria > Nitrospirota > Thermodesulfovibrionia > Thermodesulfovibrionales > Dissulfurispiraceae > JADFXI01. The sequence goes on from CAWHNC010000095.1 coordinate 60,598, forward strand.
GGAGACTGCCTTCACCATCGCCTCGGATTTTCTTTTCAGCCCGTCGGCAGCCTTGAGGTGTTCTTTGACGAGCCAGTTAAACCCGATACCCACAGTAATGATAACTCCCGTCATCAGCAAAGCGAGGATTGTAGCCGATCCTTTACATGATCTCATTATAGTCCGATTTCCTCATAGAATTGGTGTTTATGCAGAACAGCAGTGTCTGTTGTTTGCTGTCCGACACATAGGTCAGCTTGATTGTAGACGGAAGCGACTTTCGTTTGCTCCCGTCAAAATCCTGCGACCACTCGGCCTTCTTTCTCGAAGCGTCAAGACCATAGAATTCCATATCAATATCTGTCACGCCGTCCAGCAGCACCAGTGAGTTGCCTTTTTTATAATCCCCGCTGACGTAATCGCCGTCTAATTCCCTGGAAGTCTTCGTATAGACGGGCAATTCATAATATACCACAGCATACAGCCCGTTATCTTTCTTCTCTTTCGTAATCCAGGCAACAACCGGAAGGTCTCCCGAGAGGGGGGAGAGAGATATATAGGAAATTTTTTCGCTGTCACCGTAAAAATAGGGAAACCAACCCGTATTATCCTTAAATACGTAATAATCGACCACTGAATCGATGCTGCTGTCGATCCACAGGAATTTCGCCTTGTCCCAGAAATTAACTCCCTTTACCATCAGACCCCGATATTGCCTGAGCCCCTGATCGAGAGCCGAAGTGGCAAGCATAATCATGGAGCTGAAAATGGCCATGGCCACCAGCACCTCAATAAACGTGTATCCCTTAAAATTCCGCTGGTGCAAGATTCTTTTCAATTGCGGTACTCCTTAAAATATTCATCTCATACTCCCGGCTAAGTTTTTTGGAACCGAGCCGTATTTTCACTTTATAAAGATACATATTAAAATAAGACTGAACCTTTCCGTCAGGACTATCATAGAAGGGTCGCACATTATCGACGAGGCCGGCGTTCCACTGCATTATAACACCATCGCCCATATCTTCCGTTCCTTGCTTAGCATCCATATCGAGGACCTTCATGTAGTTGATGACCTGCGGTATTTTGGAAGAGACAAGATTGGAATCATTCGCACGTTCAAGATACTGAAACCCCAGCCTGAAAAGATACATGGTCGCTGCAACTCCGGCAGTAAGTATCAGGCTCGCGATCATGACCTCAAGAATTAAAAAACCCGAAGATGTGAAGGTGCGAAGATGTGAAGGTGCGAAGTCACCACCACCAGTTTTTTTAGCAACCTCGCAATTTCTCAAGTTCTCATCTTCGTTCTTTTCCCCGTCAGTCCTTTGCTCACCATCACACCTTCTCAACTTCTCACCTTCGTTCTTTTCACCTTCATGCCGATTTAAAGGTGATCTCCCCGAGGGGGGACTGTATCTCGATGAGAAAGGTGTTTTTATCTGCATAGACCTTGATCTCCCCCCCGGAAGTAGTCCCCGACCTGTAAAAATTGATGGGGTTGTCTATCTGGATGAAGAGGTCTTTAAACCCGCCCGGGTCAGTGCCGTTAACAAGCAGCCTGCCCTCTTTCGACTCGATGTGTTTATCCCGGCTATACAAAAAGGCCTCCATCCTCATGGAGGAAACAAGGGTCAGGACTTTTTCGGCCTCGAGTGATGCCTGATAGCGCTGGTATATCGAATAAGTGATCGGAACGCTCATGGAATACATCATCCCGATAATGGTAACTACGAGAAGCAATTCGATGAGGGTGAAACCGGAAGACCGAAGGTGCGAAGGTGAGAAGTTGAGAAGTTGAGAAAAAGAAAGGAAAGATGCCTCTTTTTTTTGCGCACCTTCCCACCTTCTCACCTTCCCAGTTTCGGTTTTTTGCTCATCTTCACACCTTCTCACCTTCGCACCTTCATATTTTAATGTCGCTGGCGCTCATCACTGTCAGGATGAGAGAGATCACTATAAAGCCGACAATAATGCCGGTGACAGTGATGACAGCAGGTTCGACGAGGGCAAGCGCTCTTTTGGTCGTGTTTCTGAAGCGCTCCTCGAAAATACGGTGGATCTCAAAAAATATATCCCTGAGATTGCCGCTCTCTTCTCCCACCCGGATCATGTTCGCCACGATCTCCGGCAGGATGTGTATATGGGAAAAAACATCTGCGATGCCCTTTCCCTCCTTTATCTGATCAATAGCCGGCTCAACGGATTCCCGAATCTTTTTGTCCATAATAACCCCCGTGGATAAACGCAGGGCATCGATGAACGCTATGCCGCTGTTGAGCATGGAGTACATGGAATAGGAAAAACGCGACAATTCGAGATAGAGGATCAGGCTGCCGAAGAGGGGCAGATAAATCAGGTATGAATATGCCGATGAAAGGATCTTTTTCGTATTCACCACCTTCAGCATTACGAAAACCAGCACAACTGCCAGAGCGATAAAATAAGCATTCGTGATGCTGAGGAAATTGCCGATGGAATAGAGGATCTTCGCCGTGACTGGAAGGGTTGCGTCATTCTTACCGAAAATGCTGAAGAACCGCGGTATAATGAACTTGAAGATAACAAAAATAACAATCATGCTCGACCCTATCAGAAAAGAGGGATATGCGAGTGCGTTCTTTATTTCTCCTTTTAACTGAATCTGGAAACGCTGGTATTCTGCGATGTTCTCGAAGGCAGACCTTACATCACCCACACTCTCTCCGGCATGTATCATGGTGGTACTGAGCAGGGTGAACTGTCCGGAATCGGAAAAAGCCTGCGATATAGTCTTGCCCGCCTTGATGTCCTTAAGGATAGTGGAGAGGGTTTCCTTGATTTGCAAAGACGAACTGGAATGGACAATGATCTCAAGCGCCCTGTCTATCTTCATTCCGGATTTAAGGAGTATGCTCATTTCGCGGAACACGTTGTAAAGATCTGAGTCTTTCGCCTTTTTTCTGAACCCCCGTTTTTTTGCGGACCTCGAAGCCACCTCATTTATTTCCACGACGGTCAGGTCCCGCTGTTTCAGTAGAAAGAGAGCTTCTTCAGGACCTCCGGCCGCTATATTTCCCGCAATAACTCTTCCGGCAGGGTCGAGGCACCTGTACTTGAAATCCATCAGCTCACCCTCAATATCTCTTCTACGGTGGTAAGGCCCTTCATCACCTTCAGCATGCCGTCCTCACGGAGTGTCCTGAAGGAGTGTCTTTCCCTCAGCGCAGCTCTCAGCGCTTCGAGAGAGCGTCCCTTAAGAAATGTCTCCTTGAGATCATCAGTATAATCAAAGCACTCGAAGATGGACATCCTACCCTTGTATCCGGTCCCGGCGCAGGCGTGGCAGCCCTTCCCCTTCTTGAAAACCATTTCCCCGCCTATAAGGTCCTTGAACTCCCCATAGAGAGCAGGAAGGCCAAACTCCGCCAATACCTCCCCGGGCACATGGAAGATATCGGTGCATCGCTGACAATTCTTTCTTATGATGCGCTGTGCTATCACCCCGATAACAGAGGCGTTCAGGAGATAATCCTCCAGCCCCATTTCCATAAGCCTGAAAAGGCTGCCGGGAGAATCGTTGGTATGAAGAGTGGAAAGGACCAGATGTCCTGTAAGGGCAGAGTGAATAGAAATTTCCGCTGTATCCCTGTCCCTGATTTCACCCACCATAATGACATCGGGATCGTGTCTGAGAATAGAGCGTAGGGCTGAGGCAAAGGTCAAACCTATTTCGGGTTTAATCTGGATCTGGTTTATTCCATCGATCTGATACTCCACCGGGTCTTCCACCGTTATGATTTTCCTGTCAGTATTGTTAAGGCGTGTCAGCATTGAATAAAGGGATGTGGTCTTTCCCGAACCCGTAGGACCGGTCACCAGGAGAATTCCATAGGGCTTTGCTATAAGATCGATGATGGTCTTCGCATGGTCCGCTTCCATGCCGAGCTGCATGATGTCGAAAGTAAGCCGCTCCCTGTAGAGGAGTCTCATAACAACGCTCTCGCTTTTCACCATGGGGATTGTGGACACCCTGATGTCAAGGAGAACGGATGCGATCTTGGTACTGAACTTCCCGTCCTGGGGCAATCTCTTCTCGGCTATGTCAAGTACGGAAAGAAGCTTTATCCTCGATACTGTGGCAAGATAAAAGGCCTCTTCGAGTGAATCGATATCATGGAGTATGCCGTCGATCCTGAACCGCACGCGGTACCTTTCCCCCATTGGCTCTATATGGATATCCGTTGCCCGCAGTTCCACCGCCCTGCTCAAAAGGTTGTTGAGATATTTAATGACAGGGGCTTCAAAGGCCAGTTCCTTCAACCGCTCCGGTGTGTCATCTACATGAAGGGAGACAAAATTATCGTCCCTGTCCCCTAAATATGTTCTGGATAATTCCCTGACAGCCCGTTCACCGGCAAGGAGTGTAATGACTGAATAAGCAGTGTTCTTGGTTAAATACTCTTCAACTGAATTATTGAGGGGATCGTCCGTGACAAATGTAATAGCGCCCTTGATCTTGTCGAACTGCACAGGGACGTAATGGTTCCTCACAATAAAATCGAGATCCACTTCCTGGGAAAGGGGGATAATTACGCCTTCACGGTCCGCCTCGTAATTTTCCCAGTCGAAAACAGGTATGGCCAACTGCTCCGACAAGGCATCTACGAGATGTGTTTCAGTAATTATGCCTTGCTGCATGAGGATCTGTCCGAGGTAGCCGCCGACCTGCTTCTGGATGGTCAGCGCCCGCTCTATATCTTCCTGCTTTACGCCAAACCTGGAGGTAAGAATTTCACCGAGAAGCATGCTACCAGTTCTTCAGGATCTTATCGTCGATCTTCCCGTTGGGGCCAAGGGAATAGAGGTCGAACGGTCCGTGATCACCCGGACACTTATACTGGTAATCCCTGCCCCACGCGTCCTTTGGAATCTCCTGCTTGGAAAGGTAGGGACCTCTCCACCTCGTATCGTTTGCATCACCGGGTTTGATCAGTTCTGACAAGTCAGCCGGGCACCTGCTCTCATCGAGCATAAAAGATTGGACGCCGGAGGAAAGCATCTCGACCTGCGCCTTACCCAATTCCTCCTTGGACCTCTCGAATTTGCCCATAAGATTGGGGGCCACGAGAGAGGCAATCAGTCCGATAATCATCACCACAATCAGTATTTCAATTAGGGTAAAACCTGTTTCATTATCCATCTTTTTTTCCATTGTTACCTCCAGGGAAAAAATCAGGGCAATTGGATATTTAAAAACTGCCATGTTATCAACATGCCCGCATTACCCTCGACGATATCGATCTTCTTGACAGAATCGTCTATCCTCTCAAAAACCATTACAATATCAAAAACATTTCCGTTCAGAGGAGATACGGAATCAGGCAATGTCGGAATTCCCGATACCTTAAGCAAATTATATTTTTTCCCGCTGCCGGCCGCGATAATGTGCATGGCGGCCGGATTTCCCGGAGGGGCCATTGCCAGGGCCTCGCTGGCCCCCGGCTTCAACGCTTTTATCCCCAGGGCTTTATAGACATATTGGCAGTTTACTATCGTCTCTTTATCAGTAACAGTTATCTTTGTTATCCGCAGCCGCGGCTCTGTGTCGGATACTTTGTCCAGCACATATGTCCTGTCGATTTTATGGCTGGAACAGGCGGTGATCAGACAAAACAATATCGCGGCCATATACATTATAGTTGGCCTGTATTTCATAAGCACTCTATTATCGCACTTATGCCCTAAAGAAATCAAAAGCATGCCCACCTTAGCTGTTTTCCATTCAGTTCGCCAGTTCTTCATAGGCCTTCAGCAACCGGTTCCCGATCTCCCCGGGGCTCCAGTTCGTTTCGAATGCCTTTCTCCCTTTCTCCCCCATTTCAGCGACAACTTCCGGGTGGTCCTTAAAAAAGAGAATGGCTTTTTGCAGTTCTTCTTTTGAGTCATAGCGAACTGCCACCCCGTTCCCTATTGCTGCAACCCGTTCCGCAGTGAGAGTTCCCTCCCCGATAATGATTGGCCGGCCAAAGGCCATGCTCTCAAAAAGTTTATTGGGACTTCCCCATTTCTGCCCTTCATCCCTCTTATCAATGATGTGTAAAAACACGTCGAAACCGCTCTCCATCTCCAGCAGTTGCCTGTACTGGACCATGCCGCAATAGCTGACATTCGCATACCTGCCGGATAATTGTTTCATCTGGGCATTCAGGGGGCCGAACCCCCCGATTATCAATATGACGCCTTTATCTGCAAGTGCCCCAACCGCCTCTATAATAGTTTTCAGGTTTCTGCCTTCAACCAATGAACCTATATAACCCACCACGAGCTTGCCCTCTTTTTTCCCCCCATGCTGCGATATCTCAAGCAAAGGCACGTTTGGCAGTTCCAGTACCTTTTTGGGAACCGCCCCCTGATGTTGGGGCATTCTGAGGATATCACTGATAATAAATAAATCGGAGCGGGATATCACAGCATTCTCGATCTTCTTTGCTATTACCGACAAGGCGCACGGCCAATGCGGCGGCAGGGCCGAATAGTATGGGTCCAAACAGTGGTAAACAAAGTATTTGCCCCTCAGTCTTGCAACGCAGAACCCTGCCAGCCCCGTGTCCAGATCTATGGCATGAACAACATCATACTGGGCAAACAGGAGCTTAAAAAAAAGCCATATCTCGAAAAAGGGCAATTTGAGCAAGGTCCGCATATCGTGGAATCCGGCACGGACTTTACATTTCCTGTATGTGATATTTTCATGTTCCAGAACGGGAGCAAAGTCGGACTGGCGGTCCCATATATAACAGTCCAATTTATATTCCCGCGCAAGTATTTTTAAAACCTTTGCATAACCCGCATCCTTTGGGTTTGACCTCAGTACCGCAACTTTCTTCATATGCTCGGTATTGTCCCGGATTTCTTTGTCCACCGCTGAATCCTGCACCTTGAATGTCAATATTTATTGTCCATCTTCTGCGGCCTCAATTGTATTTTGCCCGGCTCTGAATATTCTCTTTCAAGAACGTTTTTCCATTTTTCAAAAAATTTCTTCCTGTTTACCGGCTGATAACTCTTCACGCCTCTGCTTTCATCTCTCCCGCAGGACACGCCCTCAAAGTGGACCACAATGGATTCGGGCTGATAAACAACCCTGTATCCGCGATTTCGTGCTTCAAGTGCAAGATCGGCATCTTCGTAATAGGCTGGTGAATACCTTTCATCAAACCCTCCGATCATCTTCCATAACCCGCTCCTTATCAAAAGGGAGGCTCCGGAGAGGTAGTCGACTTCTCTGATGCAGCCATATTTTGCTTTTTCAGGGTCGTCCCATCGCCCATAGCTCCAGCAGGAGGCGTCTTTCCAGATTATTCCGCCGGCATCCTGCAGTTTGCCGTCCGGATACACCAGCTTTGATCCGACAACGCCTATCTTCGGATCGCTTTCCATAAGTCCCACAAGGCTGCTGAGCCAGTTTTTCTGAACATTCGTATCATTATTCAGGAAAAGCAGGTAACTCCCTGTAGCCGCTTTTGCCGCATTATTGCAGTTCTTTATAAATCCGAGCCTGTTTTCATTCCTGACCACCTTAATACCTTTAACGTGGGCCGGCGCATATTTCGTTTCATCCGAAGATGCATCGTCTGCCACGATAAGCTCGCAGGAGATTCCATCCGTATTGGCGAGAACAGAGTAAAGACACGAATAGGTGTAATCCCATTCATTATGCACAGGGATGACGATAGACACAGTCGGACATTCCGACAGCTTGAATTCCAGGACAGCGCCTGTATCAATTTTGCCGTAATAAATGTCCGGGCGGTAATACGTCCGGCCGGCAAACCGTCTTAAATATATTCCTGTCAGTTCGCCGATACTCTTCAGATCATTATTCCTGAGAAGGTTTAGAAGCGTGTGCACTGTCATATTTGAGTCCCCTGTGGGATCACCGAATCAACGCATGTATATATTCGCCCGGATAGAATGTTTTTTTCACAGGGCTTTTATAATCCTGAGTATTCTCCTGCTCGTCCCGCCGTCTCCGTATGGGTTCACGGCCTTCGCAATCTTTTCATACCCGTAGCGGCTCTTCAGCAATAGGCTCGTCCTCTTGATTATCTTGTCTTTATCGGTCCCGACAAGCACTGCAGTCCCGGCCTTTATACCTTCTACCCTTTCAGTAACATCCCTCATGACCAGCACCGGTTTCCCGAGCGACGGAGCTTCCTCCTGCACGCCGCCTGAATCAGTGAGGACCATGTAACTCTTATTCATCAGCCATACAAATGATGGATAATCCAAAGGCTCTATGAGATGGATGTTCGGCATGTCTTTCAATATCTTGAATACCGGCCTCCGCACATTCGGATTCAAATGCACCGGATACACTATCTCGACATCGTTATCCTCGCCCAAGGTCTTGAGCGCATAACATATATTTTCAAAAGGTCCGCCGAAACTTTCGCGCCGATGTCCGGTCACAAGCAGCACCTTTTTATCAAAATTTATATTTTCCAACGACTTAAAATCAGCCAACCTTTTCCCCTTAATCAACTTTAAACAAAGGAAAAGAGCATCTATGCTGGTGTTGCCGACTACGGAGATCCTGTCATCAGCAATCCCCTCTTTTAAAAGATTATTTCTGGCCGTCCCGGTCGGGGCAAAATGCAGGTCGGCAAGGTGAGTTGTCAAAACCCTGTTTGCCTCTTCAGGGAAGGGAGAGTGCTTATTGAAACTTCTTAGCCCCGCCTCGATATGGGCAATCTTCACTTTCTCATAAAAGGCAGCCAGTGCTCCGGCAAACGTCGTGGTTGTATCACCCTGGACAAATAACCATTCGGGCCTGTATCGGGCCAGGACGTTCTTTATGCCTTTCAGGGCCTCTGTCGTAATGTCAAAGAGGTCCTGATTTTGCCGCATGATATCAAGATCGAAGTCAGGCCGGATCTGGAAAAAGCCGAGCACCTGGTCTAACATTTCCCTGTGCTGCGCTGAAACACATACCTTGACATCGAATCTCCCGGGATATTTTTGGAATTCCCTGATCAGCGGCGCCATCTTTATGGCTTCCGGCCTGGTACCGAAGAAGAAGAGAATTTTCATGTGCTCAAATGCGGCCATTTTTTATTGTACTCGTCGAGCCATTTCTGCACGACATTTCCGGGCCTTGCCAGCACCCTGACCGAATGTATTAGTATGTCCTTTTCAGTGTGGCTTGTAAGGTATACAAGACCGTTTTTCGCAGCTGCCGGAACATTTTCTATCCAGGGTGATATATAGACCTTTCTTTTTTCATCAAGCGTAAATGGAATCAGTGAGACCGACACCATCCCGCCTCTTTTATCGAGCCAATTAATCTGGAATCTTCCTTCGGAATCATTCTTGTCATCCACTTTTTCCGCATCGATCTCAATCTTATACCCTTTGGAACTATTGCGTATTTCCCGCACTTCCGATTTGTTGACATTTACCCTAAGAGGCTTCGGGAAGCTTTCCGAGAGCACAGTAACCAGAACCTCATCCTTTTTCTCTATCCTGTACAGGATATGGCTGTCACTCTCTTTGACCACTGTCAACATCTTCCTGATATCCGGATTGCTGAGAGAAAAAAATTCGGCCGGGACATACCTTGATTCAGGGGACATTTTATCAACAAGATAATAGTCGAATGACCGCAGGAATTGCTGAGGTGTGACTTCCTTGCTGTTCAGTTTCCTGACAAAGAAATCATTAAGCCATGACAATGTGTAGAATTCACCTTTAAACGTGCCACGGAAAACATCGTTGTTCGACAAGACCCTCACGTTCTTCTCATTAATCATGGACAAAACCGATTCGTTCCTGTTAATAGTAAGTCGGCTATCCGGAATGAGCATATACTTTTCGAATGTCCAGGAATGACTAAAGAATATAAAAATCAAATTTGGGATAATCAGCAGAGTCATTATCATCCAAAACACCGCAATACGCCTTTCCGGTTTTTTTACGATCCCGCTTAAATAATATACAATGGCAACACTGACCGGAATGCACAGGATGAGCGTACCCATTAAATATCGGGTATTACAGGTCAAGAACGTCGAAACCCAATAGGAAGCAACGGAAAAAGCAGCCATCATAATGAAGAACCGCTCCCGCTTAAGTATCAGGGCCAGCGGCAGGAAAAAAAACGAAAGCAGGTAAAAGCCAAGTCCTCCGGGAGAATATTCTGTATTTTTATCAGTATTGAAAACAATCGAGAGAAGCGATGCGATATTGAAGCCTAAAGGCCTGTCATCAAAAGGAGCGGAAAAATTAGCTGCGCTATAGTAGATACTTTTAAAGGTCAAATTGCTGAAGGGAAAAACCGGATTTCCTGTTTTATGCCAAATAATGAGGACGACAGGGGAAAAAGGCAAAAGAAAGAGCAATAAAGCCAGCGCCACCTTTTTTAGCAGCCCCCCGGAACTTACCGGTCCCGATAAAGATGTCCTCACCACGGAATAAATAACAATCGGCGCTATAAGGATAAAAAAGAAGAGCGCACTCTGCTTTGCAAAAATCGAGCAGCCGAGCAGAAAGGCAATAACATACATATTTTCAAAGATCATTCTCGAATCGAAATATTTCAAAAGGATGAGCACGGAGAACACAAAAAAGACAGGTAACATATCCACATAGAGGATGGTTGAAAAAGTGTATATGAATGGGGTTGACAGGTAGATCAGTGCTGTAGCATTGATGACTGCATTAGAATTATTTGCCTTCCTTGCAAGACGGAGCAGCATGAACAGGACAAAAAAAGATATCGTCACATTAAACAGGGTAAGAGCCTTGGTACCGCCCAGGGCCAGTAGATAAAGAAAATACATATGCGAAAGTATTGCGGAATCCCCATAGACCACAGATTCAATTACATTATAATCCCAGTTGCTCGAATTCAATATTTTAAGAGGGATAGATATATGTTTCGTCAAAGCGTCATATTGAGTGATAGGATATGCCGCCTTAATAATATAAAGAACAAAAAATACCAATATGATTGGGAATAAATATCTGTTTTCTCCTGCCTCAAGGGAGCAGAGTATCCTGAGCTTCCTCAAATACTTCTTAATATGGGGATACCTCACAATACATAAAACGAGCGAGACAGTCAGGAATAGAGATTTGTATCCTAAATTATGAAAAGTCGATACCCACACTGCAAACCCGACAACTCCCAATCCGAGAGCGAGCTGTATGATGGATTTGTCTGCAACTTCGAGCCTGCCCTTGAGAGGTATTAACGTTCCAATCGCGATTGCGGTGGTAAAAAGGGACATGAGGAAGAGAATGTCCATGCTTATATTAAAGTAGATAAATATTACCGGCAGGCCCAGAAGCCACACAAAGTTAATGCCCCGGAATCCGCCCATGTTGAATAAAGCCGGCGACAATTTATATGTCATGCGAGTTCCCTTCATTGCATAAAAGCAGCTTCGACCGCGTCATGTACCGAGTCATACTCGCCGAGCATCATGCCGATATTAGAGCTGTGAATCCTCTTTTGATTTTTCCGAAAGCTCCTGAGACTGTCAACATTAAAAGGTAGTTTTATTCCCAAGACCTTGCCCAGACCGGATGCCAGGACAAGAACTCCCGTCGGAAAGGGTATCACAACTGTCCGGCTTCCGGCAACAGCTTTCATAGTATCTATCAGAGTCTTCATAGTTGTCATATCGGGATAAAAAATATTATATTCCTTAGCCGGCATCGGCGGAGAAGATATTATCTTATCGATCACCACGCACAATTGCCTCATCGAAATAATCGGGACTTCACCTTTTCCACCGCCCGGTAAAGGAATAATGGGAAATTTCCGAACAGCCTTAAAGAACTTGAGGAATAATCCCCCGTTCCCTATTACAAGCCCCGGCCGCACCACGGTATGCCCCTCTTTCAAAAAATACTGCTCAAGGCGGTACTTGGTCATCCCATACTCCGACACAGCATCAGGACGGGCAGAATATGAACTAAAGAAAATCTGCATGGAGACCCCCGCATTCGCCGCTTTTTCAGCAATGCGCCTGGTACCCTCTATATTCGTTTCCATCATATTATCTCTGAAATCATGGGCCAGATGAATCACGCAATTTACACCCTCAAACATTGAAGCGTCAACTCTTTCTATTGTTTCATTCAGATCCATTATAAAGATTTTTTTTAACCAGAGAGGCTTGAAAGAGTCTTGCTTGTCTTTTCGGACTGTACCGTAGATGGTGCTTGCCTGCCCGTGGAGATATGCGCCGAGGTCCCTTCCGATAAAGCTGCCGGCGCCTGTCAAAAGGACTTTCAAGCCGAGATCAACTCTTTCCTGACAAAATCGGCAATGCGCATTGAATTTGCCATTATTGTAAAAGTGAGGTTCTTTGCGGGAAGGGCGGAAAAACATGCTCCGTCAGCGATAAAAATATTCCTGGCCCCGGAGAGCCGGCCCATGCTGTCGGTCTGGTATCTGTCCGGTTCATCTTTCATGGGAAGCATGCCGGCGTAATGAAGCCCGCTGCCCATTTTCGGGTACTGCCACAAAAAAGGAGCGCTGTAATATCCTATCTTTCTGAAAGATTTCATTAGAATTCTTTCGACTCTGCCGAAACTACCCTCTTCGCAGCGCACTTCAAGAGCGTTATCAGGCAGCAGCTTTACGTAAGTTCCATTGCTTGCCTTGCCGGGATAAAAGAGCATAACAGCTCCTGAGGACTGAGAGGTGTATTTAAGCATCCTGGCGCCGGCAGAAACAGGCAGGGGCAGGTCAAAGACAATATCGGATCTAAGCGGGCCGCCTGTGCCATATAATGAAGCCTGTATCCGATCTTCGCGCAGCGGGTCATAATACACAATATTCAACTGTGCGAGCGAACTCCCCTCGCAGTCCAGCTCCGCTCCTATCCCGCGAATGCGGAACAAAGGCATAACAGCCATCGGGTTATCAAAGAACGGCAGCCTGCTCTCATAATCGGCATTGGAACGGAGAACAATCTTTGCCGTGTTAAATGCCCCGGCAGCAAGGATAAGTTTTCTGCATCGAAAAGTTTCCGTGGTATTGCTTTTCAGTTGCCTTGCAACAACCTCCACAATGTTATCACGCTCCCTGTATTCAGTAACCAGGCAATCATTCATATATTGAACAGACTGTTCCTTAATCATCTCATCCAGCGTGTATGCAGGCGTATATACCGCCGGTATCGAGGTATTGAAGAACTCCAGATTTTCATATTTATATGCGCCGCGCGTACCATGATCGCGTGTCAATACGGCAAGTCTCGGAAGCCCGACAAAGATGCCTCTTCCATTGAAGTAGGAGCGTTCCCTCTGATATTTGTCCAGGAAGTCAGCTGCGAACCGTGATATCCTGAGCGGCTCCTGCAAACCGGTATCATGTCCGAAGTACGGCTCCAGGTCGTCATTCCGGCCGCTGATTCCGATATGGCCGGCAATCCGTTCGTACCAGGGTTCCAGGGCAGAAGCCTTAATGGGAAATTCCTTAAGATCATTATCATTAAAACGATAGACACCGGCGCCCCAGGAATTGGCGAGTCCGCCTTTTGCAAAGCTGAACATTCCTTCAAACGTCTCTGAAATGACAGGAGACAGCTCTTCCCAATCTTTTATTACGAAAGAGGTGTATGGGGCCTTTAGTTTCAAGCTCACCTTTTTCTTGCTATGGAGGTTATGCAGGCTCTCGAAGTCTTCTCCGATAAGAGGATGGAACAGGTCAGCAGTTTTTTGTCTGAGTCTGAAAATATTATCGTTCAGTCCGGTTGAACCCGGGGCATTAATGCCGACGTCCAGCATCAAGACATTTTTGCCTCTGAGCGCGTAGGCCGCAAAGGTCCCTGCAGGGCCTGAGCCGACGACAATTGCATCAAACAAGGTCATACCTCCAAATGAGATATTTGCCCTTAATAAATTTATATATTGTCATTGTCACTGAAAAGACAATGCCGCCGGCTGCCTTAAGCCTCGCCTTTTTGCGATTAAAAAAATAATCAAAATATTGAGAACGCACCTCGACGAGAAAGAATAATATCTGCACTTTCTTTGTGAGAACATTGTCTTTCTTTTTCAGTCTCAGTACATACTCGATTGCCTCAACATCCAGTCCATGCGAAACTATCTTCGCCATCATCGAAGCGGTTTGAGAATCCACATGCGGCACATATGCGCGATTTGCAGCCGTATATCTGACTATGATTTCCTGATGAAGCTTCTCGCGGAAAAGATGATCATGAAAGCACCTTGCTTCCAGTTCAAGCTCTTTATCTTCCTGCCTCAATTCCGTCATAAAAAATTTCAGCGCTTTCCCTGACTTTTTCTTATTGTAATATGCCAATGAATTGCAAAAATAGAATCCAGAGGTTTCAGAACTTCGTCCATGTAAGAGACCGCAGGCACAAGAAAGCCGGGGACAAGACTCCGCAAATTGACACCACCTGAAGCCAGATAACTGAACCATGGAAGGTATGACCATTTTTCCACTTCCAATAATGGGAATTGTCTTTCGAAACTTCTCCCTGTCTCTCCAGAACACAATCCACGACAAGGCCTGGTTGGAACTCAGCATGTTATTAACTTGTGTAAAAGACCAATCCCCGGCTCTATAATTATATGGCTCAGGATGCACCTTCGAAAAGAAAAACCTGCCGAATGGAGTATGTGCGCAATCTACCATTGAAATGACCCCCCCGGGCACAAGGACCCGCGAAGCCTCCTGCAGAAATAGAGAGACGTCAGGGATATGATGGAAAACGTGAGTAAGGAAAATCGCCCTGACCGATGCATCGGCAAAGGGCAGGGAACGCCCGTCAATGACCAGGTCGGCAAGTCCCGGAGAAACATCCGAAGTGATTATATCAGGCACAAGCTCCTTAATATAGCTTGAACCACTTCCGAGTTCGACAATCTTCGCAGCTTTATATTTCCCCGGAACGCTTTCCGCGTCCTCCATGAGTTTTCGGTACCACAGATCATAGCACCGTTTGATAAGAGGTTTTGCTTTGATCATCCGCTGTTGTGCGGCAAACCAATCCTTCGTGCCGATTTCAAAATTATTTAATCGTGGGTCTGTCAGAATCGATTTCATAACTTTACGGATTGTCCGGCAGGGACATCATCAACTGGCTTCGAAAATATCAAGTCCCGCTGCAACGCAAAATTGCCGAGAAACAAAACCCCTTCCGTCAGGAGTTTGGCAGGAATGACATTGAAGCCGAACTCTGCATGGAGGAAATTGATCACTCCATAGGAAACGCCGCCGGTCGCTATAACCAATGCAATAAATTTTATAAGCGATGTTGTCCATTTTGCGGAACTGTGGAAAACAACATTCCTCATGAGAATAAAGGCGAGCACCGTTGCAGCAGACCTCCCCATCAGCTGGCTAAACCCAATGCTGTGAGTCTGATGATAAAGCAGCATGAAAATTACATTATCCACGACGGCATTTGTTATAGCTGCGCCTGAATATCTCATAAACACAAAGTATATCCGCATAGAATCCAGGATAGGATTGAAATGGGATGACCTGTTTCCGTCTTCATAGATTGTCCGGATAGGTACTTCGACAATCTTTAAGCCCTTGCCCATATGCTGTTTGGCCTGAACAAGGCTTTCCATCTCAAAATCATAACCGTTCAGGTCAATCTTCAGCGCCTCCAGGCACAGGGCTTTAGGCCACGCCCTCAATCCGGTCTGGGTATCTTTAACATTCAAGCCTGTGAAGACGCGAAAAACCAGACGCGTAAGAGAATTCCCGAAAAGACTCCTGAAAGGGATATCTTTATAAAATGTCCGCGCGCCAATGACCAGAGAACCGGGATTCGTGACCGAAGCCTGAGCAACCCGTAAAATATCTTCAGGCGCGTGCTGTCCGTCAGCATCAGCCGTTACAATCGCCTGAACATCCGGCCAGTTCACAAGAGCATAATTAAATCCTGTCTTGAGCGCAGCTCCCTTGCCCAGGTTCCTTGCATGCCGATAGACAGAAACCCCGGACAATTGAGAGATTGTATCAAAAACCGGCTCGAAGTCCGGTCCGCTGCCGTCGTCAATAACCAGGATATGTCTGAACCCGAAATCAAGGAGGCTTCTTACAACCGAAACGAGTGCCCCTGCAGGTTTATAAGCCGGAATCAGCACAGCAATGTTATTCATCGGTCAACTTCTCCTCAAAAAATAGACGCAGTCCCTGTTTTTTCAGATTTATTTTTCGCTTCCAATTGTGCCCACCAGCTGTCTTCCTGGAATTGAACGGCTAACTGTACCTCGAAAAACTGCCATATGATGAATTTTGTATTCTTTGGGATGTAATGTAATAATTCGTCGAAATATAACAAGTCATGAAGGCTGTATATCTCAGAAAAATAATCATAAAAACCCACCCCCGGCAAGATCATCATAAAAGAATTTCCGACAAGCAATGATTTCGGAAGCAGGGGGCCTTCACATTCTCTCTTTGATTTATAATGAACGCCGTATGGTTTCGGCACTGGCTCAATCTTTTCTCCACATTCTCTCCAAGTGGATTTCACAATCAGAGTTTTTTCTTTAAGGGGTTTGAGCAAGGCCATTGCCTCGCTGTCCCCACCGATAAGGTCCTCTCCTCTTTCCACTTGAAAAGGATAATCGAACTTGACACCTGTGCCGGAAAGTCGTCCTAATAAGTCGACTAATTCTTTCGTGACACAATATGCACCCAGGATATTCCAGTGCAAGTCCGTCTTATAAAAAACAGGGTAGCTTTTTTTTGTATTCACCATAACCTTTTGAACATCCACATACTGCAACTCCCGGTGCATCTCAAGGAATTTTTGAAACTTGTCAAAACCTGTCACCGCAGGGCGGACGACATTTGCGTCAGGGAACATTTCAGGATATACGGTATTTTTCATTGGGATAGGCACCAGGACCAGAATAATACCGCGCCTCTTTAAATACTCGTTCAGTGCCAGAATTCTGGAAAACATCCTGTCCCACTGCCCATCAGATAGATGATCCAAAGCAGGCTGCTGTTTCTCAGCTATGCTTTTATCGAACAACCAGCCATCTTTTCCTATTATTACCTCATTTGACCGATTGAAAAGCGAATAATCTATTTGGTTTCTCAGCCGGATATAGAAATCCCGCATTCCGTAATTATCATTGAAATATTTTTCGTATTCGTTTGCATACTCACGCCTTTCATAAAGCTGCCGGATCATATTTCCTTCAGGTTTTCCTATTTTTATTCTGTTTTCCCGAATAGGGGCAATATTAAAAAAATAGAAGCACTGCTGCAAATACGGCAGGGCAAGGGAAATCAAAAAAACGCAAATGAAAAATTTCTTTATTAACCCGGACATTAAAACCTGAAATAAATAAATGGATTATAACTTCCGACGGACAAATATAACAGCGATAAGACTAATACAATAACTGAAACGCTTCCCCTCGCCATGGCTGAACAGGCAGAGTCTTCCGATAGCATCTTTATTTTTTCAAATGGCGTAAAGGCAAAAAGCGAGGCAAGGAGAAGATATGTCACGGCGCCCCTGTCAAAGTAGTGGCCAAATGTAAGAATAGGCTGGACGCTCATTGCCGCCCTGCCTGAAAAGCCCGCCATCTTCCCGATATATAAAAAAGCATCATTGATCGACGAAGACCTGAAAAAAACCCATCCGACGGCGACCAGCAGAAATGAGGCCACTTGGCTAGGTATGCCTTTCATTCTGAAATCCGCCTGCTCACTGAAAATGCGTTCGACGACCAATAGCATGCCATGATACATTCCCCATACAACATAGGTCCATGCCGCGCCATGCCAAAAACCACACAGGAAAAAGACAATGAACAAATTCAAATATGTCCGTGCCCTGCCCTTTCTGTTTCCTCCGAGAGGTATATACAAAAAATCCCTGAACCATCTGGTAAGCGTCATATGCCATCTCCGCCAAAATTCTGTAACTGTCTGTGCCCTGTAAGGCTGATTAAAATTCTCCGGAAAATGAAAGCCAAAGAACCGGGCAAGACCAATCGCCATGTCAGTATAGCCTGAAAAATCATAATATATCTGAAATGTGTAACAGAGGACCCCAAGCCATGCCAGTGATGTCGTAAGCTGGCTTTGCGGTAGCCCGAAGATCTGATCTGAAACAATGCCCAGGTTGTCAGCAAGAATGACCTTTTTCCCGAGTCCCAGAGAAAATCTCCAGACACCTTCAAAAAAAATAGTCGCATCAACCTTGCGGTTCCTGATTTCCGCGCTTATTTCGGAGTGTCGTACTATAGGTCCGGCAACCAGATGGGGGAAGAGCGAAAGATATGTTCCAAAGCTAATTATCCCTTCAGCCTGCTGCTGTGAGCGATAGGTTTCTACCAGATAAGAAACCGCCATAAAGGTGTAAAAGGAAATGCCGACCGGAAGTGAAGCAGTGTTAAAGGCGCTTGGCGGCAAGCTGACTGCAAACGCATCAGTCAGGGTTACACAAAGGAATCCAAAATACTTATAGTATGCCAGAAGACCCAGATTTATAACTATTCCAAGTACGAGGACCGTTTTCCTCAGTTTGCCATCGGGAGCGTGGGAAATAAGCCTGCAAAAAAAATAATTCACGATAATGGAAAAAATTAACAAAAATACCAGTTTCCCATTTCCCCAAAAATAAAAAAGAAGACTCATGAACAGCAGCACTATATTGTTCACTTTCACGCTTTTCAGTATGCTATTTACTGAGAAATATATGAGAAGACAAGCCGGAAGAAATATAAAAAGAAATATATTGGTGCTGAAAACCATATTCTTATTTCACCTGCAGGCTGCTTTCAGGACAACCCCCTTCATAGCTGAACCACAAGCTGCTGCCTCCGGAAAGACACTTTCCGTCCATAAGTCTTTCCATCATTAAAGGATTCATTTTAACGTTGCAATTGCTGCCGTACAAAACAGACGCTTTTTTATTATCGAGAAGAAATGCAAGCAGCAAATATTGCTCGGTCCAATAGATTTGTTTATCTAACAGCCACTGCTGAGGCATGCCGTCCGGCAAGAATATATCATGGACATGCACATAGATTTTACGTCTTACTTTTGGCAACAGACGAAGGTAAATATGCAGACAGTCACTACCAGTCTTTACAGTATGGGTGGAATCAATAAAAAGGACGTCGTTATCCTTGAGGATGTCATTGAGAAATTCCGGGTTGATCTCCTGAGCTTTGACGGCATGCAGATTTATTTTCTCGTTTTCAACCAGGAACTGCCGAGGATAAGGTTCTATACAGTGGATTGTTCCCGATTTGTTCACCTCGCATGCTTCAAGAGCAACTAATGTAGAAAACCCGCTGCCGATCTCCAAAATGTTCGATGGCTGTATCAACCGGAGAAAGCAGTAGTAAGACATTGCGTCACTGTAGCTGAATTGGCTATTTCCCCAGAAAAACCCTGTGGGCTTATTCTCGTTTCCGTTCTCCGGAGGATTAAACTCCCTGGAATATTCGAGCAGTTGATCCAGTATCCGCCGCAATGTTTCATCTTCAAAAATACCACAGTTGAGATAGGGCGGCTCATCGGTGTTGTACTCAAAGGAATTTTCGATCTCTTCGATCGAGGGCGTATTGCTGTAAAAATTACTCGGGACAACATTAACACCAAGTTTTTGGATTTTTGCCCTCGCCTCTTTGTTCCACACGATGCGTAGCAGACTGGAAATGATATCAGGGATTATTTCTTTCATTTATCCTATTCAAATGTGAAAACCAGGACCAGCAACCGTTTATTTCGCTGCTAACCCTCTTTATCCAAGGGATAAAGATGCATCAAACATAGGCCGAAAAAACCCGCGATTACGATAGATAAACTCAACGCCAAATAGCTCACGGTCCCCAATATAAAACCGGCCTCGGGAGAAGTCCCCAGCTTGCCGCAAAAATACGCGAACATCCCCTCTCTAACTCCGATGCCCTGTATGCTTATCGGTATTAGCCTTATCAGCTCCACTAAAACCACTACCACCCCGATCGCTGTGAAGGAAAGGTGAATGTCCAGATCGACCGCCACCACCTTGACAGCCGCTATCCAAAGAAAGGACCCCAGCAGCGAAAGCCCCGCTATTACGACAACCGACCCTGCAGAATCAAAATGAAATACCCCCTGGAGTTTATCGATCAAACCCGCCAGCTTCGCGCGCGACCGGACCATATTCAATGCAGAGATCTGGCGAATTATGTAAGGCGACAAGACGATAAGAATTACCGATGCCAAAATAACCGAAAAGGCGAAAAACAAAAAAGAAAGGCCGCGAAATGCAGGATTGAAAATCCATAATCCTGAGTAACATATTAAAAATGTCAATAGATACGCAAGCAGCCCGGCAAGTCTTTCTCTCACTAAAGCCACGGCAACAAAGGACTTATCAGCCTTATGGTCTTTCAGAGCGAGAAACCGGTAGACGTCTCCGCCTATGTTAGCAGGAGTCATAATATTCAGAAAGATGCTGTAAAAGTAATGTCTGCTGTGATGAATCCTTGACAAAGGCACTTTGCGTATAAGCTCGTACCATCGTAGCGACATAAGTGAAAAAATAAAAAGAGAAATTCCTGTCGCCAGAGAAAACTGCCAGATATTCACCCTGAGGACAGCCGCCTTTAGACCTTTCCAGTCCAATAAATATAATGCAATTACCAATAAAGACATACTGACAACCGATCTTATGACTTTTTTCACGCACCCATTTTCCTTACAAAAACCGCTTTGTGTTTTGGCTGGGCTATGCTTGCATGAGGGGCTAGCTGTTCATGAATAACTTCTAAGCCACAAGTTTTACGCAATCGCGCGTAAAACTCATCGCTTATATAACAAGAGGGTATTGAATACATATAATGTATTCTCTCTCTGATCAATTCTTCGGACAGGCGTTTGCCGTGAAGCAGTTTCCCGGCGGAGAGAATAATCCTATCGGTCAATGGACTATGCATCTTCTTGAAGGCCCTCCTGATTGTCCATAATGCCCTGTTGAACGGACAGTCATAAGGCATAGTTGCCACAAGAAAACCGCCTGTTACCATATCTCCAGCGACTTTTGTAAAAAGCACGTCTGCTTGACCAGGGATTAGATGAAATACTGAATCGGAAATGATCAGATCAAAGGGCGCTGTATGAAATGTCATATAATCTGCAGTATAGAACCGCGTCCGTTGACAAAATGCGTGTTTCTCCAGAGAGGCATTGGCTATCTGTATATTCTTTAATGATATATCGATACCGGTGAAATCGGCATTCGGCATTAATTGAGCCATGTGAAATAACTGCTTACCTGTACCACATCCCAAATCAAGCACCCGGATTCTTGCTTGCGGGTCAATATGCTGGAGAATAATTCCCGCAAGATAACGACAGCGCTCTTCCGGAGCTGTAAACGATTTGCCCTGAAATATTTCCATTGGAGACGCTCTTTATACCTGAAGTGTTTCCTACTGAATAGATTTTCCGGAAGCTATCCTGCGAATGACTGCGATATTCCCAACAATAACGGGGTGATCCAGGTCATAGCCCGCTTTTCTCATTCGTGCGTTGAGGCAGAGGTCCAGTTTTCGTCGTTCGCCCTCACCCAGATATGAAACTGCTCCTATGTAAGTTATATGTCCGGCAGGCTCAGCCTGTGCTTGCAATACGGCATAATCGGCAACATCGAGTCCAATAGGGTAGTAGTGAACTGTCCTGTTTTTATACAACGCGGGCATCAGCCACTCTCCGGTAGTGACAACACTTTTTTGGGGTATTATTGTCTGGAGTCTACGGCATAGTCCATTCCAATAGCCAATCTCTGAGTTTTCTCCATTCCTGGCAAGGTCATATAACATACGTTCAGCCCTGATCCAGGCATTATTCTTTATATTCTCAACTGAGAACCTTGACTTACCGCCTTCAATACGATCCAAAGAAGTAACTGAACACAGAATAATCAGGAAGAAAACAGATGAATAAAGAATGCGCCTTTTCAAGTCTGAACTCATGATATGCGACAACTTGATAAATCCCGCAGCGGCTGCCCAAACAAGGACCGGAAAATACAAACTGTGGTAATGAGTCAGCCAGCCGGTTTTTTCCGCGCCGCCTATATTCCCGAAAACGTTGGGCATCATGACGATAAGCGCAGGAAGAAAGGCTTTGTACTCAAACATGGCAAACACGCCCAGGAACAGGTTGAAAAGGGCAAAGACTTTTATGCCGCTTATAAACGGATCGCTTTTTAAGTACTCAAGGTTAAAGATGTTGGATAGAAAACCTTGTGTGTCTCCCGAATCAACAATAATATATTTGACTGCAAATATTGCATATGCGAGGCTGAAAACCCCGAGGAGGAACATGGCAGACCTGACAGCCTTCGGCTCTTTCCGGTAAAGCACCGCATAGCTTATGGCAAAAGCCCCAACAATGAAGCCTGCACGCTCTATAACGGAGACCGAGAGAAGCCCGAATATGACAGCCCAGAAGATTCTTGTTTTCTCGGACTTGAAGGCAGTCAATGAAAAAAGGAACATGGCGCAAAGCGGTATGAAGAACCTATCGGCATAAATCTGTCCGAATACCCCCTGAGACCATACGGGATGCACGGAAACCAGAAGGACAAAGAGGCAAGCCCCCAAAACCGGAACATCATACTTCCTTAGCAAAATGTACGTCAGAAAGAGGAGCACCACAAACCCCGTAGCCGTCAGGACAGTAAGAAGAGTTTTTGCAGGCACAAGCCGCGTAAACAGAGCAATCGGATATAATATAAGGTATGCGTGTCTTTTCATCTGGTTTATCTCGGACCGTTCCGGCGCAGGCAGGGGCATGGAGCATACCTCTTCTGCAGTCATAGAAAAAAGGGGCACTGCCGTGTTTATATCAGCATTTATCTGAGTGTACGGAATGCCTCTTGCCGCGATGTTTTCCACCAACTGGCACAGAAAAGCCGCATCGCCATGGCCCATATACCAGCGCACGCTTTGTAAATAGGACATGACAACAGCTAAAAACAAGAAGATACAAACAACGATTATTTTTTCTTTTTTATAATTTTTTTTTGAGATCATTTCGCTCTTGTAATTCAAAACAATGTGGGTTGCTTATAATCCTGCATTCCGGGTGCTGATGTCAATGCGACTTGACCGCAATATCAGGACGATGAATTAATTTTCTAAAAGACATCTTAAGGAACACTCCCGTAAAACGCCGCGTGAGAAAAAGACCGACCCGGAGTATTTTTGGCAAAAAACCGGTAAGGTACCATCTCTTTTTCAGCGCTACAACGTTTCCGCCTGCAACGGATTTGGTAAATAGCTTGATCAACCCGCTCGGCCTGAGATAGAACCAGAGGTTCGCCAGCATGGTTTGGAACATAAGCTCATATTTGTCTGTATTGTCCGGAACATAAGGGAGGTCGTCTCCTTCCCACATATACTGGACAGAGAAATTCTCCCATCCCTCCTTGATGGTTATCTTGCTACCTTCAAGAAGACTGTTGTAGATCGGCGTGCCCGGGTATGGAGTGAGGATATTGAACCTCACACTGTCTAGCGGAAGCGACGAGACGAGCTTGATCGCGGCCCACCTGTCTTCATTCGTCTCGGTGGGTAAGCCGAATATAAGGGTAGTGCCGGTAGAAATCCCTTTCCGCGCGGTCATGTTTATGGCGTTGACCACGTCTTTGACTGTTTCGCCCTTGTTGATCAGCTTCATCAGGCGCTCGCTTGAGGTCTCAAGCCCGAATGTCAGAAGGCTGAAGTTAGCTTCTTTGAGTTTATCCAGAAGTTCCTCGTCGAGGTGGTCTCCCCTCATAGGAGCCTCGAAAGAGGTTTTCTTATTTATGCCCCTATCTATGATCATATCCAGGAGTTCCATCAGCCTTTTTTTGTTAGCGGCAATATTGTCGTCCATTATCCTGATAAGCTGTGCGCCGTATTTGTAAAGGACCGTTTCAATATCCTCAATCGCCCTCCCTGCACTAACATACCTGTAGCTTCGGCCAGAGATGCTTCTCTGTGAGCAGAATATGCAGCCAAAGGGACATCCCCTGGAAGTCTGCACAGAATTAAAACCGGAGTACCGCTCAATGTTCTCCTCGAAAAGATGATAGGGGAAGCGAGGGAGTGAGTCAAGGTCACTGATAAGGGGCCTGTCAGCATTGCGAACAAAATTACCATTCCTTTTAAAGGATATCCCCTGTAATCGTGAATAATCCTTTTCGTTGAATACACTTTCTATTATTTCGGAGAAGGTGACCTCGCCTTCGCCCCTCACGACAATGTCTACTCCTTTTTGGCCAAGCGCCTCTTCCGGCAAAACCGAGGCATGAACTCCACCCAGGACCACAGTGACTGCAGGATCGATACGCTTTACAGCATTCGCTATTTCATAGGCACGCACAGATGTGGCCGTCAGTGCAGTAAGGCCGATTATTTTCGGCCCCGCCATGCCTGAAACTAACCGCTCTATGTCTTCGTCTTCAAGCGGGGTTATCTGCTCGTCGACAATCCTTAAAGGAAACTGGCCGTCCTTCAGAAGATATCCAGCCAGATGCCCCAGACTGAAGGGAAATGTTGCCCTTATTATGTCTGTGATCGCCTTTTTCTGGGTCTTCGGGTTGATGGCAGGGTTAATGAGTGAGACTTTATCTATTTCCATTGGGCACCTCTTTTTAATTTTATATATTAACCGGCATCAGGACAGTATTGCACAACAGATGCACATGTTCTTTCAGGAGAGGCGGCTTCAGCGAGTGTCTTAAACTCGAGGGCGTTTGACTTCAGGAAAGATACAAATTCCCTGTATATACCGAGCATTGTCTTATTGCCCGAGTACCTTTTTTCACAATGCGTGAGCAGATGTACGATGCCGCCGGAACGAATTAGTTTTTTTGCAGAGTCCATCCAGAGGCTTAAAATCTCGTCTGGTCTGAACCCCTGAAAAAGAAGGTTTGCATCTGAAGGAAGTGTAAGCGGTATCTCTATCAGACTTCCCAGAAGAAACGGCCTTGCAGTTGCGCACCCTGTGCCTGTTCCTGAGTAGAACCCGTCAGTATTCGGGATGCTCGAATCGTATGTGAAGTACTTCGTAAGAACGTCTATTAGCAGTTTACTTCTGAGGAGTGAAGGAGATTCTATATCCCTTTGCAGCATATTTAGTCATGAGTGCAGCTGCCGACTCAATTCTGTTTGCCATTTCGTCCCGCGTCAGAAACGGAGTGCGGTTGTCATGGTTAAAGCCATGAATGCCGATCTCGTGACCCTGTCCAAATGCCCGTTCCAGTATCCCATGGTCGATATCCCAGCCACACGGCACAACAAAGTTTGTTGAGTGGACACCAAAGGACTCTTCGACCTCAAGAAACCCAGGCAGATATTTGAGGGACTCAGGCGTATCGATATCATGTGTAAGCATGACATAAGCCCGGGGATGACGGTCCAAGTCGCCCGAGTTGACAGTCAAAATGTCGTTCAGGGCATCGACACTCAGGTCGAGGGGCCACTGCGGAAATACTAATCTTCTTTTTATTCTCAGCTTGTTGATCCTTACAAGCATTGAGGCGACAAGCCACCTTATCCGGTGAGGCACCCTCTGGTAGGAGAATGGGAACTTTGAAGAGGCCGGTTCGGGAGTGAAAAGAATTTTCCCCAGCATTTCCTTAAGGCAGTCCTTAACACCCAATAAGTCGTGTGGAGAGATTCTAAGGCTCATGGTTTCATTCCTGACTCTGGCTCTTGCAAAGAGAGTTCCTTCACCTTTCGTAAGCTGCTCTATGATTGCTTGCGGCCATAAAAATTTCATTCCCTGCATCCATGACAGGATAGAGTAAGCGTTCAGTACTTCAACCACCTCAACCGGCTCGATGCCACCGGAACAACAATTCATATTTCTTCCTTTTTAAAGGTTTCTCCGGTTCTCTTTTCGCTTATGAAGTAAAGCGGCCTGCGGACAGACTCAGAGTAGATGCGGTAGAGATACTCACCGCTGATACCCATAAGCAAAAACTGAATACCGAAAAAGAAGGTCAGAGTCAGCATCAAACCGGTCCATCCCGGCACAGTGTCGTGAGCAAACCAATTGTACAGAACATACGCCGAGACTGGAATGGTAAGCAATGAAAATCCAATCCCCAAAAAGGTCATGAGCCGTATGGGGGCCGCGGAAAAACCTATGAAGGTATCGTACATAGACTTCATCATCTTTGCAAAGGTCCACCCGGATTTGCCGCTCATCCGCTGCTTCCGGTCGTATTCCACCACTTCCTGGTCAAAGCCTGTCCAGGCCACAAGGGCAAATGTGATACGGTTATGTTCCTTGAATTTACGGTAGCAGTCAGCCACTTTTCTATCAACCAGAAGAAAGCTTCCGGTAGTAAATTTCGAATGCCGCGGCATGGCGTAACGGCGGATAAGCCTGTAGAAAAGAGCGCTGGCCAATATTCTCCAGTTGTCATCCTCCCTGGTCCGTCTCTTTCCCCACACGATCTGGGCGCCTTCTTTCCATTTTTCGACAAACTCCAGTACCACCCCAGGCGGATCCTGAAGGTCGCAGGCCAGGGTGGCCACGGCGTCACCATCTACGTGGTCAAAACCGGCAGTAAGCGCGATATGAGAGCCGCAATTACGGGACAGACGGATACCGCTGAACCTGGGATTCCTCCCGCAAATCTTCCTAATGACCTGCCAACTCTCGTCAGTACTTCCATCGTCAATAAAGAGGACATGAAAATCATAATCCTTATGATTGAGGAGCACCTCTGAAACCCTTTGCTCGTAAAAGACCAAGCCTTCTTCCTCATTGTACACAGGCGTCAGTATCGTAACCTTCGGATACGGTGGCCGTTGCTCCTCCATGCTCATTCCCCTTCACCTTCCCACAAATGAAAATCCTTGCCCAATAATTCCGCTAACTTACGATTGGGACCGGCATAGGCTTCATGAAGCGCCTTTCTGACTTCAGGCTGCATCACTGCCCTCTTATTGTTCTCCGTCTTCGCAGCATTAATGACGCCGAGGCCCCTTGAGTCTGCAGGCCTCGGAGAAACGCCGAGGAACCGATGAAGACGCACTGACAGTCCTTCCGGATTCTGTCTGATATCCTCATACCGTAGAATAAGCATTTGTTCCCTGGAGAAGAGCCTGAAGTAGGCCTCCAGCAACTCAGCGTACAGCCCACGCGAAAAATACGACCAGGGCCGGGCATAACGCAGTTTTTCAGGCAAAGTTTCCTGTCTCTTTTTTTCGAGAGAGAGAGCAGTTGAGAAATCCTCCTGCTCCAGGCCGTTCATTACCGACCACTGATAGTTGGAAAAAGCGCGACCTACAGGCTCACGCAGTATAAACACAAGTTTTACCTTGGGCATATGCTCATGCAGACGTGCTGCCGCGGCAGCACTTTCAAGGTAATTCGTGCTTTTCTCTCCTGCTGTCATCCCTTCGGGGACATCGGCAAACCATGTCTGCGCATAGTATTCGATTCCGTTGTTATATACTTCGTCGATAAGAAAGAATTTGGGTTCAGGTTTTAACGGCTTAGCCATGTAAATCCCTGGATGGAGGTCCAGGAGATGATACAGCCACGAAGTGCCGCACCGGGGCGCACCCCCGATAATAAAATCAGGAAGCCTCAGCTTTTGCATGCTGGCGCCTTCGCTCATAGCTTGTCCAAAACAACCTTTGCGGCCAGCAGTTCCAAAACTTTCGCCACGCACTCTTCGACAGTGCAGTTTGCTGTCTCAAGTGTCAGCTCAGGATTTTCAGGCTCCTCATAGGGAGAAGAAACACCGGTAAACTCCTTGATAAGGCCCTCCTTCGCTTTCCTGTAATGACCTTTTACATCCCGCAATTCGCATATTTCCACCGGACACCGGCAATAAATCTCGATAAAATTGCCTTCCCCTGCAAGTGCGCGCACCCGGCGACGGTCTGCTTTATAAGGAGAGACAAAGGCAGTGAGCGCAATGACTCCAGCTTCGATGAAGAGCTTTGCCATTTCGCCGATCCTGCGGATATTCTCCGCTCTGTCCGCTGCGGAGAAGCCCAGGTTAGAACATAGACCATGGCGCACATTATCACCGTCAAAAACAAAGGTCCGGCAACCCATCTGGTGGAGTTTTTCTTTCTGTCGCGTGAGCGATAGTGGATTTACCCGACGTGGGAAGGCCGGTGAACCAGAGGATAATGCTTTTATGTCCGTTCAATTTCGCGCGTCTTTCACGCGTGACCGTAGCAAGATGCCAAACCAAGTTGTTATTCGCTGCCATGATTATATGCTCCCTTCTCAAATTGCTTTGCCATTTTTCTTTTTATCAGTTGGGCTATCCTCGATACTTCGTCCTCTTGAAGCCCATGGAAGTTCGGCAGCAGGATGACCTCTTTTCTGGCTCTTTCGCTTTCGGCGAGATCAAAAAGAGAGGTGCGATACGGTCGCTCCTCGTGTGCATTCATAATTCCGGGTCTGGAAGCCACTCCGTTATCGAGGAGATACTGCATCAACTCATTCCTGGAAATAGCCGACCCTTCCAGGACCCTCACAGGATAGCTCTGCCAATTCGTCCTGGCAAATGCGGGGTCTTCGGACAGCCGGAGAAATTGTACATTGCCCAGATGTTCACGATAAAGGTCAGCAATCTTCCTCCTGCCTTCAACTATCTGCGGAAGTTTTTTCAATTGCTCTATGCCTATAGCAGCCTGGACATCAGTCATCCTGTAATTGTATCCGGTGACAACATATTCTTCGAAGACGACTTTAGCTGACGAGTGTCTTACAGAGTCGGGAACACTCATCCCGTGCTGCCTGAGCAGTCTGATACGCTTGTCATAGTCGGGATTATTCATGGTGATCATACCACCGTCACCTGTGGTTATGACTTTCCTCGGGTGAAAGGAAAAACACGCGATATCTCCGTGGGGCCTGCCGATCTTTTCCCATGCGCCGCCATTGCCGAATGAAAGCTCACTTCCGATAGCACATGCTGCGTCCTCCACAACAGGAAGCTCAAACTTTTCAGCCACCGGCAGGATTGTCGTCAAATCACAGGGCATGCCCATCTGGTGTACTGCGAGAATTGCGGAGATCTTTCCGTCAGCCGATTTGTTGTAACTCAGGGGGGACTCTCCCCTCATTACCTCAGATAGTTTCCCATAGTATAATCCCCCGTTTCTTATTTCACATTCTTCAGCTATAAATCTATTGACACTGACAGGAGACATATTGAATGTGACAGGGTCGATGTCAACAAATACAGGTTCTGCCCCACAGTGACGTATCGCATTGGCAGTGGCGATGAAGGAATGGCTGACCGTCAATACAAGGTCTCCCGGCTTCACCCCCACAACCAGTAATGCCAAATGCAGAGCGGCAGTGCAACTCGACACTGCGCAGGCATACGCAGAGCCCGTATATCCGGCAAAGGCCTCCTCAAATTCTTTCACCCTTGGCCCTTGAGTTATCCAGCCGGAAAAAATTGCATCTCTTGCCGCAGAAGCCTCTTCTTCACCGAGAAAGGGTTTTGCAATCGGTATCATCCAGCTATTCCCAGTTAAAGCCCTTTTCCAGGCGCATCATCGACTGGACCCCCTCCGGCCTGGACGTAAACCATTCAATGGTTTTCACGAGTCCCTCCTCAAAAGGAACAATTGATTTCCAGCCGGTCCTTTCACTGAATCTCGATGAATCGGCATACAACCTTAGCACATCGCCGGGTCTGTCCTTTGTGAATGTTATTTTTACCGATAAATCCCCGACATACTCCTTTATCTTCATGGCGAGATCTTTAATTGAGATCTCAAAATTGCTGCCTATGTTAAATGTCCCACCGACAAGACCATCGCACCTGGCCGCCTCTATGAGGGCCCTGGCGGTATCAACTACGTAAGTAAAATCGCGGGTCTGTGACCCATCGCCGAAAACAAGAATCGGCTGTCCTGCCAGACAACGTACTATAGACTTGGGTATCATCTCCCCGGCGTCACCTTCATGGTGGGAACGCGGGCCGAAGGTATTGAAAGGACGGACCACTACGGTTTTTAACCCGTATGTCTTATAATATGCCCGCGCATATGCTTCAGCCGCCAATTTGGCGGCCCCGTAAATTGTGCAGGGGTGAGCAGGGTGAGTTTCGGGCATCGGTACATATTCAGCCGTTCCGTAGACCTCGGAAGATGAACAACAAATAAATTTCTTCACTTTCGATATTTGTGCCTGCTGGAGCAAAAAGAGCGTACCCTCTGCATTGACGCGGTGGTTCAGAAAAGGATGAACTAACGAGTGACGCACGCCAAGCGTGGCAAGATGAAAAACAACGTCAACCCCCTCCATTGCCCTTGAGACATCAAAGGGGTCTACAACACTGCCCAGAAAGAACTCAAACCGTTCTTTTCCGTCATGCTGGACGAAATTTTCTCTCTTCCCATTGCTCAGATCATCAAGGACCCGGACGTAACACCCCTCACTGATCAGTGCGTCAACAAGGTGAGAACCGATGAATCCGGCGCCGCCTGTGACTAAAACCTTAAGCCCGCTCAGATTCATGTTCTGTAAAATTCCCTGATTTTTTCTGAAACATAAATGATTTCCGGTTCCCTTAGTTCAGCGTACATCGGCAGCGACAGTATCTCATCAGCATATCTCTCCGAAACAGGGAAATTTCCTTTCCGGTAATTAAGGAAACCATAAGCCTTTTGAAGGTGACAGGGGATGGGATAATGAATGCCGGTATAGATTTCATTTCCCTTCAGATACTCCATCAGTTCATCACGCCTTGCGGTCCTGATGACGAAGAGGTGATACACATGCTTAGAGCCGGGCATTTCCACCGGCAAGAGCACATCCCCGACATCGGCGAGAGATTTTCTAAACAATGCCGCGTTCCTTCTCCTGTTCTCCGTCCATTCCTGCAAATGCCGCAGCTTGACGTCAAGCACGGCCCCCTGGATGCCTTCCATCCGGTAATTGTGTCCGATGTAATCGTGGTAATATTTTTTACAAGAACCGTGGTCCCTCAGTGCCATCATTCTATTGTAGAGAACCTCATCATCGGTTGTAACAGCCCCCCCTTCCCCAAAAGCGCCGAGGTTTTTACCTGGATAGAAACTGAAACAGCCGCAAATACCATATGTCCCGGTCATTTTGCCTTTATAGTCGGCAAGGTGCGACTGGGCACAATCTTCAATCAGCAAGAGGTCGTGTTTTTCCGCCACTGCCTTTATGCGCTCCAGTTGTGCCGGCTGTCCATAAAGATTAACCGCTATAATAGCCCTGGTTTTCCCGTTGACTGCCGGCTCCAACTTATCAGGGTCCAGATTATAATAATCCGGCTCACAATCCACGAACCGCGGAGTCGCTCCGGTCAGGCTTACCGCCTCAGGCGTGGCAAAAAAAGTATTTGCAGGCACAATGACTTCGTCGCCCTGGCCTATCCCCAGCGCCCACAGGGCTATATGCAATGCCGACGTACCGGAGTTGACGCCGACACAGTATTTCGT
This sequence comes from Nitrospirota bacterium, assembly GCA_963830245.1. Lineage (GTDB taxonomy): Bacteria > Nitrospirota > Thermodesulfovibrionia > Thermodesulfovibrionales > Dissulfurispiraceae > JADFXI01. Next base: position 92,038 of record CAWHNC010000095.1, read on the forward strand.
CCCCTGGGCTGCCGCAAAATTCTTTTCAAAGGACTTCACGAACGGTCCCGATGAAAAGGCGGATGCGGCGATAACGTCTTTAATAGCGGTGTCTATTTCGTCTTTTATGCATAAATACTGGTTATATAATGCGATAAAATTGACTTTCACTTTTTCACCAGTGACCTGATCATCCTGGCAGGGTTGCCGGCCCATATCTCGCCGGCCGGGACATCCCTGGTTACGACGCTCCCTGCCCCGATAGTGGCCCCGTCTCCGATAGTTACATTGCCGAGTATTGTGGCATTGCTGCCTATCGAAACTTTAGTGCCAATGACTATTTTTACAAACCTGCCTGCCCAGTCCGCCTCTGTTTCGAGCTCTCCTGTTTCAGTGGCAGCCCTCGGATAATTGTCGTTTATGAACATCACACCGTGGCCGATAAAGCAATTGTCGCCGATCGTCACCCCTTCACAGATAAATGTATGGGAAGAAACCTTGCAGTTTTTCCCGATAGAGGCATTTTTTTGGACTTCGACAAACGTCCCTATTTTGGTATTGTCACCTATTGTGCAGCCGTAGAGATTGATAAACTTAGCAAGTTTGACCTCTTTGCCAAGCTTTACATCATCTGCAATGCACAGGTAGTCGTTCATAACTCGATCATCTTCCCCTTGTTTTTAATTGACTCATCCGAGGCCTCCAGGAGTCTCACAACCCGCAGACCGGCATGACCGTCGTTAATGGGTCTCTTATTATTAAGGACGCAATCGACAAAGTATTCGGATTCCAGTCTAAGGGCCTCACCCCGCTCCAGTTTAGGCGACCACATATCGCCGGAACGGTAACTCACCAGCAATTTATACAGACTCTCCTGATTCTCTATATCAACCCCTTTGTCGTACACCTTTATCTTTTCATCAGCCTCAAGGTCATTCCAGACCAGCATCTTCTTCTGTCCGCCTAACAATGTCGTACGTATCTTCACCGGTGACAGCCAGTTCACATTAAAGTGGGCTATCATGTTCTCAAAATAAAGCGTAATATAAGCAACGTTCTCATTGCCGCGGGCAAAATTATCAAATCCGTTTGCAGTCAATCCCACGGGATTGCTCTTTACAACATAATCCATTATTGATAAATCATGGGGAGCGAGGTCCCAGATAACATTGACATCATGCTGGAAAAGCCCCAGGTTGATCCGCGTGGAATCGTAGTAGCACAGATCTCCGAGAGTGTTGTCGTCGACCAGTTCCTTAATCTTCCTTACCGCGCCAGTAAACAGAAAAGTATGGTCGACCATAATCGTGAGACCCTTCTTCTCCGCCAGTTCAATCAATTCCTCAGCATGCAGTGAAGACGAAGTGAACGGCTTCTCGACAAACACATGCTTGCCGTTTTCAAGGGCGTGCCTGACCAGTTCATAATGGGAGAAAACAGGTGTCACGATGGCGACAGCGTCAATCTCCATCGAGGTTGTGATTTCACGGTAGTCAGTGCACGTACGTATGTGGGGGTATGATTTTCTGATCTTATTCAGGATAGAAGAATTCAAATCACATACTGCAGAAATCCTCGCCTCGTCAACTGCGCTGAAATTCCGGACGATGTTTGGTCCCCAATAGCCATAACCTATAACGCCTATGTTAATCATAATCCCCTTTCCATATTAGCAATTTCGTATTGTACCATTTTCTGCTGACGCCGCCATTGGCAGCGACCAACATGGTTCCATTCAAAATGCGCTCACGATTTGCCTTCCCTGAACTTGTGGGGTTCCCAGGACATTCCCCACTTTTCCTCGAAACGTCGCTTGTTTTCCTTGAATATCTTTTTATAAGCGCCGTTCCCCTTCAGTTTGTTGAATGACGCCTCTCCGAAGTGGTGAATGAAGACATCCTCGGCACAAACGACCCTATATCCTTTCTGTCTTATCCGGTGGGCATAATCGTCGTCCTCAAACATTCCTACCTGGAACCGCTCATCCAGCAGGCCCACTTTATCAATCAAACTTTTTCGGGCGGCAAAACAATACATCGCCAGTACTCTTATTTCGAAACTCTTCGGAGAGGCATGTTCCCTGATAAACCTTTCCGAAAACTCTTCGAGCTCTTCCACAGCCTTATAAGGCACTTCTATCTTTGCTTCATTACCGCAACTGTTGGTGACAGGCCCCACAGCCCCTATGCCTTCATCTTCAAGGTGAGCGATCAGCCTGCTCAGCCACCCGCGCGTGACTATCGTATCGTTATTAAGCAACACTATATAATCCCCTGATGCCACAAGGATCCCCTGGTTATTGGCCTTCGCGAAACCTGCATTTTCGCTATTGAAGATTGTCCGCACTTCCGGATGTTTCCCTGCCAGTTCCTTAAGATATTCACCCGTGCCGTCACCGGAATTATTGTCCACAATAACAATCTCAATGTTCGGGTACTGTGTTTTCTCAAAAATACTCCCTATGCAAAGTTTCGTATAATCCAGATTGTTGTATGTGACGACAATTATACTCACCTTCCTGTAAACCTCTTTGATCTCCGTACATAGTACTTCATATCTCGCTTCCCAGGTGTTCTCCCTGGCAAGAGCAATCCTTTGGGATGCGAGGCCGGAGTCCTTTTCCTCAAGCGCTTCTTCGACTTTCCGCAGAAATTCATGCTTGTCGCGGGCCAGATACAGGTGTTTCGCGTATGGCAATAACTCCGGCAGTTCCACCGAGACGACTTTTTTGCCGGAGCTTATGAATTCATAGAATTTTACAGGGTTCGTGGCCAGGATCAGCTCAGTCAGCTTAAAGGGGATAATGCAGACATCGAACCAGTAAAGGTATTTCGGCAATTCGCTATAGGGCTTCTCACCGAGAAAGTGGACATTCGGCATCTTCTTTAATTTGGTTATATCCGAACCGAAGGTCTGGCCTATCAGGACAAAGCTCCAATCCTTTCTGTTCTCTGCTATATATTCAACGATCTCATTATCAAACCAATCAGCTATTGCGCCATAATAGCCGATAATCGGTTTTTTCATCCCCCCCAGAAGGTTATTAGGAGGCAAGACGCTGAAGTGCGTAAAGTCCGTGGCATTTGGAAGCAGAAGGCGCCGTTCGTTATATTTTTTCATTTTTTGATATAGTGGGCGCGCCGTTGTTACAAGAAGATCGCAGGTCTTTGCCAATATCTCTTCATTGGCCAGCATCGCTTCGTTATTTGTAGAAAATCCAGCATGTTCGTCCATACAGTCATACACGATCTTCCAGCCGAACACTTCCCTGATTTTTTTTGCAAGAGGCTGCCAAAATGGCAGATGGACAATGCAGACAGCCTCAACGATCCCGGCCTCTTTTCTCAAAGCCTCAAGAGATCCCATCATTGAGTTCAGATCAGCTTCATTAATATTATCCTTATAGATATTCAGGGTAGGATTTGCATGAATTGATATGTCGAAGATGTTCTTTCTGATTTGACTTGCATGAAATTCAGCAGCGCGCCGGCGCATAAATTTAAGGTTGATGTAAAAAACCCTTGAATCATGGCCCGCAAATTGAGTAAGCATCTGTTGAGGTCTCTGAAATCGGAAAAACCAGTCTATAACCGGCAAACAGATTACATCATATTGTTTGGGTATCCGGAAATCACGAGTCTCTATTCGCATGGGGAGACGCCGGCCCGCAGAACGAGCGGCCAGGTTTCTCATCAGAAAATCAATACCAGTCACTTTCCGCAGAAGAGACCCTATTTTCCAGGTTAACGAGGAAAGGACTTCATTAAGTCTTTTTTCGAGCCCGGCAACTTCCTGCTTATACTGCCTTTCCTGTTCTTCGTATTTATGTGACTGCTCCCAAAAAGCGCCAGGTGATCCAATGATCCTTTTATTTATATATTCCCATCGTCTAATCGTCTCTTTTTTTAATTCTTCGCTATCGTCTCTTTCTGCAACATCCGGCAAAATATCCTTTGTTGCCAGGATGATCTGCCGATAAGCCGGGGCCATATAGTCGAACTCATATAACTGGCTGTTAAAATAATTGCTTAATTCCCGGACTGCAGGCTGTAAAGACGGCACATCCAAGGCACAAAGAATAAACGATAGCAGGTCTTTCAACCATGGTGTATGACCATTTTGCGTTACACGTGTTTGCAAGCCTATTGTCTTTAGTTGATCAAGTACTTCGGAAAGCTTCGGCAACTGAAACTTGAAATGTTCTGCCAGCCAGGGATAATCCTTCCCATAGGCCATAAAATACACGTCATTTATCCATTTATCAGTATTGATTGCATCTCCGGCATCTGATGCCGGAAAAGCAAGGACGATGCCCTTCCGCGACAAACTGCATATACGTTCGATAAATGCATATCTCCGGTCTGCCGGAACATGCTCAAGAGTGTCAATGCTCACCACATAATCGAATTTTTGTCCGTCTAATTCCGTCGTGAAGATATCGCCGGCTATCTTGTTGCCGGCCCGCTCCGGATGCAAGGACAGCAAAGGGTCTACGTATGTAATCTGGTAATTTGGAAGAAAGTCGCCAAGCAGGCATCCCTCTCCGCTGCCGGCATCAAGGATTGTCGCACCTCCGGGGCTGACAATATTTAAAATGTCGGCGCATGCTTTGTAGCGGCTGTATTGGTCGAAAATGATTGCCCTGTTTGAACTCAAGTTTATTTCGTTATCGCCCGCTTTTGCCACCTCATAATTTGCCAGACCGTTTAGCCAGGTGTTCAAGTAGGCATCATTCGCTGTTTTTCTCAAGATGATGCCTATGCCACAAGGCCAGCCCAGAGTCAGATCATCTTCTATATCCAGAAGGGTTCCTGCTCCATTAAATATGTTATGCATGTCTTTTTTTGTGAATCGCCAGTAATCAACCGGATAATCATGCAACTCAAAGCCTGGTGATCTCGTTGTGAGGATAAGAAGGCCATCCTGCTTTAGAACTTTCAATATTTGGTAAATTGCATTTTTCCAATCGACACAATGTTCAAGCATTTCGGTACTCACGACTAAATCAAAGGGCGCCACTTCATACCGTTCACTTAAATGCGCAACGTCGAGCACCTCATCTACACCCGGACCAGCTACAATGTCGATTCCGGTATAGCTACTCGCCAGATGCCTCAAAACATGCCTGGCAGACCCGTTAATATCGCGTGAGCCGACCTCCAGGACGGCGGGCCTGCCATTGATAAAGGGAATGGACTTTTCACAAAAAGTCAGACACCAGTGGTTGCACATAACTTTATTTGTAAGCCGCTACAACTACGCGTTTCTTCCGCGCATGCTGTTCGTATGCGCCGGCCGGCGGCTCAATAAGCTCCGACCTTTTAAAACCTACTTTCCTTAACATGAACATGAGCGCATCAATTGAAGGGCAGACGCTGATGGGCGTATTCCCGGACTCTTCGTTGCCGGCGGCATATTCCGGCGTCTCGTCTATCAATGCCATTATCCCCTGATACGGTCTATGCCACTCTCTGCTGCCCCACTCGGTAGAACCTTGAATCGAATCTATCACCTGCGTCTCGATAACAAGCATTTCGCCCGTAACTTCATATGCGCGTCTCAGGGCCAATATAGGGTTCTCCAGGTGATATAAAAGTCCTACAAAAAGGCATAATTCGAAATCGCCAAACACATCTCTGCTCAGTTCTTCGCAGTTACCGTATCTGAAACTGACGTTTCCCAACCTGAGCACATCTGCTATAAAATTAGCTTTTTCAAGGCTGTCCTCTCTCACATCGATTCCCAGCACATTCCTTAATCCTCTCCTTGCCATGGCGAAAGCAAAGTACCCTTCGTGGCAACCAATGTCAATGCAGGAGATATTGCTTAGCCGCCCGGCGAAATGCTGTTCTATAACAGGCATTATCATATCTATTCTGGTTCTGTGTATGTCCTCAACATCCTGGGATAGCTTCGATTGGATTTTAACACCGTTCCCTAAATCCATAGAATAGGAGTTGTCAAGTTTTTAGTTGAAATTATCTGAGTGGTTCCCATTTTCCCCTACGCTGCCAACTTCCAGATCGAATCTTTTTTCATTACAGCGTCAATATTCCTGATGACCTTGGGAATCGACTTATGCCCTTTAACCGTCCTGAAACCTTTTTCCGCATAGAGAAGAACTGCGGCCAACCACCTTTGCGTCATCCCTCCTTTGCGATACCGTTTTATATTGCCTTCGGCGTCCCTCACCTTGGAAAACATGCTCTCTATGGGATTGGTCGAATGGAGCGTCTTTCTGAGCAGGCCGGGAACCTTCAGCTTGTGCAGAGTGAGAATTTCTTCAAACGCTTCCAGAAGCGAATCCGCTGCTGACTCATTGATGCCCCTGAGCCATTTCTCCATATCCAAAAGCATGCGGCGAGCATCTTCATAGCTGTTCTGATCCAGGGCTGTTCTGAACCGCATATGGGCTTCCTTCCTGTATTTTTTCGCCAGGTGCCTCTGAATGTTTCGATCCTTATGAATGGTACAGCGTTGGTGAATAAGCTTCTTGCCGAATCTGTCCTTTAATGTCTTTATAACTCCCTTGCCACCATCCGTAACCCAGATGATTCTCCTGGAAATCTTTAGCCCTCGCCGCTCCATATCCGCAAGCAGTTCCTCACAGATTTCATGATTCTCCGTTGCTCCCTGCCAGAACCCAAGCGGCATCTTTTTGCCCTTTACATCGAGCCCAAGTCCCACTATGAATGCATCCCCGCCACGATGAACAGTGTCAAGAAATATCGCAAACGGCACGAATGACGATAACTTCCGATCCTTGAACTCATAAAGTTTCTTTGCCGTCGCCTCAACTATGCGTGCAGAGACTGCACTGGCTGATACTCCAAACGCCTTCGCCGCCTCAGTCACTGTCTCTTTGTACTTCCGGCACGATATGCCTGCCAGAACTTTCCCCAGCAGTTCCTCTGAAAAACCGCCAGCATCCTTAAGCTTGCTGTAACTTTGAAGTTCAATCTCACCCTCCGGTCCCCGCAGCCTCGGATGGTGAGCATGTATCTTCTGATCACCGATATAAACCGATCCGCCTTGACTCGCCCATTTCCATATCTTAGGGCTGAAAGGCATGTAGTCCGGCCCGGCTATCTCTTCCCTTTCCATGTACATGATCGTCTCCGCCATCATCCTGCCCAGCTTCATCATCATCGAATCAAAGCCCTGTTTACCGCTCTCGTATATCTGGTACAATTGCCCTATAATCCACTGCTTGCCGCACGCCTCTTTGAATCCAACTATTGCCTTTTTCCTCTTCCTTGTGGTTTCCTTCATGTGTGGCTCCTTTTTAAAGATCTTTTTTTAAAAGATTTCGGTTCCATGGATTATGCCATGGGGGAGCCACTCTTTTAAATTTCAACTAAAAATAGTATATCCTCATAGAATAGAACCATGGTTCGAGTGATTTTATTTTTTTTATTATTAGTTCGTTCTCCACATGCCCTCCGGTCTCAGCGTCTTATGTAAGTGTTTTTTTCGGATATCCGCATCCATTTTCTTTTAAACAACTTCGTTTTCTTTTTTATGTCTTTGAATATTTTTTATTGCCATCTCATCATATTCGGGAACTCCATATGTCACATATACCGGAATCCCCATTGACGTACATCTTACACAGATATCCTTCGTCTGTTTTGCCTGTTCGATTTGATCCAAAGGTGTTTGCAAATAGTTTGCGATCCCAAATTCATTCGAATCGTAGACTGCACAGCACAACTGGACATCGCCACAAACGTTTAGCACAATTTGGTTATCTCTTAATTTGCACGAGTTTGCCGCGTATAATTTAGCTGACTTCAGCGCATCACGCAACGGCAAAGCCAAAAGATTAAGCAACTCCATGTCTTTCACTTCAATAGGGCTATTTTCATGAGAATCAAAATGTCGGGAATAATAGAGCAATTTATCAAAACTTACCAATAACGCCCATACAGGTTTAAACTCAAACCCCAAATTCTTTGCAAACTGCTGCATATCATATTCATCATGAATATTATCGACATATCGATGATAAATAACAGATACATGTGTTTTACTGCGCACCTTCTTTTTTATTTCGGAAAGGGCTATCATGTTATTTTTTACTTTATCAATATTGCCGCCGCTATGAGTCCGTCCATATTTGGACTGCGTGAAACCTGAGACTGAAATATAAAATGCGGCAAGATCAGTTTTCATAATAGATTCCAGATTATTATCAAGGTTCAGATTAGAACTTATGGAGCATGGGATACCATATGAGTGCACAATATTAATCAGTTCGGGCAAATGCGGATGCAACAGTGGCTCCGACCAGTTATATAAATTAACACTCTTAATATTACATTCTAACTTTGCCTTCTTTATAATTTTGCGAAATAAATCAGTGCTCATAACTCCTTTGGGATTATTCACATGCCCTGAATTGCCATTCGGACAGGAAGGACACTTTAAATTACATGAACCGACAACATCTATATAAAAAACAAATTCCTTTTTCACGATCGCAGTTCTGCCTTGAATTCCGTTTTAAACCTCATCATGATACGGACAACTGTATCTGAAGTGATTTCAAATACGATAGCGTTATCAATCCTGTCAGTCAGAATAGATTCATGGGACTCATTAATATACCCGACACTCGGACTAATAGAGTAAGCGCCCGGATATAAAATCGGCAATGAGATTCTCATTGATATTGTTATAAGTTGACCCGGCAGGCAATAGCCAAGATCAGTTTCTGTAGCTAACGTGTCGGAACTCGAAATATCCACTCCTCTAAAATCCCTTAAAGTATAACCTGCGACTATTTTAATTTTTTTATCGTTAAAATTATTCCTTGCGGTAATTCTTAATAGTATTATTTTGTCATTACATGAACTTTTTATGGCATTCATGAATTCGTCATATAACCCCACCCCAACAATGCTGAAACTCTGATCACCAAACCTGTTATCGATATTTGGTATGGTATTTTCATGATATGCAGTATCGCGACTGTCCTGTCGTTCAAGTGGGATATTGTCACCGTTCTTCGAAGTTGCAGGAGTCTTGTCGAATTCAGCTACAGGAATTTTAAATAGATGCGCCAGATATAAATCGGCAACAGCAGAAGAGTCACCAACCATCATCGCCGATCCGCCCTCAAGCCATATTGCCCTATTGCAGAGTCTCTTGACGGCAGTAGCGTCATGGGTGACCAATAATATGGTTTTACCCTGCTTTTGCAACTCGTGAAATCTTACCATGCACCGGTGCACAAAGTAGGCGTCGCCGACCGCCAATGCTTCATCTATGACCAAAATTTCAGGATCGACATTTATCGCTGCTGCAAACGCCAGTCGAACGTACATACCGCTCGAATAGGTTTTTACGGGCTGGTCGATGAAATCGCCGATATCGGCAAATGCGGCAATGGATTCAAAACGGCCGGCCATCTGCTCCTTTGTAAACCCTTTTATTGCGCCGTTCAGATAGACGTTTTCCCTGCCTGTAAATTCAGGATTAAACCCCGCGCCAAGTTCGAGGAGAGCAGATACCCTGCCGTCCACTGCAACCTCGCCCGCCGTGGGCTGCAGTACTCCGCAAAGCAATTGCAGCAGCGTAGATTTCCCGCTCCCGTTTTGTCCTATAATTCCGAGTGTCTCCCCCTTCTTAACCTCAAATGAAACGTCCCTCAAGGCCCAAAAGTCGCGGTGGAATTTTTTCCTGAACGGATGGAGCGCCTCCTTGAGCCGGTGCTGAGGGCTGTCGTAAAGACGGTACTTCTTGCTCAGGTTCTTAACTGAAATGGCGATATCGTTCATTTAGAAACTCGTGAAAAATCCGTGAAACGTGAATGGTGAAACGTGAATTGTAAATCACTTCTCCGCTCTCTTTCTGACGCTGTTAATCAAGCCTGCAAGTTTTGCAGTAATGGAGTCAATCTTCGAATCGATCTCCTGTTTCTGTGTGCCTGAGATGTAGTTTAGATTTAAAGCAATTTCTATTTGAGTGTCCAACTCGCTAAGAGAACTTCCAGCGATGTTAAGAAACTGTGAAAACTCTTTTGTCGAAAATCGGGCAGCGCCCTCTGCAATATTGCTCGATACCGAGACAGTTGCGCGTCTCTTTTGTGACGTAAGACCGTATATCTCAGCTTTAGGAAATGTCTCCGTTAGTTTGTAAACATCAGTTGCAAGGGCAACAGCTTCTTTCCATACATCTAATTGTTTGTGTGCTCTTTTCATAACTTAAAGGGCGTGAAAGAACGGATCGTGAAAGGTGAAACGTGAAAAGTGAATAAACAATAAAGGATTAGAAGCCTTTCACGTTTCCCGGCCTTTACTATTCACGTTTCACTATTCACCTTTCACGGTCTTAAAGCACATCCGCGAAATGCGGCCTTAGTCTCAGAAAAATGGAGGCTCCGACGGCGAAAACTGAAAAGGTAACTCCCCAGAAATAGATCGTCATCTGCCAGTGGTCCCAGAATGGGACGAAGTAGATGAACGATTCACGGTAACCCTGAATAATATAGAACATGGGATTCAGCCTCAGCAGGAACTGAACTTTTGGCGGCATGATGCCGGGGTCCCAGAATATCGGGGTGGCCCAGAATCCGAACTGTAAAATAACATTGACAATTTGGCTGGTATCACGCGCAAAGATATTGATGGAGGATGTGATCCAGCTTATGCCAACTGCGAGAATGCTCATCGCGGCGAAATAATAGAACGCCTGCAGCCAGTATAGACTGACGGGCATCCTGTTTAATAGAATCAGGACCGTCAACACGAGCAGGAAAACCGAATGTGTGATAAAAGAACCTGCCAATTTGACTACCGGCAGGATACTCAACGGGAATACCACCTTCTTTACAAGGTGTGAGTTGTTAATGATGATGCTGGTAGAGCCGTTGATAATTTCGCTGAAAGTATTCCATATAGCCATGGCAGCGGTGAGCCATACAACAAAAGACACATTCCCCTTTGGGGCGGCTTTGAATCCTACACTGAAAACAAACCATAAAATAAAAATATTAATTATTGGATTGATGAAGGTCCAGAAAATACCGAGCATTGAGCCGACATGCTGCGTCATAATGTCCCTTTTGGCCATTTCGAATATCAGGTATCTGCGCTGAAAAAGCGTTAGAAGAAAGTTGCCGAATCCCGATAATATAAAGTTAACTCTGCTTTTCACAATTCACTTTTGAATTTTTTTGACACGCTACCGCCATTCAGGTCTTTTTATGGCCTGTCCGTACAAGTAATTTGTTCTCCTTCGCGTCATTCCGGGCACTTCTAAAGCTCGGCACAGTGCAAAGGGCATAGTGCAAATGGTTCGGATGTTCCTTTGCTCTATGCCCTCTGCCTTTTAAATCACCGGAAAAATAACTTTGATGTTTTCCTTACGCACTTTGCTGCTGATAAGCTTTTTATATATCTTTTCCCTCTTGAGATAAGAGGTGACGACTACGCAGTCATATGCCATGTTGTCTATAGCGGCAGAAGGTTTTATGCCCCTGCCGAAAAACTTCTTCCCGGCCATTTCTTCATCAATAACACCTGAGAGCTCAATGTCCGTCTCCAGGAGCGTAAGGTACGCAATCTCCGCCACCTCATCAGCGCCGGCGAAAACGACCCTCTTTACCCCGCCTGAACTGAGCTCGGCGAATAACCGTTTGAGGTTTGACCTCGCCTCCCGATAAATCCTCGTATAGTCCTGTAAAAGATCATAACCGAGGCGGGTCTTTTCGGCAAAACCCTTCGGGGTGAGGTAGTAGGCATATCGTCTGCGAGGGATAGCCTTGACTGTGATAAAGCCTTTTGTCACAAGGTTTCTGACATAGGAATTCACGAGCCCCAATGCAATGCCGAGGCTGCTGCTAAGGTCTCTCTGTGTCAGGGAGTCATTGGCGGAAAGCTCAGTGAGTATCTGAAGCGAACTTCGCTTCTCCGAGTCGGGAATATGGTTATCGTTCATGTTATGAACAATAACATGGGGGAGTCTTTAAATTCAAGGTTTTGATAGTGTTATAATGAGACGATAAAATGAAGGTCTTTTCGGGATTGATATAGGGTCATGCCATCTCCAGTTATATCGGTTATAATAGTCAACCTGAACGGTGAAAGGTATCTGCGCGACTGTCTTGGCTCACTTGCTTCCCAGACTTTCGGGGATTTCGAGGTTATCCTTGTGGACAACGGCTCGACAGACAGCTCGCTTGATCTTATAAGGAATGATTTCCCGTGGGTCCGGGTGATAGGCCTCGCATCTAATACAGGTTTTGCGAAGGGGAACAATACTGGCTTTGCGGCTTCTTCTTCGCGGTATATGGTGACGCTGAATAACGACACAATAGCGGACAGCGGGTGGCTCAAAGCATTATACGAGGCTGCCGAATCAGACCCCTTAGTAGGCATGGTGGCCTCCAAGATATTCCTTGGAAGAGAGGGGCACGAGCTGGATTCCGCAGGGATGCTGATTTATCCCGACGGAATGTCCAGGCAGAGGGGAAGGGGCCAACCAGACCACGGACAATTCGACGGCGCCGGAGAGGTGCTTTTCCCGAGCGCTTGCGCCGCACTTTACAGGAGCGACATGCTGAAGGGCATAGGCTGTTTCGATGAAGATTTCTTCTCCTATTGCGAGGACACAGACCTGGGGTTACGGGCGAGGCTGGCCGGCTGGAAGGCGGTGTTTGCCCCTCAGGCAATGATCAGGCACTTGTATTCACAGACTGGTGGGCAATATTCCGGGTTTAAGGCATACCACATCGAAAGGAACCGTTTCTGGGTGCTCATTAAGGACCTTCCGTTGTCGTTTATTTTGTTGTTCCCTCTTTATACCTTCTGGAGATATATTGTTCAGATTTACGGGCTGATGTCAGGCAAGGGCAGCGTGGCGAGGTTTGCCGATGGCAGCGGAGGGTTGAATCTTATCAGTATTGTATTCAGGGCATGGCGTGGCGCCATTTCAGGGCTGACTTCAGCGCTGAAAAAAAGGAAACTGATTTGGGGTTCAAGACAGCTTTCTGCAAAAGAATATATAAACCTTTTGAATATGAACACCATCTCAGCAGCTGAACTTATGCTAAGGGACTGAGGGACCGATTGAAAATACTTGTAATCGTACCGACGTATAATGAAGAAGGATGCATCGAGGGCGTCATCCATGACCTCAGGGACAACTTCCCTGCAGGAGATATCATTGTCATAGACGACGGCTCGCAGGACAACACATCAGTCATCGCAGAAAACCTCGGAGTCAGGGTCGCAGAGCTGCCTTACAACCTCGGGATTGGAGGGGCCATGCAAGCAGGGTTCCTCTATGCCCTTCAGCAAGGATATGACGCAGCTATTCAATTCGACGGAGACGGGCAGCACCATGCAGACCAGATCGAAAAGATACTGAAGCCCTGGCTAATGCACGAAGCCGACCTCGTTGTAGGCTCAAGGTTTCTCTCCGACGGCGGGTTCACCTCATCCGTGCAAAGGAGGATAGGCGCAAAGATACTTTCCTTTGTAGTTTCCGCTATCACAGGGCAAAGGATTACAGACACAACTTCGGGCTTCAGGGTTTACAGCAGAAAAACAATCGCATTTTTCTGTTCGCTCTATCCCGAGGACTACCCGGAAGTGGAGGCACTTATCCTGTCTCACAAAAAGGGGCTGAAGATTGTAGAGGTGCCGTCTGAAATAGGGCCCCGGACCGGCGGCAGGTCGTCAATAACAATCTCGGGCGCCGTCTACTATATGGTCAAGGTGCTTCTGGCAATATTTGTTGATTTGATGAAAAAAATCGATTAGTATAAAAAACCGTCATGGATACAGTCCAGATCATAGCTGTTACAGTAAATATCACAATCCTGGTGGTTGTCATAGAACTTATTCGGCGCAGCCACCTTAAAGAGCGTTACAGTCTCATATGGCTTGCCGCTTCGATAGTGCTGATAGTTTTTTCCAGCTCCAGGGACCTGCTTGCTACAATATCAAAGATGGCAGGCATCTATTACCCGCCTTCGTTCCTGTTCCTGCTTTCAACTGCATTTCTGCTTGTCCTGCTCCTGCACTTCTCGACAGTAATATCCATGTTGAACGAAAAAAATACCCGGCTTGCCCAGGAGTTGGGGCTGCTGAAAACAAGACTCAAGAACCTGGAAAAGAATGTGAAACGTGAAGACCAAAGACCGTGAAAGGTGAATGGTGAATAGTGAATAGTTATGAAAAGAGCACATAAGCGGTTAGACGTTTGGAAGGAAGCGGTTGGCGGGAAAGTGGTTCACGATTCACGATTCACGTTTCACGTTTCACGTCCTTTACAGATGCTTCTCATTGCAGTGGTTGGACTGTTAACTTATTCGAATACGTTCCATGTCCCTTTTCAGTTCGACGATTTTCCGAATCTGGCGGATAACCCGCTTATAAAAAACCTCGGCAATTTTATTTCGAGCTCACGTGGCTATGACTATAATCCCAGAAGGTTCATAGGGTATCTTTCATTTGCGCTCAACTACCATTTCGGCGGGCTCAATGTGACCGGTTATCACATAGTCAATCTTGCAATTCATATAGCGAGTTCCCTGCTTGTATATATGATGGTGGGCCTCACATTCAGGACGCCTTACATGCGTAACGCGGAAAACCTTGAAGGTGGGGAGGTGCGAAGGTGTGAAGTTGCGAAAGGACTCTCACCTTCTCACCTTCTCACCTTCTCACCTTCAGGCAATTCCGCCGGGATTGCCTTCTTTTCAGCCCTCCTTTTTGCGGCCCACCCGGTACAGACCCAGGCCGTTACATATATAGTCCAGAGGTTCGCTTCCCTCACAGCCATGTTTTATCTGTGTTCTGTTGTGGCCTACATAAAGGCAAGGCTTGCATTAACCACGGAGAGCACAGAGGAATCCTTAGATATAAAAAAGCCAGGGATTTCTTTTCGGAGCGCTCGAAGTGTTTCTTCTGTGTTCTCTGTGGTTTATCTTATCCATAATCTCTGCCGTACTTGCGATGAAGACAAAGGAAATCGCGTTCACGCTGCCGGTAATTATAATCCTCTACGAGTTTGCTTTTTTCAAATCCACCTTAAAAAAGAAACTCATTTTCATAGTGCCCACCCTTTTTACCATGCTTATAATTCCCATAAGTATGCTCGGTACAAACAAGCCCCTTGGCGCAATAATTTCAGACGTAAGCGAGAATCTCAGAGTACAGAGCAGTCTTTCAAGGTGGGATTATCTTATGACACAGATGCGGGTAATCACAACATACATACGGCTAATATTCCTTCCGGTAAGACAAAATCTGGATTATGACTATCCCGTATACCATTCACTGTTTCAGCTTCCGGTATTTCTATCATTTTTGTTTCTGTCGGCGGTCCTCGGAACGGGGGTGTATCTGATTACAAGACAGGTTAAGGCTGAGATAAATGAAAGTTCCGCTTTGACTTTTTCTCAACCTCAACCTTTACCTCAACCTGCCTTTAGATTGATAGGTTTCGGCGTCTTATGGTTTTTCATAACGCTCTCCTTAGAATCCAGCGTTATCCCCATAGCAGATGTGATATTCGAGCACCGGCTGTACCTTCCTTCCGCAGGCGCTTTCATTGCAATTACTACGGCTGTTTTTATGATATCAGCCAGGTGGAAGGGAATGGAAAGGGCTGTCGTAGCAGCCTTCCTGTTGATCATTATGGCCCTTGCGGGAGCGTCTTATTCGCGGAATATGGTGTGGCAGGATGGGGTTAGACTGTGGGAGGATGTAGCACTCAAAAGCCCCCGGAACGCGAGGGCTTACAATAATCTTGGCGCAGAGTTTAAAGAAAAAAAAATGTATAGCGAGGCCATAAATGAATTCAGGATGGCCATCCTGCTGAAGCCCGACTACGCAGAGGCGCATTATAATCTCGGGGTTGTTTATCAGGCTTTAAACAGGTTTAATGAAGCTGTAGAGCACTACCTTATGGCAGTTAAGCTGAAACCTGATTACGCATGGGCGCATCTTAATCTCGGGGATATCTATTACCAGGTTTTTAACATGCCTGACAAGGCAGAGAAAGAATTTCTGACTGCGGTAAGCCTGATGCCTGATTTTGCGGAGGCGCACAATAATCTCGGCTTTGTCTACTATAAGACAGGACAAGTGGAAAAGGCCAGAAGTGAATTGGCAATTGCATTAAAGATGCAACCGGATAATGTTACGACTCAAACCCTGCTGAAACAGATAAATAAAATAGAGCCTATAGGCGCCCGGTGATGTGCAAAGAATATCCTTATTTAGGTTTGCCATATTGAACTTTATACATTTCCTTATCCTGGGTCAGATCATCAAGCTCCTGCCAGTCCTGCACCCAATCGGATACAGAGTAGATAGTTAAGCTATCATCAGGATTGTTGCCTACAAACCTGTATATGCCGGCATTTATAATCATCTTCTTGCACAGCAGGCATGGATAGGCCTTGACAGACTCGAGTCCGCTATCGGTTCTTTTGCCGGCATACACATACATATTCCCATCCAATAGTGAAACCCCAGCCCTGGCTGCGTTAATCAGAGCGTTCATTTCCGCATGTACACTGCGACACATCTCGTAGCCACGGCCGGACTCAATGTTGTTCTTACGTCTTATGCAGAAACCTAAATCTATGCAGTCTTTAGTTTTACGGGGAGCGCCTACATATCCCGTTGCAATTATTTGATCCGCCTTTTCTATAACACAACCGATTTCAACATTAAGACAGGTGCTCTTTTCAGCGACCGTTTTAGCAATGTTTAAATAGTACTGGTCTTTAGTTAGTTTAGTCATCGTGTTGTTTCCCCTCCCGCGATGTTCGATGTCACAATCTATGATACCAAATATGTGGATATTCCGACGAATTTTGCCACCAGTTTTTATTCTTTTAGGTGATACAATCAATTTAATTCCTTTTTCTTCCCAGGGTTACCTCAACCTTCTTCCTTTATTATTGCCTTTAATATAAGCCTGATATTTTATCCAGAAGTTGCTGAGCCTGCTGGTTATCCGGCATTAACTTCAATCCTGACATCATCTCCATTTTTGCGTTTTCCTTTTGTCCCATATTATAGTAAATAACACCGAGATTGAAATGCGGATCTGCATAATCGGGCTTCAGTTTAATAGCAATCAAACATTGTTCTATAGCCCCATTATATGACCCTGCCCGAATATACGCAGCCCCAAGAGCGTTGTGGGAATTGGCATTACCAGGATTCAGTTCCAGAGCCTTCCGGAACTGTTGAATGGCCTCATCATTTCTGCCCATATTCATTAAAACTTTCCCAAGTTCATAGCGCGGCACGTCAGCCTCGGGAGATTTATTTACCGTATCGGCAATAATGGTAAGGGAGTCTTTCCATACGCTGTTTCTTGTTATTGTCTGGACGGAATACAGTCCTGCAAATAATAGCACAATAAGCATAACCGCAATCCCATATCTCGTCATCTTTTTATTCAAAAAATCGAAACATATCGCGAGAATTACGACAAATCCGAATGATGGGAGATATAGATACCTCTCGGCATAAGGTTTGCCGGCAATCGCTTTTATATAAAGAGCCGGCAACAAAGGCACTACTATGAGTAAAAGACAGAAAAACATCACTTTATTTCTTTTCCATGCGAAAATAACGATAAACAGGTAACCAGCCGTTACAGTCATCGAAAGCAGCCCCTTTACTGTCAGGAGAGATTCAATAGGACGAAACGTATGCCAGTAATTAAGATTAAATGGAAAGAAAAGGTCCTTCAGATACTCCAATAGTAGAGGAAACACGTTAATCACATACTGCCATGCGCTTAGTTCCATATGCACAGCGGAAAGACCTAATCCTTTCAGTGCGTTAATTCTCAGCGCCAGGTAAATCCCTGCGATGAAGAAATATGGAATATATCGCATCACAAATGCACGGGATGCTTTTCCCTTTCCCCCGAAAGCAATGTCATAGCCAATAAGAATAAGCGGCAGTGTCAGGGCGGTTTCCTTGCACAATGTGGAGGCAAAGAATGATATCAGAGACAGGAAGTAGCCGCTCTTAAGGCCTTCCTTGTACTGCATGTAGAGCCACAGGGAGAGAAGATAGAAAAAAGAAAAAGAAAGTTCACAACCGCCGCCGGATATCCATGTCACCGCCTCGGTATGGATAGGGTGAGCGGCAAATAAGACTGCGGCGATAAATGCCGGCGAAGAAAATGCCGGGGACAAGGATGTGTGCTGCGCAACATTCGCAGAACTGTTATCTCCGAGCAGTTTTAATGCTATCATGAATACCAGCGCCGTATTTGCGACGTGAAAGAGAACATTAATGAGATGAAAAGGAAAGGGTTTCAGCCCAACAACATGAAAAGTACACATGCTGATGACAGACGCCATCGGCCTGTAGTAATTTATCATCATTTTAACTGCCCCTTCCCGAAACCCCAGAATATTATTTGTGAACATTTTTACGACGACTGTCAGGAAGTGAGGGTCCCTGATCCAGGAGTTATTCATCAGGAACGCCGTATCGTCAGAAACAAAACCATCAAATAGCGCATTGAAATAAACTGCGAAAGAAACGCCCATGATTATAAACACGAGATGAAGCCTTCTCTTCGATGTTGTTTCCGACAACGCGCCTTGTGCAGGCTGAATTAAGGCCGTTGGTGGAACTGACTTTGCCATTGCAAGAACCTTTTTTGTCTTTGAAGTTTTTCCCATGGATTTTTATTATACCACGGCGATTACGGCGCTATCGGAGGCTGCAAGGAGAGCAAAATTATAGTAATGCAGATATTTTATTGAGCAATTGTTGAGCCTGCTGGTTATCCGGAGCGATCCTCAATCCTGCCATTATCTCCCTTTTGGCGTTTTCCTTTTGTCCCATATTGTAGTACATGACCCCAAGATTGAAATGCGGATCTGCGTAATCAGGCTTTAATTTAATAGCAATCAAATATTGTTCCATGGCCTTGTCAAACAGGTTGCGAGCCTGATAAACAGCGCCGAGGTTATTATATGCGCTTGCATTATCAGGTTTTAGTTTAATAGCAATCTGATATTGCTCTATAGCCTTCTCAATCATATTGAGCTTCTGATAAATAAGACCAAGATTATTATGCGCTTCCACATAATCAGGATTAAGCTTGATAGTAATCAGATACTGCTCAATAGCCTTATCAGGCATGTTGAGCTTCTTATAGACGCCGCCAAGATTGAAATGCACCGCCCAATAATCAGGATTAAGCCTAATGGCAGTCTGGAAGTGTTCGATAGCCTTGTCAGGTATGTTGCGGTCCTCATAAGCAATGCCAAGCATTAACTGGACTCCTGCGTGTGCAGGAAACCTCTTTGCAGTCAGTTCAAAGGTTTTGATCCTATCCCCATACACCCTATTCTGCAGATACGTGGCAACCGACAATACTCCTATTATGACGACGACCATCACCAGTATGAACTTCCTGACTTTCGGTGAACGCACTTTGTCTTCAAAAAGGAATAGCATTACAACTGTAGAAATAATAGCTCCTGCTGAAGGCAGATACGAACGATATGTTTCAATAAGCCTCGGCGTAGTTATAATGCTTTCCACCGAGAGCGTAATGAAAAACCACAATATCCCGAAACCGATTAATCTAAAGGCAGGTTGAGGTAAAGGTTGAGGTTGAGAAACAGCAAAGGGCGACTCTGTCTGAACCTTTACCTGTTTTATTACCAGGTACACTCCCAGTCCAAAAAGCGCAGTGAGAAATATAAAAGACAGTATCACCTGGGGGTGGATAAAAGACCTGAAAACCGGATACTCATAATCAAGTACCAGATGGGTCGGGAAAAACAGCATTCGCAGGTAAGTGACAATGACCCTGAACTGAGTGTAAAAATAGTCTCCCCGCGAGTAGTCCCAGGTGAAGCCGGCCATATATGAGCCTGGATCAACGAGGCTGGAATTAATCTTTCCCGCGGCCCCCGTCATGCTCATAAGGGTCAACGGTATGATACAAAGTGTAAGCAATACGGGAGCAAGAAAGAGCATCCTCTTCTTAATGCCGCCATTAAAGAAACAGAATTCATACATCAGCACAACAAAAGGCAGAGTAAATGCATTCTCTTTTGTTTTCATTGCCAGAACAGCAGAAATGAAAGAGATGCAGTAAAAAAATAGAGGCCGGTATCCACCCTTTCCCTTTTGCCGTTCGTCATTGGCCATCAGCCTGGAATATATATAAGCTGTAAGGGAAAGCAGATAGAAAAAAGCGACTAAAGAGGCAAAACGCTGCATCACATAGGTCACAGCCGCTGTTTGCAAGGGGTGTGCAGCAAATAGCAGTGATGATAACAGAGCAATGAAAGACTGTGAATCGCGAATCGTGAATCGTGAATTAAACCCGGACTCTCCGGCCTTTATTTTTTCACCTTTCACCTCTTCACCATTCACGGTTTTAAAAAAAGGTGTTCTGAATGTTAATAGAACAAGCAAATAAACCAGAATGGCACAACCCATATGAATGGCTATGTTTACAATATGGTAGCCGGCCACTGATAAACCGTTAATCCTGTAATTCAGGGCGAATGTCAGATACGGAATATAACGGGATTTGAAAAAATTGTAATGCTCGAATCCTCGTGCTTCTGACGGATGAATAAAATAATGGAGATCCTTGATGATAGGCTCATGGACAATATGCATTTCTTCATCCATTTGAAACGGAACCTGGAGAGAATTGGAATAGACGATAAGGATGAGAAAGATGATGAGCGCAATATGCACAAGAGGGTTGTTCAAAATTAACTGACCCGAAGCGCCCGCCTTTTTACTTTTATTTTCCATGAAAAGATTACTCCGAAATTGTTTTTACAGTGACATATTAATCATGTGCCGATAAAAGAAAAACCCCTTAAGCACCATCTACTTAAGAGGTTTCTTTATCAGAAGGAGATTATTAAATAACTTTGCATTATTTTATTCAGGTTAACACTTTGTAAATCCGCAGTTCCGGCATATGGCACAGCCGCCTTCATGCTCAACAGCTCCGCCGCATTCGGGGCATGCTCCGATAATCATGAACTCATTTTCCAGCGACTTGCCATTACCGTTATCGCCTCCATTGGCAGCATGGTAGTACTTCTCCAGGGCCTTGGCAATGGCGTCGGAACATGAAAGCACTTTGCCCCCCTCGTTCCACGAGGGCTGGTGGCACGAGATGCCTTTTAACTGTTGCACAATCTCTTCAGGCTCTACATTCGATCTCAGGGCAAGGGAGATGAGCCTTCCGATTGCTTCTGCCTGGCTTGAGGCGCAGCCGCCTGCCTTGCCGATATTGGTGAACACCTCAAAAGGTTTGCCGTTCTCATCTTCGTTAATCGTAACATAAAGGTTGCCGCACCCTGTCTTAAGCAGCCGTGTGCAGCCTTTAATGACATGAGGCCGTTTTTTGGGAGTGATCTTTGCCGCGCCCTTCTGTTTTTGCGCCGGCTTATCTTCGTCTTTCCCCGTAGAGAGCACCTGCTCTTCCCTGGAACCGTCACGGTATACAGTCACGCCTTTGCATCCCTTCCTGTATGCCAGCATGTATACATCTTCAACGTCCTTTAAAGTAGCTGAATGTGGGAAATTCACCGTCTTCGATACAGCATTGTCCACATATTTCTGGAACGCTGCCTGCATCTTTATGTGGTCTACAGGCGTTATATCGTGGGCCGTGGCAAACACCTCCCGCATCTCTTGTGGAAATTCTTTAAAACTTGCAATAGAGCCTGTAGCAGCAATCTTTTCTATGAGTTCCCTGCTCCATAATCCTTTCTCTTTGGCTTCTTGTTCAAAGTAAGGGTTCACCTCTATCAGTTTGGTGCCTTCCATTACATTTCTTACGAACGATACTGCAAAGAGCGGCTCTATGCCCGAAGTGCAGCACGCAAGAATCGAAAGGCTGCCGGTGGGTGCAATCGTGGTGACCGTTGCATTCCGTACGGGCATCTCATCCCGGTAAATACTGTGGTTATAGTTTGTAAATACGCCGCGCTCTTCGGCAAGGGCACAGGAAGCGAGACGCCCTTCAGTCTGGATAAATCCCATTACCTCTTCTGCCAGGTCTATAGCCCTTTCTGAATTGTAGGGGATTCTCATCTGGATAAGCATATCAGCCCATCCCATTATACCGAGGCCGATTTTTCTATTGGCTTTGGTCATTTCCTCAATCATCTGGAGCGGGTACTTGTTGGCGTCGATAACATTATCGAGGAAGTGCACGGCCTTCCAGGTATCATCTTTCAACCGGTCCCAGTCGGCGACATACCGTCCCTCATCATTAATTTTTACCATCCTGGAAAGGTTTATAGAGCCAAGATTGCAGGATTCATAAGGCATCAAAGGCTGTTCGCCGCAGGGATTGGTAGACTCAATCTCTCCCAGCTCAGGCGTGGGGTTTGATGCGTTGATCCTGTCCAGAAAGACTATCCCGGGCTCCCCGTTCTTCCAGGCCTGTTTAACGATGGTCTCAAATACCGACCGCGCCCTGAGCCTTGCAACACTCTTTTTGCTCCTCGGATTAAGGAGTTCGTATTCATTGTCTTCCTCAACAGCCTTCATGAATGTCTCGGTAAGCCCCACAGAGATATTGAAATTGTTGAGCCGGTGATTGGAGTCTTTGCAGGTGATGAATTGGAGAATATCGGGGTGGTCAATTCTAAGAATACCCATGTTAGCACCCCTTCTGGTGCCACCCTGTTTCACCGCCTCCGTGGCGTTATCGAATACTGTCATGAACGATATGGGCCCGGAGGATATACCCTTCGTCGAGCCGACTACATCTCCCTTGGGCCTCAGCTTGGAAAAGCTGAAACCGGTGCCGCCCCCTGATTTATGAATGATCGCGGCATATTTTACGGCATCGAATATGGATTCCATGGAATCATCCACCGGCAGCACAAAGCAGGCGGAAAGCTGTCCCAGTCTCCTGCCGGCATTCATCAGCGTGGGGCTATTGGGAAAAAACTCAAGAGAAGTGATGAGGTCATAAAATTCCTCCTCAACACGCTTAACATCTTCATCCGATTTCCCGTATATGGCATCGGATAGTGCGACATGATGGGCAACCCTTCGGAATAGTTCCTCCGGAGTTTCAATTACCTTGCCTTCCTCATTTCTCTTTAAATAACGCTTTTCGAGAACTGTGACCGCATTAGCCGACAGACTTAAAACCCTGGATGCCCCTCCCGTAAAATCGCCCTGTTTTTGTTCCATTGCGTTATCTCCATAGTAATAGGATAAGTTTTAATTAAACCGCTATCTTGTATAGCACAAGACATTTAACCACAATATCTTGTACGAGTCAAGTGAAAAAATGCTATTCCCGCAATCTCCTGATTTAAAACTTGTTTTACTGTGAAATGCGTGTTAATGGTTTGTTAATAACATCGGGTCATAGGTAATAGGTTATGAAAACAGGTGATAGGTAATGGGTAATAGGTTATAGGACGTTTTTTATTTTTTTGCCCATAACCTATGACCTATGACCCATTACCTGTTTTCAGATGTTATTATAATCTTATGAAGTTCTGTGTGAATGACGCTGACGGGAAGGCCCGCACCGGTATGCTTGAAACCATGCGTGGATCAATCAGCACTCCTGCCTTTATGCCTGTGGGCACACAGGGAACGGTCAAGGCCCTTACTCCTGAGGAACTGAAATCCATGGGCGCCGAAATAATTCTCTCCAACACGTACCACCTCTACCTGAGACCCGGCCACGAAATCATCAGGTCTGTAGGGGGACTACATACATTCATGAACTGGGACAAGCCGATTCTTACCGACAGCGGCGGGTTCCAGGTCTTCAGTCTGTCCTCCTTAAGTAAGATACGTGAGGACGGGGTTGAATTCAGGTCCCACATAGACGGCTCACTTCACTTCATCGGGCCGGAAAAGGCAATGGAGATACAGTTAATGCTCGGATCCGATATTGCGATGGCGTTCGACGAATGCACCCCCTATCCAGCGGAATATCCCTACGTTGTGAAATCACTCGAATTAACCACTAACTGGGCTCGAAGGTGCAAGGAGTATTTAGAAGGTGAAAAGGTGAGAAGGTCTGAACGTGAGCAAAACAACGCATACCTTCGGCCCTTTACGCACGTTCTCACGCTCACACCTTCGCACCTTCCATTCCTTTTCGGTATCGTCCAGGGCGGTATGTATAAAGACCTGCGGGCAAGGAGTCTCGATGAGCTGGTCGCCATAGGGTTCGACGGGTATGCCGTGGGAGGATTAAGCGTTGGAGAGCCTAAAGAGGAGATGTATGAAATCATTCAATTCGTTGCCCCGCTTATGCCGCCGGACCGTCCCAGATACCTTATGGGAGTGGGCGATCTTATGGATGTGCTCATAGCTGTTGAGAACGGCTTTGACATGTTCGATTGCGTCATGCCGACACGTAATGCCCGTAACGGGACGCTCTTCACCAGCAGGGGCAGGATCAGCATTAAAAGGACAGAATTCAAAAGTGATGCCGGCCCCCTTGATCCCGGCTGCTCCTGTTACACCTGCCGGAATTACTCGCGGGCCTATTTAAGGCACCTCTTCCTTGCGAAAGAAATACTCTCCATGCGCCTCAACACCCTGCACAACCTTCATTTCTATATGAGCTTTTTCAAAGAAATGCGCTCTGCAATAGGCGATAAAACATTCGGCGCTTTTAAGAAACACTGGGAACGAATCTTTGAATAATTTATGATATACTAACGATTATGGAATGCATATCAGCGAGCAACGAGAAATATTGCAAGTGCACCTACAGTTCCTGTGAGAGGAAGAATAAATGCTGCGAATGTCTTCATTATCACAGGAAAAACGGGGAACTGCCCGCGTGCTTTTTCAATGAGAAATTCGAGCGCACATATGACCGTTCTATCGAAAATTTCTTCAGGATGCACGGCAGATAAATCCGGGACAAGCACCAGCCGGTGTGGTGGAATGGCAGACGCGACGGACTCAAAATCCGTTATGGGCAACCATGTGAGAGTTCAAGTCTCTCCACCGGCACTTTAAAAACCGAGGAGTTAGCTTCCTTCGCGTTGGTCATTCGCTGCCTTCCTTAAGGGCACTGTGCCCGGAATTGTGTCCTGTCTAATTTATTCTGCAGGATTCAAAAATCTCCGTACAGCAAACAACGTTTTGTGATAAAATTAGCTATGAAACAAATGGTTTATATTGAAACGAGTATTCCCAGCTTCTATCATGAAATCAGAACAGAGCCGGAGATGGTCGCGCGTAAAAAATGGACGCGCCAGTGGTGGGACAACTTTCTTGATCACTACCTGCCGGTTACAAGTGAAGTTGTTTTGGATGAACTCGGTATCGGCGATTATCCCAACAAAGACAAAATCCTTGAGCTTATGAGCGCTATTTCTCTCGTTCCGGTGGAAACCGGCGTTATAGAAATAGTTCAAACATATGTCCAACATAAAGTTATGCCGCAGGACCCGGCAGGCGACGCGCTGCATCTTGCATTGGCATCGTATCATAAATGTGATTTTCTTTTGACGTGGAACTGCAACCATATTGCAAACGCCAACAAATTTAACCATATTCGCCGTATTAACACCATGCTCGGTCTATTCGTGCCGACACTGGTGACACCACTTGAATTATTAGGAGGGGAAGAAAATGGTGAAGGATGATCCCACAATCACGAGGATACGAAAATCACGCCACAGTATTTCCGAAAAATTCGGGCATGACCCAAAAAGCATCGTTGAATATTACGTGGAGTTGCAAAAAAAACATCAAGCACGTTTTGTGGATACCTTGAAGACAGGAAAGAGAGCTAAGAAAATTGCAGCAAAGGCGTAAAAAAGGATTGATCCATGAGGCACCCGAGCGTAAAAAAGTATTTTAACGGTGTCGGGACACATCGACTTTTTGACAGTACCTGTTATCAAGCGCGCAGGAGCTGCATATAGGCGAGACAGGTTTACAGATGTTTTGTCCAAAGGCCACGAGCAGCCCGTTAATTACTTTCCAGTATTTCCGTGGAAGTTTGTCTCTCAGAACGACTTCAGTCTCGTCAGGCTTCCCGGTTTTAACATAACCCCATCTGTTTGTAATTCTATGCACATGAGTATCGACACAGATCCCATATTTATTAAAACCCAGGGTGGTTACTAAATTGGCGGTCTTTCTGCCGACACCCTTTAATTTCAGGAGCTCATCAATATCATCCGGCACCATCCCTTTATATTGCCGCACAATTGTTTCACTGATTGTTTTTACAGTTTTAGCTTTAACCCTGTAAAAACCGACAGGGTAGATAGCCTTTTGAATCCTGCTCACCGGCAATGCGGCCATATCGTCGGGGCTTGAGGCGATATCGAATAGTCTTTCAGACGCCTCTCCCGTAGTCTTGTCCTGGGTCCTGAGACTGAGCAAACAACTGATTAAAATTCGGAAGGGATTGCCCGGCTTTGACATTTTCTCGAGCCACGGGACCTCGAGCGTTTTTACCTGTCCCCTGAGAAGGCGCATAACCTCATCTATGTCGCTATCCCTGAAACCTGCCCCTGATTTTGTCATCCAATCGATATAGCTTCGACCGGGCAGTTTTCTTCGGCAGCCTCACAGCAGCCTACAAACTCGCAGGCCTCTTCGTCGATAACTTCCGATTTGGCGGTTGCTTCATTGACGTGGAATACAGCGGGACAAATCTCCTCGCAATTGCCGCAGCCTATGCATTTTTCTTCATCTACGATTACAGTCATGACACCCCCACAAAAAAGGTTTCGTAAAAAGCTCCAGAGGCAAGGCGCGCAAGTACCCAGGAATGAGGCGTACTGCTGTGTACGCCGCAGTGACTAAGTACGCAGCGCAACGGACGGGGTCCCCGGCAAGTCTCAGACTTGTTGGGGTGGAACTTGCATATGGACTTTTTACGAGACCTTCATTCATAGCTCCTCGATTATCATCGCCGCCAGGAGCGGTACCATTATTTCATGATGCCCTGTTAGCGCAAAACATTGCCCTTTCATCATGGTGGGTCTGCGCAATACATTTTCACGGGCGCGGTAGTGCTGGACAAAATCCATATTTACCGTAGTGAACGATTCAACCCTGTTTCCAAGATTCCGTGCAGTGGTCAGCGCCTTTAGAAATACCTCGGGCAGCACTACAGCTGAACCGAGATTGATATAAACTCCCCCTTCAAGATCGGCTGCAACAGAGGCAAAAAGCCTGAAATCGCTGAGACTCCCTTCGCCAATGCTTGCGCCGTCAGCCTCCGGATGCATATGAATAATATCTGCACCGAGCGCAACATGGACGGTCATGGGAATATCAAGCCTGAATCCTCTCCCGAAAATGCTCCTCTCTTTAAAAGGAAATGATGAGGCCTCGATAAAGGAACCCACTGAGCGGCCTATCCCCTCACCCTTTTTTACGCCTTCAGAGATGGCCCTGTTCAGCATGCTGCCGGTTTCCCTGCCCATACCGAAAGAACCCGTGCAAAGCTCCCGGGCAACATCTTCCGAGGTGCGACCGATAAACGCAATCTCAAAATCGTGGATGATACAGGCGCCGTTTGCTGCAACAGCGGTAATAATGCCGCGCTGCATTAAATCAATAATCAATGGCGAGAGACCAACCTTTATGACATGGGCGCCCATGCCGAGAACCACAGGCCTGCCGTTTCTGTAAGCCTGCACTACTGCCCGCACTACGGCTTTTATGTCGCTTACGGCAAGAAAGTCAGGGAGGCTGTCCACAAAATCTTTGAGCGAACCGCCCTTACTGTGCAGGAGGGCCGCCTTGTCTATGGATACTTTGCTCTGACGGTCTTTAATGGAATAAGTTTTTAGACCGCTTGGGTCAGCCGGAGTATATTTCATATGGGAAGATTTTAGCATAAACATTGATTTTATGTTAAGATTTATGTTAAAAATACAGGTCGTAGCAATCAATACTAAGAATAGACGGTCTCGTAAAAAGTTCATAGGCAAGTACGCAGCGCAACGCAGTATATGAGCTTTTTACGAGACCGTCACAAGGAGGACATACATTGGCAGCCAAGTCAGCACCTAAAAAGAATCTCTCGGCTATAAAAAAAGCCCGCCAGGATGAAAAAAGAAGACTGCGCGGCCAGTCGGTGCGCGCAAGCATAAAGACCCAAACCAAAAAAGCTGAGGCCATGATAGCCGGAGACAACAAGGAAGATATGGGAAAGACTTTAAAAGAGGCCATCAGCACTATCAGCACTGCGGCATCGAAGGGTATCATTCATAAGAATACCGCATCCAGGAAGATCTCAAAGCTTGCGAAAAAGGCAAACGCGGCGCAGAAATAGGTAAAGGTAGAGGTAGAGCAAAGGCAAAAAATAAGACAGGCTTAATTGGGCATTTTCTCTACCTTTACCTCTGCCTTTACCTATGTCTTTAGAAGCTTTACAAGCAGATTTTCGATAACATACTTGTGCGATGTCTTTATAGCAATGTCCGCCTCGTGCAAGAACCTTATTGTCTGTGCCGGCCCGGATGTCTCTTTTTGCTGATAAGCGGCCCCTTGCCGTCCATAATAATAGTTCAGAGCGCCAAGCAGCATTTGCGGTTCCTGATTTTTCGTGACGTTCTCAAAGATCCTGAATGCCTCCCTGGCATCTTTTCTCTTCAGCGCATCAATAAGGTCGAAGGCGGTATACTCAACTCCCGAATAAATGATACTCCTTAGATCAGCAACGTCAATGACACGGTCGCTGATAAAGCATGCAAGCTTTTCTATTTCTGCGGAGAGCATGCCCAAGTCTGTACCTGCCGTAGTAATAAGGTAGTCCACCGCGCTGTCGGTAAGGCGCACCTTCTTCTGTCCGGCCTGCTCCTTTATCCACGCGGGGAGGTCCTTTTCCTGGACTGTAAGAGCAATTGTCTTAATGCTTCCCGAAGATGCAGCACCGAAAAGCTTTGGCGCCGCACCTGAATGGAGCATTACCAAAAGTGCGGTATCAGCGGGATTAAGCAGGTAGACATCGAGCTTTTGTAGATCCTTTTTGGCAAGTTTCTGTACGTTGTTGATGACAACGATCCTTCGCGCGGATATAAACGGCATCGTGTTCACGATATCCACAATTTGTTCTACCGGAATCGTGTCGTCAGGCGACTTAATATCGTACACGTCAAAATTGAATCCAACTGCATCACTGCACTGCTCTTTTATTGCCGAGAGCGCCTCATAGAGGAGAAAATCGTCTGATGAGTAAAGAAGATACACCCGGGAGGGCATTCCCCTGGAAAGTTCCTGCTGAAATTGCCTTATGCTCATAAATACCCCCTAAACACAGTAAGCAGTAAGAAGTAGGCAGTAAGCAGCAAAGACAAAGAAAAAAATGGAAGCTTTCATAATTAGGTGTTTACTCTTTGCTGTTTGCTTTTTTCTGCTTACTGCTTACTTCCTACTGCCTACTGCCTACTGCTTTTTGCAGTTCATCTGGATACGCCTCCTCAAGAAGTATCCGGTTGAGTTTCACCCGATTACCGCCTTGAGCATTCTGTCTGATAAGTTTCATGGTCTCATCGCTTATCACGACATGGGTAAAGCGCTTTTCATCAAAAAGGTCCCTGTTCTGGATTATGTTATTTAATGCATTGGCCAGTGCAGTCTTAAGTGCCTTTGCCGAATAATCGAACTCGTTAAAGGCATCTATTTGGCGTTGAAGGTCTGGAGTCAATTGGTCCCGTAAATATTCAGAGAGCGGGTCTTTTGCTTCTCTCAGCTTGATAGCGAAGCCGGCCACATTTTTTATGTCGTCAGGCTTAAACAACAGGTAAGCAAAATTCTTGGGAGTATTGTAGGTAACAAGACTGACCAGCGTCTGGGCCAGATTTGTCATAGCGCTGACCTCCGCAAGTTCTTTTTGTGTCATGATTTCCTGGAGCTCATCGGAGGGGTTGGCGTTGAAATAAGTTATAAAAGGGCTGTCAGCCGTAAGGGGAATAGCGCTGCCGCTTTCCGTATCAGTAAGTTTAAAGGTCGCTTTTATGACTATCTGATATTGTGTCGCAGAGAGGTTCACTTCGGTTGTAGGCACTAACAGGAACTGATTTATCTGACCCTGAAGCCTGTACCGGGCAGAAGAGTCTACATCGAAGCCGTATTGGGAAAAGGTCTCTGCCAAGGCCACGTGACACATGTCCTGAAGTTTGGGTTCATTTGTTTTATTCTCTATTGTGCCGACCGAAATGGTATCAAAGGGAAGGTTTGCCCTGGATTGAATGGCGTAGCCGCAACCGGACAAAATAAAAGTAAGCAGTAGGCAGTAGGCAGTAATCACTAAAACCAGAAAATTAACAATTCGTTTTTTTGTCACTTTATTTATCTTTCCTTTTTTTTCTGCCTACTGCCTACTGCCTACTGCCTACTGCCTACTGCTTACTGCTTACTAGAATTTGATTCCCAAATCCGGAAGCATGGCTGACAGCATGCTGACCCTGTTCGTCAAAAGCATAAGGCCGAATGCTATCAAGATCAATCCACTGACAATCATTATTATATGCATGAATTTATAAATCCTTTTTGTATATCTTAGAAACACATTGATGGCAAGTGTCGAAAGTATAAAAGGAATGGCAAGCCCCAGGGAGTATACGGAAAGGAGTTTCAAGCCGTACGTTGCCGATCCCCTTGAACTCGCATAGATCAGGATAGTCCCAAGAATAGGACCTATGCAGGGTGTCCATCCTGCAGCAAAACTCATACCGATAAAATATGCTCCGACATAACCCGCCGGGCCTTTTTCGATATGAAAGCGCATCTCCCTCATTAGAAAATCGAATTTTAAAAACCCTGCAATAAAGAGACCGAATACTATGGTAAGTATTCCGCCGGCGATCCTGAGATAGTCCTGATACCTGAGGAACAGGCTGCCGATGAACGATGAAGAAGCGCCGAGCGCAATAAATATCGTTGAAAATCCCATTATGAAGGCAAACGTATTGCCCATGGCTTTTGACAGGCGGGGGGCCGCTTTAAGTTCATCCAGCGAAAGCCCTGTAACAAACGAAATATATGCCGGCACAAGCGGTAAAACACAGGGGGAAAGAAACGAAAGGACTCCGGCAAAAAAGGACAGAGTAAAAGAAACATCTTTCATCGGGCGCAATCCCCGGTGTCGCCCTTTATTTTTTCAACAGCGTGGGGCAGGACATCTAGAATAGCCTCAAGATTTTCCTTGACTGCTTTGGGACTACCCGGCAGGTTTATGATCAATGTTTGCCCTTTGACCCCCGCAACAGCTCTCGACAGCATCGATCTGGCAGTCTTCTTCATACCTTCCATCCTCATGGCCTCTGCAATGCCCGGCACCTGCCGTTCGATCACATCAAGCGTTGCTTCAGGTGTCACATCCCTTGGAGAAAGACCGGTGCCGCCGGTAGTAAGCACCAGGTCTACCTTGCCTGCGTATTCCAGAAGTCTCTCTTTTATCAGCTCCCTCTCATCGGGTAGCGTATCAAAATATTCAACTCTGCCTATATCTTTAATGATATCTGCGATCAGAGGGCCGCTCTGGTCCGTCCGTTCCCCCCTGGCGCCTTTATCACTCAATGTAAGCACAGCGATTGTAATCATAAGTCAGTAAGCATTAGACAGTAGGCGATAGGCAGCAAAAAACAAGGAAAAAAGAGTGACAAGCTTTTTTCTTCTGTGCTTACTCCTTACTGCCTACTGTTATTTTACCCTCCATTAACCGTCGGATTCCGGCAACCGGAAACTGACATCGATTTTGTCTCCCTTTCTGACCTTGCCGCCCTTAAGTATCCTTACAAAAATCCCCTCTTTAGGCATAACACAATCACCTGCCTGGTAATAAATTGCGCATCGCGTATGGCATTCCTTGCCGATTTGACTCACCTCGCCGATAACGTCATTGCCTAAGCGCAACCTTGTTCCGATTGGAAGCGCGGGAAGATCGAGCCCCTCGGTAGTAAGGTTCTCGGCAAAATCACCAGGCTTAACATCAAGTCCCATTGCCTGCATTTTTTGTATACTCTCAAGAGCGAGAAGGCTTACCTGCCTGTGCCATTCCGATGAAGCATGGGCATCTCCCTCGATGCCGAAGTTTTCAGCGATTATAACTTCTTCAACAGGTTTTTTTCTTTCACCCTTTTTATCACTTATATTTATAGAAACTATGCTGCCTTCCATGACACTCCCCCATGTTTTTTCTCATTGATCTTCCATACGGCAAGCCCAAAGAGAATCTGATGTATCGATTTTTTTATTAGCCCGCTAAACCCAATGCCCGACCGCACTGGAAATACGCTCCCTATTCCTTTAAAATAACATAACACGCAAGTGTTTTAAAAATATTACCTTTTTCCGGTTTTTTTCTCATTGCGAACCCGCCCAATCATATGTCAAGGATTCTTTCTCAAAAAAAACTTGTTCCGAGAGCAGTCCGGGAATAAAAAGGTGTCAGTCATTCGGCAGACCATGCTGTTGTCAGGCGCCAATTGTTTGCAGATTCAAATATTTTTCCATTGAATCAAAATCTCTATCGTCGTGTAATAGAGAAAAGCGGTGATGAATACAGAAAGTGCCAATCATAATATCTATGGTCTTTCTTACAGTGACGCCATACTTTCTGAGCAACCGATAATTCAGCGCGCTCTTGATAGCTAATTCCTCCCCTGCCATCTCCCAAAAGGGAAAACTTAAGAGCATTTTTCTGGCGGTTTTGAAATCAGCGTCGCGTTGGAACCCTTGCAGGACCTCAATCAAAATAAGATCACCCATTATGATCAGCTCCTTACCAAGCGCCAAATCCAGCCAATCGGTATTAGCCGTTGCCTTGCCATTAAAATAATCAATCCAAACAGATGAATCCACTAAGATCATTTATCTGTCCGCATTTTGTCCAGGTCGCCATGCCACTTGAGTTTACCCCGGAACTCTCTGATTTTTGCTTGTCCATGAAGTTGCACCAACAATTTCAGGCCTTCTTCTATAGCATCCTTTTTAGTCTTAAGACCCGATAGCTTAATAGCAGACCTCATCAGATCATCATCTATCACAACATTAGTTCTCATTGCAACCTCCCATGTGTATCAGCACATTATATTATACACATTGAGCCGGATTTCCGGAAGTAAATTTTTATATACCACGTTAACTGATATTCCGGCCATTCCTCTCCATAGCTATAAAGCGCTGATGCTGCTGATTCCCAAGTATCAAATTCTTGCAGGCAACTGAAAGCTTGACATCTTCTATATGTCAGATAGACTTAGAATGAGATAGTTTGAGGGGTGCAACATGGCAATCCATTTGTTCACATCTATTTGAATGCCAAAGGCAAGGTCAATATTAATAATTATCTAAAGGGCACTTCCAAGTACCGGGAACGAAACATTTCCGGTACACTTCAAGGGAAGATGCCAGAAGAAGGGGAGAAACGATGAATGAGCATAATTTCACCACTACATTTACAGTAGCCCGAACTCCGGAGGAAGTCTTCGCTGCCATCAATAATGTTCGTGGATGGTGGTCGGGAGAAATTGAAGGTAGTACCGACAAACTCGGTGATGAGTTTACTTATCGTTATAAAGACCTCCATTACAGCAAACAGAAAGTAACAGAATTAATTCCTGGCAAAAAAGCCGTTTGGCTTGTTTTAGACAGCTCCCTTAATTTTGTTGAAAACAAAAACGAATGGAATGGGACAAAAATTACTTTTGAAATCGCTAAAAAAGGTGACAAAACCAAGGTCTGCTTCACCCACGTGGGCTTAGTTCCTGAAAATGAATGTTATGGCGACTGCTCAGAAGCATGGGGCTTTTATATGAACGGTAGTCTGCGGAGCTTGATTACTACGGGTAAAGGACAGCCCAACCAGGAAGAATAAGGGGATTGGGAAAACGATATCAAGATCTCAAAAACCCGCTTGCATTTTGAGATTCCAATAGTAGATATTTAAAGGAATTAGATCAGATGATTTTACTGTCTCGAAATCTGGTATTTTGTAGACAACGAAAATTTGAGAATATCTAATATCTGAGAACCATCAAGACTGCAGGTCAACAGGAGCATGTGCTCACATGAAAAAAATGCAGCTCAGTAAAGCGTTCACGCTAATAGAATCTGGTCCAGTTGTTCTTGTTACGACAAGTGACGGAAAGAAAGACAATATAATGACGATCTCGTGGACCATGGTTATGGACTTTACGCCGGTGTTTGCCATAACCACTGGGCACTGGAACTACTCGTATGCCGCACTTCTGAAATCGAAGGAATGTGTAATTTCAGTTCCCACTGTCGACCTGCTTGATAAGGTCGTTGGTGTAGGAACATGTTCCGGCGCAGACACTGACAAATTTGAAAAGTTTGGGCTAACTCCTTTGAAGGGAAAGTATGTCAGGTCGCCCTTGATTAAGGAATGCCTGGCGAATATCGAATGTAAAGTTATCGATATCGTCAAAAAGCACAATATCGTTGTCCTCGAAGGTGTCGCTGCGTACTTTGACAGTTCACGAAAAGAGAAAAGAACTGTTCACGCAATTGGCGATGGAACCTTTATCGTGGATGGGCGCAGGTTAAATCGAAAGAAAATGATGTGGACGAAGATTCCAGCGGGACTCTAGTTCCTTTCTGAATTTGGGGGATACCGAGGAGTCTTTTGCGTCTTTTTGATCGATCCGTTGGTTACCACAACAACTGAATAAATACGGTTGCATCAGTTTTGTTGCGCATCGCCACTCTCGATGAGACGCCGTATTTATGAACTGGGGTCCTGAAAGGCGAGCAAAAATAAATATTGAATTTCAACACGCATGGGAAGACCGGATTATTCCGCCCGCCAGAACGGTATCGCCATCATAAAACACGGCGCTCTGCCCGGGTGCAGGCGCCCACTGCGGCTCATCGTAAACGACTTCTGCGGCAGTATCATCAACTGTCGTGATAGTGGCGGGCTCGTCTTTCATTGTAGACCTTATTTTCACCGTAGCCCTGAAGGGCCCGGCTGGAACCGGAACTATCCAGTTAATTTCTTCAACTTTAAAGGCCCGCCTCATGACAGCTTCTCTCGGTCCTATATAAATAGCATTTTGAGCAGGATCTATCCCTGCCACATAGAGCGGCTTGCCAACGGCAATCCCCATTCTTTTTCTCTGGCCGATAGTGTAGAGGTGTATTCCCTTGTGGCTGCCCAATGTTTTGCCTGTTTCAACATCAATGATCCGCCCCTCTATTTTTTCAGCAAGACCCTCCATGAATTTGCAGTAGTTTTTATCGCCAATAAAGCAAATTTCCTGGCTCTCAGGCCTGTTGGCGGCTGGGAGGCCTTGCATTTTTGCAATCTCACGCACCTCCGGCTTGGTCTTAGCTCCAAGAGGCAGCGTGAGCCTGGACAATTCCTCCTGCCTCAAGACATAAAGCACATAAGATTGGTCCTTTCGCACATCTACCCCTTTCTTTAGGGAGGCGTGTATTACCTTCGCATAATGGCCCGTCGCAATATAAGCCGCTTCCGATTCGTCCGCGGTCTTCAGGAGGTAGGGAAATTTTATGTGCTTGTTGCAGAGAATGCAGGGATTTGGAGTAATTCCCTTCTTATAAGCCTCAATAAACGGCTCTATGACCTGCTCCAGGAATTCATCTCTCAAATCAATTACCGTATGCTTCAATCCTATATGTGCTGCGGTCCTTCGGGCATCATCGATAGATTCAATGGAACAACATCCTGAAGAGGCGGACTTTAGCCGCGTCTCGTAGAGAACAAAACTCACCCCCTCAACCTCATATCCCTGCTCTTTCAAAAGATACGCGGTAACCGATGAATCTACGCCGCCGCTCATGCCGACTACTACTTTTTTCAGAAAAGACCGCACTTTTTATTATAGCGCATCCGGGCAACTGCACACGCATTGTCAAAATTAACCACAGAGGACACAGAATAATAGAAACAACGAGTTCGCAGAACTTCTTACTTTTTTTAAAAAAAATGTATTCCTCTCAGTGATCTCATGCTCTCCTCTGTGCACTCTGGGGTTTCATTTGCCCCTAATGTTGGGGGGCGCCAACAAAAGGCTCTATTTTTTACTTTTACGGCTAAAGTATGTTAAAGTTTTTTACTACTATCTAAAAAGGAGATTCCGTAGAATGAGAAAAATATTGTTATTGTTTGTGGCCCTTATTTTTATTGCCTCCTGTTCAAAAGGCGGTGGAATGCAAGGCAGTTACGTAGTAAAGATTGATGGCGATACCCTTACCAGGGATGACGTTCAGGCTGAAATGAATTCGCTGCCCGAAATGGCAAAGCAATTCTTTCAGGGGCCTGAGGGCACCTCACGGTTTATAGACGAACTGGTAAAAAAGGAAATGCTGTATCTTGAAGCCAAGAAAAGGGGCTTGGACAAGAATAAGGATTTCGAGAGAAAGGTTGAGGAGTTCAAGAAGATTACTCTTATTAACGAGCTGCTTCGGAAAGAGATAGAGGAGACATCAAAAGTCAGCGAGAAGGACGCCGAGGACTATTACAAAAGCCATAAAGACGATTTTATGATGCACAATGAGGTCAAGCTGAGCCAGAATAGTGGTCCAGAATGAAGGCGATGCAAAAAAAGCTTTTGATATGGTCAAAAACGGCGAAAATTTCGCAAAAGTGGCTGCCGAATTATCAACGGACAAAAAATCTGCAAAGTCGGGTGGCAACATGGGTTCCTTCAAGAGGGGGCAGCTGGCCCCTGAAATCGAAGATGTTGTCTTCAAATTGCGGAATGGTGAAGTCGGTATGCCTGTAAAATTAAAGGACGGCATTCACATTTTCAAGGTTACCGATGTAAAAGGGGCAATTGTCGACTATGACAAAGTGAAAGGAATGATCATGCAGCGGTTGACCGCCGAAAAACAGAAAAGCAGCTTTGATAAATTCCTTGACAACCTCAAAAAGAATTACAAGGTCGATATAAACAAGGATGAAGTTGCAAAACTGTCTACTGTTGCGCCGAAGATGATGCCGGCCCCAAATGCGGAGTCTGCACCGCTACAACCTGCGCCAGCGCCAAAAAAGTAAAAACAGCAGTAAACAGTAAGCAGAAAAAAAGTAGGCAGTAAGCAGTAGACAGTAGGCTGCAACGACGATGTAAAAAAAAGGATTCCCACCTATACGGGAATCCTTTTTTTATGTAGTCTGTTTTTGTTTTCAGTTTTTGCTGTTTAATGCCTACTGTCTACTGCTTACTGGTGTTTATTTTCCTACACAAAACTCGCTGAATATTTTATTGAGGATATCGTCAGTGGTAAAAATGCCGATTATAGTTCCCGTCCAATCAAGCGCCTCCCGCACATACATGGCAGCGACCTCAAGTGGAATGTCGTTTTCGAGTGTGTTTACTGCTTCGGCAAGCGCCTGAGAGGCCCGGTCGAGTGAATGCTTGTGTCTGATATTGGTAATTAGAGGGACTTCAGTCTCCCCAAGAACTCCGGAGGAAATGCAGACGGAATAGATCATATCTTTCAGTTCCCTGATGCCGTCTCCGGTCAATGCCGATGCCTCGGCAACATTGGTTAACCCGTCAGGAACTGCGAAATCAGGCGACCTGATATCACACTTATTAATAAGGATAATGGTCTTTTTATAAGCAACCGTCATAAGCAGTTCTTCATCAACCTTATCAAAGGGCACACTGCTGTCCAACACTGCAATAACGATATCAGCCCCGTCGATAGCCTTCAGGCTCCTCTTTATTCCCTCTGCTTCGGCAAGATTATGGGTCTCCCGCATGCCTGCCGTATCCATTATGCGCAACTGCAGACCCTCAATGTTCAGCGTGTCCTCTATAACATCCCTGGTTGTCCCGGGCATTTCAGTTACAATGGCCCGGTCTTTTTCGAGAAGAGCGTTCAGCAGTGATGATTTGCCGACATTGGGCTTACCAACAATGGCGGTTGCCACACCATCTCTGAAAAATCTGCCTGCTTCATATCCGGCGGAAAGGCATAATAATTCCTCGCCGATGGCTCTCATCTTCTCAATAACTTCATTCCCCTTTACCGAATCAAGTTCTTCCTCAGGAAAATCAATCTGCGCTTCCAGGTAGGCACATACTGTCGTTATACGGTCCTGGATATCTGTTATCGTCCTGGAGAGCTTCCCTTCCAGCTGGGCAAGCGCCAGGCGTTCCGCCTGGTCTGATCTGGCCTTTATGATATCAATGACCGCTTCTGCCTGAGAAAGGTCTATCCTGCCGCTCAAAAAGGCTCTCCTGGTAAATTCTCCGGGCTCCGCTATCCTTGCACCTTCCATTAGGAGCAACTGAAGCACTGTTTTAAGCGGACACAATCCTCCATGACAATTGATCTCAACCACATCCTCCCTTGTGTATGTCCTGGGCGCGCGCATAACCGTAACCAGCACTTCATCTATTTTCCCCCCATGGGACGGATCGACAATAAAGCCATACGTGATGGTATGGGATGACACATCCCTCAGTCTTTTAGCTCCGCGCGGCAAAAAAATGCGATCTGCGATATCAACAGCATCTTTGCCGCTGAGCCGGATAATTCCGATTCCTCCCTCGCCTACGGGGGTGGCTATTGCCGCAATTGTATCGTCAGAATAGTTCATGGAAATTTTGAATGCTGAAGAATAAATTTTGAATGCTGAATGTTGAATTTTGAATTATGAAACAGGCCATCTTTTAATAATTGACCTCCACAATTCAACATTCAAAATACAACATTCAAAATTGAAGTTTTACGCCGCTTTCCTTGCGAGCTTCCGGTTAGTATAGAATTGTTGGCCAATGCTTAATAAATTGTTTACCAGCCAGTACAGGACAAGGCCTGACGGGAAGCTCAGGAACATGAACGTAAACACAACCGGCATAATCATCATCATTTTCTGCTGCATCGGCTCCATGGAGGAGGGAGTCATCTTCTGCTGTATGACCATGGTAATTCCCATAACTATCGGCAGAACATACGAAGGGTCCTTTAAGGAAAGGTCATGAATCCAAAAAATGAAGGGCGCCCCTCTAAGTTCAATTGAGATAAGGAGCACTTTATAAAGAGCAAAAAAGACCGGTATCTGCAGCAGCATGGGAAGGCAGCCGCCCATGGGGTTGACCTTGTGCTTTTTGTAAAGCTCCATGACCTCCTTCTGCATTCTCTGCGGGTCATTTTTATATTTCTCCCTGATTTCCGTCATTTTCGGCTGCACATCCTGAAGCTTCTTCATAGATCGCTGCCCTTTGCTTACCAGCGGAATAAACGGAATCCTCACTATAGTGGTGAGAATAATAATGGCAACCCCGTAATTATGAAAAACCTTGTAGAACAGCTTCAAAACCCAGAACAGAGGGCGGGCGATAATAGAGAAAAAACCGAAATCAATCACATACTCGAGCCCTACATGATATTTCAGAAGCCGGTTGTTTTCTTTGGGACCGGCATAAAGCATATAGTTGTTGGTCCCTCCATTAAATTCCGCAGCCACCAGCGCATCACCGCTTTTATTCCACACCCTTACTTCATCAACAGGCCCTTTGGGAATCAGGGATGAAAAGAAATACTTGTCCTCCTGAGCAATCCATTTAACACCATCTTTAAACACCTTCGGCTCTTTCAGTTTAGGCCCGGAAAATTCAAGTCTGTCTGCATCCTTCAGTACGACAGGCCCGTCGTGTACCGAGCGTGCGGTTTCTCTATTATAAATGCCAAAATCTTTTCCAAGTGTTATCCAATATGACGGAAGACCGTTAACTTCATCTTTCAGGTCAATTGCATAGTCGTCGTAATGAAAAGTATAGGTCCTGCGGATAGATATCCCCTTGTCGGAATAGTCAAAGGCAATAGAGGCGGTATTCAGTTCAGGAGTGAGTTTTATATTGCTGCCGAGAATCTGGAAGGGGGCATGCGCAAATTGAAACCCATCATTCGCCCCGATCGAATACGGAGGAAGGACCTCATCGCTCTTCAACACTATCGGTTTTCCATTCTCATCATTATAGTTCTTAAGCAGAATGCTTTTTATCGAACCACCCATGGAACTGAAGGTAGCAGTATACAGGTCGTTATCCACCACCACTTCTCTTTCCGCTTCCGTCACATCGGGAGCCGGGATTACGGCAGCGGGGGCGGCAGAAGCCTGTTTCACTTCCCCTTTGGGGGCTTCCTTTACAATGCCGGGGCCGGCTTCCGGAGGTGCTGCAGGTTTAAGAAAGAAATACTGGTATATAAGAAGTATGGCAATAGAAATAGCGATCGCAAGTAAGGTCCTTTTTTCCATAACAACATCCTTTATATTTATTTTACCGGGTCATATCCACCCGGGTGGAATGGATGGCACTTTAAAATTCTTTTAATGGTAAGATAGCCGCCCTTGAGCGCACCGTATTCTTTTAAAGCCTCAATAGAATACTCAGAACATGACGGCGTGAATCTGCAAGTGGAAGGCAATACAACTGAAAGCGTGTATTGGTATAATTTCACAAAGGCAATTATCAGCGCTTTCACTGCCGGGACCCCCTCCCCCCCAAACGTCTGACGACCAGTCAGAGTTCAGGGTCAGCCTGCCAAACGTTTCCTGCCCTTTGCCCTTCTGTTCTTCAGCACCTTTCTGCCCCCGCTGGTGCTCATCCGGGTGAGAAAGCCATGGGTCTTTTTCCTTCTGCTGTTATGAGGGTGAAATGTAGTATATGTTCCCATTATAAATATCCTCCGCTAAAAATATTGAATATAAAGTATAAAATCCCCTGCATGGTAAAGTCAACACGCGCAACGATCGCACAGGAAATACAGCACCTATTGCCCCCCTCCCCCTGTCCTCTGTGATTTTGAGGACCTCGGGAGATTAAGCTTCTCCTCATGCCTCAGGCATTCCTGACCAGAGGCATTGTATACCTCGACAGAAGGCATGCTCCTGCTTTTAAAACCTAACACCTTGCATCCATAGGGGAAGCGCCTGTCCCAGGTGACATAAAAATGCTTGCACTTAAAACAATCAATATGGTCCATGTTTAAAGAATTATATGCGCATGACACAATGCACTCATATACCCGTATACCCCCTATGTGCCATACGCTTCGTCTCCATGTACAGCTTCGTTGACATCGCCCTTTATTAATATTAAAACATCCGGCAGGTTAATTGGCACCCCATCAAGCGCTTTTTTCACTGCCGAGCTGTCAAACTGATACGAAAAATCGTCACGCACATATGTCAGAGTAAAATCTATGTCGGGGTGGCCGCTTACAAGGACGACCATCGTGGCCCCTATATTGCCCATAGGCTTTCTATCGATATGGCTGCGCTGGAATATCACTGTGATGAGAGTTCCTCTGCCAGGTGAGGATTCCAGGGAAAAGACGCCGTTGCATTCTTCAGCCGCCTGCTTGAGAAGAGGAATGCCAAGGCCGAACCTCCTTACCTTTTTTGTCGTAAAGAAAGGGTCGCTTACCTTTTCAAGCGTTTCGGCATCCATACCCCTGCCGTTATCGCGCAGGCTGAAAGTAAGGAGATCTTCGGCAGAACTCTCTTTTATGATTATGTCGATTTTAGTGGCCCCGGCATCGATGGAGTTTTCTGCTATATCAAGAATGTGCAGCGATAGATCTTCCATATCCCTCACGAAGTCAGACATTGTCATTCTCTTCCGCCCAGGCGGATTGACCGGAGAATCCAGAACCTTTCGAAAAGACTGGATTCCCCGATCAATCCGCCTGGGCGGAGGGGAATGACAGCCTGCTTAAATCATAATTATGGACAGACTCCAATCATAATTTCCCTTTCGCCTTTGAACGCGAGCGCGATTTCATCAAACGTAGGTTCATTGAGCAGAAAAGTGGTGTATCTCCTGCCTATATCAGCCAGACTGTGGGCATCGGATGAAGTAACCCACGGGATCCCGGCATATCTGCCGAATTGCACGGTGGCATCAACTAAATCCATGGCATACGAAATCTCCAGCGCATCGAATGAGACATCGTCCGGAATAAACCCGAGTTGGGATATTACACTGAAATTTTGCCTGTCAATATGGCTGGCAACCGCGAGGCCCCCAAGGGCATGAATGTTTTTTACCAGATCACCGAGAGAAAGACTGGTTGCCCCTATCAGGAGTCTCTTGTTATAGTCCAGGATTTCATCAAGTTCGTTTACAACTAACTGATAGCCTATGCCTGCTTCGTCATTAATACCGCTCTGCAGCGTATCATAAATGATTTCCTGCATTGCGGCGACATTCTTCGCTGAATTAAACATAGCAACCACATGGACCTCCTCCTGAGAGGTCAATTCCATAGATGGCAGGACAATAATGCCTTCAGACCCGCCTGTCCTGATTGCAACTCCGGAATTTTCCGCGGAATTATGGTCTGCTACCGCAATTATATGCAGCCCTTTGTCGAGAGCCGCGTTTATAATCCGCCTGGGGGTCATATCGATTTCAGCGCACGGCGAAAGGCATGAATGGATATGAAGATCAGCTCTGTAGTAATTCACTGCAGGTCAAGATGGGCCTGCCTGAGGAGGCTGGCTGTCTTTTATCATAGAATATAGGAGACCCGCAAGCTCGAACGTTGCATGTGGGCTTATCATAATGGTCACTTTTTCAGCCTCGGCTTTTTTTATTGTAGCAGGCTCAGGATTTCTTTCGTTTGTCAAAATAATAGCGGATATCCCTTTGATGACTGCCACTGCCACAATATTCGGATGAGTCTGCAGTGTTATCCATAGTTCATGGTCTTTACTATGAGCCATGACATCGGAAAGGAGGTCGCTTATGTAGCAACCGCTAACTATTTCGGATAAATCTCCCTGGACCACAATTTTTAATCCAAGCTTTTCGGCAACAGTATTAACTGTCAGCATGTCTCTCCTTCAGATAGAAAAAAATTTCGAGGGTTGTTCCTTCTCCGACAACGGTATCAAGTTTAAAGTAGTCGGAATGTTTGCTTATATTGGGCAGACCCATACCGGCCCCCCAGCCCATCTCCCGGACCCAGTCAGGGGCAGTAGAATAACCCTTCTGCATGGCCAGATTGACATCTTTGATGCCGGGCCCCATATCTGTAACAGTAATCGTCAGTACTTCAGTAGTGATAAGATAATGCATAGTTCCGGCCACCGCATGTATAATCACATTCATTTCGGCCTCAAAGGCCGCGATGGCGGCCCTTCTAACTATACTCTGAGCTACCCCGAAAGTGACGAGTTTTGCCTTTAATTCACTTGAAGCGGAACCGGCATTCGTGAAATCCCCTCCAACGAGATGGAAACTTCCTTCCATTGGACCGGAATCAGTCATCATTCCTCTACACAGCTTCTCAAACCGGCGGTATAGAGTATCCCGCACGTTGTGTACATAGGCATGAGTGTTGTGATAAGCACAACGTTTTTCTCTCTGGCAAGAGCCATCATTTCTTTATCCGGTATCGCTCCTAAAGCCAGAAGCACAGCCGGAATATCCGAGATTTCTGCGCTTCTGATCACCTGGGGCTGATTCAGACAGGTGACCAGTAAAGATCCTTTTTTACCGTAACGTAATACATTGCTTAAAAGGTCTGCGCTGCATACGGAGGTAATGTCCATGGCTTCAACGCCGCCGTCAATCACGACGGTGCCCCTTATCAGCTCTATTATTTTCGACAGCTGCATTGTTCCCCTTCAGGCCGCCTGCGGCACCGGAAAATGGATATAAAAGCTTGCTCCACTTCCCGGCGCGTTTTTGGCAATTATTGTGCCTTCGTGTTTTTTAATAATGCCGTAACTTACAGCAAGCCCGAGCCCTGTCCCCTTGCCGGCGGGCTTCGTGGTAAAGAACGGTTCAAAGATCTTGTCAAGTATGTCCTGGGGAATGCCCGAACCTGTGTCGGTAATTTCGAACTCTACGAATTTGGCAGCGTGATTTTCGATCAACCGGGTTGCCAGGGTTACCTTTCCCTTTTTTTCCATAGCATCGGCGGCATTGATCAGCAAGTTCAAAAAGACCTGCTGGATCTGGTTAGGATCAACATGCACTTTGGGAATAGCGTAGTCAAGCTGCAGGTCAAAAAGAATATCCAGGAATCTCGACTGATGCCTGACCATTGCCAGCGTGTTTGAAATCAATGTATTAAGATCAACCATGCTTTTCTCTGAGGCGCTTTTTCTGGAGAATCCGAGAAGACCCCTTATGATCCTTGAACAACGCTCCGCCTGGTCAATAATAGTTTCAAGATCCTCAATGTCCTGCGTATTTTCATCGGGGGTGCGTTTAAGCATCAGATGCGCAAAAGTTACGATACCGGTGAGGGGGCTGTTTATTTCATGGGCGACACCGGCAGCCATTCGTCCCAGTGAGGCAAGCTTCTCAGTATTGATCAGGTGTTCCTGGGCTTTATATATTTCAGCAGTCTTTTTCTCGACTTCCTTTTCGAGGCTTTTGGTCCAGTTCTCCATTTTTTCCTTATACTCTTTCAGTTCGTCCGACATGGCATTAAAGGAACGTGCCAGGTGGGCGATCTCATCATGACCGTCAATGTTGATCCTGTAGTCCATGTCGCCTGCCGAGAGGTGCTTCATCCCTTCAACCAGGTACGAAAGAGGCTTCATGACAAAGTTGTAAAGTATCAGGAACAATATGATCGTTATTATGATCACAAAAGGGCCGCCGTAATAAAAGGTCTTTTCGAGCGGCACATCAGGGAATTGTTTATTGAAAGTTAAGGCGAACATG
This sequence comes from Nitrospirota bacterium, assembly GCA_963830245.1. Taxonomy (GTDB): domain Bacteria; phylum Nitrospirota; class Thermodesulfovibrionia; order Thermodesulfovibrionales; family Dissulfurispiraceae; genus JADFXI01. The sequence goes on from CAWHNC010000095.1 coordinate 136,661, forward strand.
GACCCCACAAACACCATTAGGCCGCCGATGCCAAATATAAGTTTCCCGGCAAGAGAATTTGCCTTATTACGCAGCAGGGGACGCATTGTCAATAATAACTCTTATCACCCGTATGCAGTCAACCTGGAAGAAACAGCCGGGTAGAGAGACAGGTCTTGCCGTAAGTCGTGGTATAATAGCAGATATTTGCAGAACTATCAGGGTAAATAGCGAGGTGGGCAAGGAACAATTCCTCCGGAAAATTGCTGACATGAATAAAGGCAGGGTGCTTATTATAGATGATGAAGAGATTGTATGTGTGAGTTGCCAGCGTATCCTCACTCCCGAGGGATACGAGGTCAAGACCACCACAAGTGCGGCAGAAGGGCTCAGCATCCTTGCAAAAGAGCCTGTTGATATTGTACTTACTGATTTTAAGATGCCTGATGTCGATGGGCTCGCTGTATTAAAGAAGGTTAAAGAACAGTGGCCGGATATCGAAGTAATAATGATTACAGGCTACCATACGATAACAACTGCGGCGGAGTCCATCCGAAAATTGGGGGCCTTTGACTACATCGAGAAACCCTTTTCCCCGGATGCTATTGTGGAAGCTATTGAAAAGGCAATGACGCACAAGAAAAGACAGGTATAGGTAAAGGTAAAGGTAAAGAAAGAAAGAAAAAAAAGAAAGCAAGTAAGTAGTGAAAGTCTACCTCTACCTCTACCTCTACCTCTACCTTTGCCTTTACCTATACCTGCTTTTTCCCCTCTGCCTGAACAAAAAATGCACAGCCATAGCGTGATGATATGAAAAGCTCGAGACGCTCGCATATCCCGGACTCTGCCCTCACCGATGAATAGGCAGAACTCAGGGAGTTCAAGCCTGGAAAGGCTTTTTCGATCATTGCGGGATTGTTCTGGAAGAACCCGCAGTTAATGCATTCTGCTCTCATATCCGCCTCTTGAGGGTTGGTGCAAGGCCGGGATGCCCCGGCCTCACGCCGAGACCTCTTATTTGCCGAGGGTCATCCAATAACTGCCGAACACATAAACAGAGAGAATAAAGCCCAGAGTTACATTTACCAGCACCCCGGCAGTGAATGCCATAAAAGGCTTTATTCCTGCTGATTTGAGTTCCTTGAACCGGGTCGTAAGCCCGATGCTCATAAAGCAGAAGATAAAGGCCCATGTGCGAAGCCCTGCTATCGGGCCAAAGACGCCAGGCTTGAAAACTTTGGTGAAGGCTGCCGGTGAATAGCCGGCTGCTATTATGGTCATCAACAGCGACGCCAGGAAAAATCCCAACACAAATTTCGGGAACCTCCACCATATCTCCATAGGGCTTGGCCTCACCCCGCACTCCTCTTTCTCCCATTTCAGGCAGGCGATCAGGGCAAATACAAAAGACCAGATGCCTATCCAGATATCCCTGCCGATCACCTTCATTAACGTAAAGCCCTGAATGGCCGCGTCCTCATTGCCTGCCATCTTCCCATAGGCGCTGGCTGCGGCAAATCCGGCGGCATCCGCAAACTCCGAGGTCCCCACCCACGCCCCCGCTATCCCAGGATGAAGATTAAGCGTCTTTGACACAAACGGGATAAAGAAAACCATGATTATCGCCCATACGACTACGAGGGTAACCGAAGTATACAAATACTCTTTTTTAGCGCCCACCGCGCTTGCAATGGCCATTGAGCCCGACACCCCGCATACTGCCCCTCCTGTGCCGATTACCGCTGCAAGCCGTTTATCGAGTTTGAAGACCTTTGTTGCCACAAAATAAATTGTCAGACATGTCGTAAGAGATATCAGCGTTGCCTGAAAGAGGGCTACAGGTCCGGCTGATATCACAAGGTTGATTGGGAATGTTGCGCCGAGAAGGACTATGCCCGTCTTGATATAGTATTCCACCCTGAAGCCGGAATCCATCCATTTCGGAAAGGGGAAAACATTCGCTATTACAAGTCCGATCAAAAGAGCCGCGATCGGCGGCTCCAGCATCCACGGGCCAGAGTCCTTCCATCCGCCAATCAGGAAAGCCAGTATTGAAAGGATATAGAGAATGATAAACGCGGGTATAAACTCCGACGTCTTTATGCGCATTATCTTTGTAGTAATGCTGAATATGACCAGCCAAAAAAGAAATTGTATTCCGTATAATCCTATGTTCTTTGAGAAGTGGTCAACCACCTTGCCGAATGTATCCGGCGTCCATTTCAGGCCGCCCGGGTTGATCGCAAGGGATTTCGCAAATGTCGAGCCGCTAAAAAAAGCGAGTAGGCAAAGCAGCGTAATGCCGAAGCCGACATAGATGGCCCACCAGTCCTCCTTCAGGTATAACTCTTTCCAGCCCATTGCTCCGGGCTTTTCCGGCGCGCCGGTTGCACATTCCTTTGTCTCGCAATGATCGGTAGCAGGTTTCACAGGCTCTGTCGACATAAGTTTCCTCCATTTTTCAGTGCGAACAGTTTAGTAAATATTGAACCATTCATGATTATTGCAAGTCCCGCAAGGGCGGCACGACCTTGCAATTTCCCAGCAACGTAATTGTAGCACAAACGCAAATACTAAACAGGCAAAAAGTAAAGAGCAAAAGACAAAAGGCGAGAGGCAAATGACTAAAGGCTATAAGCAGAAGACAATTTCCAATTTATTTATTATTTTAACCCTCTGCCCTTTGCTCTTTGCCTGTCAAGCTGTTGTCTTATTAATCAACTGCTTTATAGTCGCCTTCAGATTGGATAAATCCGATGATTTTACCACGTAGGCATCGGATACCCACACCGAAAAGTCGTCCCTGTAGTCATAAGCGGTCAGCATGATGATCGGCACAGTGGGCCTTTTCTCCTTCATCAACCTCAACACCTGAATCCCATCCAGATCAGGCATTAGTATATCCAGAGTGACTATATCAGGGTTTTCCCTTTCAAACACCTCCAGTCCCTCTTTCCCTGAATTTGCGGTAACTACCGTGTACCCCTCGTCCTTAAGCTCAGCCTCGTAAAGTTTCAGTATGTTTTTTTCATCATCCACAACAAGTATTTTCATGTCAGCCCTCCTGTAACGGAATGTAAATTGTGAACTTTGCACCCGAGTCCCTGTGGCTTTCTACTGCAATTCTCCCGCCATGCTCTTCAACAATCCTTTTGGTTATAGAAAGACCGAGCCCGGTCCCCGCAGGACGCGTTGTAAAGAATGGGTCAAAAATACGATTGATATTCTCCTCTTTTATTCCGCATCCGCTGTCTTCTATTTCAATAATGATACTGAAGCTTTGGGCCTTATGCCCCAGCAAGTCGGCCTCTGAAAGCATAATCTGCTGATACGACCTTATAATGATATTTCCATGGTCCGTGGCTTCATTGGCGTTGGTGATAAGATTGAGGAGCACTTCCCTGATCCGGTCATAATCAGCATTTATATTAAGGGGCTCAGCTATCTCACTGGTCAGGGTATTTCCTTTTTCCAGAATTACCGGTTCGAGGAGGGTGATAATGCTGTCGATCATTTCTCCGAGGTCGAAAAGAGTCCTCTTGACAGGGGCACTCTTAACAAAGCTGAGCGCATCGTTGAGAATGCCTTCGAGGCGGCTTACCTCATCGACTATGATTTTTGAATATTCTTTCAAATCGCCCTCCTGCCTTTTTTCAAGTCTCCGGGCAAAGCCTCCTATAGACAGCAGGGGATTTCTTATCTCATGGGCGACTTTAGCGGCCATTTCACCAAGGGCTGCCATCCTCTCGGCCGTGGCGTATTTCTCACGCAGCTTCTTCAGCTCAGATATGTCCCTGACTATATGCACTGTACCCATTAGCTCTCGTGTCTTATCGAAGATCGGGGAGGTGGAGACCAGGAACGTGCCGCCGAGATGAGGGTCTTCAATCTCTCCGATAAACGGCTTGTTAGTGAGTATGGTATTATGATGCGGGCATTTTCCCCAGGGTTCGCTCATGCCATGGAATACTTCATAGCATTTTTTGCCTATGATCGACTCAAGGGGTTTGCCCATCCTGGACAGCACCGCCCTGTTCACCTTTTTGATGGTGTAATCGCTGCTGCTGAAAAACATCAGGTCGGATATCGATTCAAAAATGTTTTCCAACTCCTGTTCTGCCTGAGCCACATGTTCGAAAAGACGCGCATTCTCTATGGCCGAAGCCATCTGGTCGGTAAACCCTTTGAGAAATTCCATGTCCAGGTCGTTAATAGGCCTGCTGGTGAAAATATTGTCAACCCACAAAACACCTAAGACCTTGTTCCTTGATATAAGCGGGAGTACGGCATAGGCAAGCGTGCCAAGCTGTTGAATCAGGATGGGATCAGAAAGCGGCTCGGTATGGACATCAGTCACATTAAAAGCCCGCTTTTCCTTTATCGCCTTTGTGAGGATCGTTTCGCTATCCATGGAGACCTCGACGCCGCAGCATAGTCTGTCCATAAAAGAATCTTTTCTCAAAGGCCCTTTCTCAATTTCCTCCATAATGGAAACCAGGCTCTTTTGTTCATTGGTCAACCTCGACCATATCTCCCATGCCTCCTCATGGCTTGAAGGCCCCACGCCGACTGCCCCTCTTAAGGAGTTTTTCTCCTCATCAAGCAGAAAGAGCATCGCACGATTAAACCCAAGTCCGTCTCCCATGGTGACGGCCGTCAGCACCATCCTTAAGAGCTTGTTCAGTTCAAGTGTGCCCCGCATTGCAGAGCTGATCATCATCAGTTTTGATAACACAGCATTTTTGCTTAGCAGATCTTTTTCAATGCGTTTTTTTTCGGTTATGTCACGGGCAATGCCGCTAATGCCGATAACAGCGCCGGAAGGGTCCTTTATGGGTGATAGGGACAGATTAATGTCGAGGAGTGTCCCGCGCCTCGTCCTCCTGACCGTCTCGATCTCTTTGATGGTTTCCCCTCTCCTGACACGCTCGGCGTAGCCCTTTTCCACTTCTCTGAGAAAATCAGGGACAAAAGGCATGAACTTCCCGATGGCTTCACAGCTTGTATAACCGTACATCTTCTCGGCGCCGATGTTCCACGAGATAACAATACCTTCCACGTCAGTAGTAACAATCGCATCAGCGGAATTCTCTATAAAACCCTGGAGATGGCACCACAGGTCCTCAAACTTCTGTTTGGCTTCCAATGCCTCTTTCTCTTTCATCACGGTTTTTTCGTATAAAATGGATTTATCTATGACGATAGCAGCAATGGAAGCAAAGCCTTCAAGTGTTATCTGGTCGTCTGCCGTAAACGGGACTATGGTCTCGTTTCCATCGTTATCAATATATTTTTTGTCATACAGTCCAAAAGTCCCTATTGTTTGATCGCCGATTTTTAATGGAGTGCACATAGCTGTTTGCATATTTATGTATTGTGAAAGCGGGCCGAAATCTTCGGGGCTCTGAGCAAACATGGTTTTCCCCTCTATCGCCACTCTGCCGACAAAACTTTCTCCCAGACTAACTGTCAATGCTTCCCTTATTTCCGGCGGGAATCCGTAATGGGCCCTGATCTTCAGCATGCCGTCTTCTATAAAACGTATCATGCAGCCCTTCGCATTGAAGATTTTTGCCATCTCCTCTGAAATCTTTTCCAGCAACTCAATGGAATCATGGGCGGATATGATTGTTTTGGTGAGTTCAAATATAACCATTAGCCTGTTAAGCTCTTCTTTTGTTGCCTGGAGCACTTTTGTCCCGGAGTCGTGCAGCAGTGATTGCCCCTTTGTATTTTCCGTATCGTCCATTATGTCCCAGTCAGCGTTATCAGGCTTGCAGATATCCATTTATTTTTAACGCATTTTTATAAACTGCAATATATTCCCGGGTGGATTTTTTCCACGAGAAATCCTTTTCCATTGCATTGCCTATCATTTTCCGCCAGGTCTTTTTATCATCGAAGGCTTTTACTGCCAGCCTGACAGCATTCATGAAGGCTGTCAGGCTGTAATCTCCGAAGAGAAAGCCTGTCTTGCCATCCTCTATAGTATCCGAGAGACCCCCTGTTTTGCGCGCCACCGGAAGGGTCCCATAACGCATCGCTATCATTTGCCCGAGCCCGCATGGTTCGTATCTTGAGGGCATTAAAAATAAATCTGAGCCGGCGTAGACGAGATGGGCCAAAGGCTCATCAAATTCGCCGCAGAAGAAAAAACTGTCGCTGAAACGTTTGCTTGCTGCCTGCAACATAGCCTTATAACTGCCATCCCCCTTGCCCATAACCACCATGTTTCTACCCTGGGCCAGGAGCTCCGGAATAGCATCTGCCAGCAGATCAACCCCTTTCTGGGATGAGAGCCTTCCGATAAAGCACATGAGAGGTCCAGAAGCGGCACTTTTTAATGAGGTCCTTTTCATTAACTGTTTCTTGCAGGCCCGCTTGCCTGCAAGGTCTGACCGGTCATAATTTTTGGTGAGGAACGTATCGCTTAAAGGGTCCCATGCAGTGTAATCTATTCCGTTCAGTATCCCGCTGATAGAGGAGCTTCTTTTTGAGAGCAGCCCCTCCAACCCGAAACCGTATTCATGAGAACGAATTTCCTCGGCATATGTTTTACTGACAGTTGTTATTTCATCCGCCCCGATAATCCCGGCCTTAAGGAAATTTACTTTGCCGAAAAATTCAATACCTTCGGGATTAAAAACCGTTGCGTCCAATCCGGTAATTGCAAGTGTACCGGCCGGGAACAGTCCCTGGTAGCCGAGATTGTGTATGGTAAAAACAGAGGCACTCTTTTTTAAACCGGGGACCTGCCGGTATAAGGTCTTCATGTAAAGAGGAATAAGCCCTGTCTGCCAGTCATTGCAGTGCATGATATCTATTTGCAGGTCCAGCTTTTTGCATATCTCAAGCACACTTTTTGAAAAAAAGACAAAACGCCGGTCATTATCGGGGTAATCGCCGGCGGGCGTGCCGTATAGTTCATCTCTGAAGAAGAAATCTTCGTTGCCGATGAAAAAAATGTTTGGGGCTGGAGCACCCATGATGCCTGTATGTATTTTGCAGGTCCTTACCTCGTCACCCATCGGGATGTCAATTTCAATGCCGGTGTCGCTGATCATGCCTCTGAACTGTTCGGCAGTCCTTTTATAGAAAGGAACGAACAGCAAAGCATCGTGCTTCATGGCAAGGTACTCTTTGAAAAGCGTTCCTGCCACATCGGCAAGTCCCCCTGTTTTGGAAAAAGGGATTGCCTCAGAAGTCACGATGGCGATTCTCATAGTTTTGCTTCTTTCATATATTTGGTCGCTTCTTCGGGAGGTGTGGGATTTATATAAAAACCTGACCCCCACTCAAAACCGGCCGTCTTGGTGAGCTTGGGGACGATCTCGATATGCCAGTGGTAGTAATCGTTGATTTCCTCTTTAAACGGGGATGTGTGGATAATAAAATTGTAGGGGGGGGTATCAAGAACTCTGTCGAGCTGTTTCAGCGTTCTCTGAAGGATTTCCGAGAGACTGGAAAAGCTCTTGTCAGGCGGAGAAAAATTCGACTCATGGTTCTTAGGCAATATCCATGTCTCAAAAGGCTCCCGCGGGGCAAAAGGAGACAGTGACACATACTTGTCATTCTCATAAATCACCCGCTTGTCGGCATTTAACTCCTGGTTAATGATATCGCAGAATAGGCATCGTTCCTTGTTGTCATAATATTTTTTTGACGAATCTATTTCTTCTTTGACGCTTTTAGGCACAATCGGAAGGGCTATCAGCTGGCTATGGGTGTGTTCCAGTGAGGACCCTGCAACTTCCCCTTCGTTTTTAAAAATCAGCACATACTTGAGCCTGGGGTCTTTATTCAGGTCTGTAAGTCTGAAGAAGTATGCCCAGAGCACATCCTCAACTGCTCTGAGCGGCATGGTGGCAAGGGAAAGCTGGTGGTCAGGCGTCTCGATAATGACTTCATGAGCCCCTACGCCGTTCATCCGGTCAAAAACTCCCTCCCCTTTTTTAGTCAATTCTCCGTGTATCTGCAATGCCGGGAACTTGTTGGGCACAACTCTGAGCGTCCATCCCGGCGAATTGGGAGAGGTATTGGCAGGCCTGAATGATATGATCTCCGGGGTTGTTGTATGTTCGTTGCCGGGACAAAACGGACAGAATCCCCCAGCTCTCCTTTTTTGAGAGGGGGATATAAAGTCCGAAGGTCTTTTCCCGCGTTCTACCGATATTATTACCCATCTGCCGGAAATGGGGTCTTTTCTTAGTTCAGGCATATGTCCTCCTAATTAAAATACCGGGTATAGGTCATAGGTTATAGGTAAAAAAATAAACAGAATTTTATCGTTATCCTATGACCCGTAACCCATCACCTATCCCTGGCTTTTTTAGTGTTATAATTATAGCACTATGAAGCCAAGTTTTCATGCCAGCGCTGTTAACGGTCCGTTTGAAGACCCGTGTGTTTACATTAGAATAATCAGGGAGAACCGGGCACTGCTCTTCGATGCCGGTGACATCGGATCACTTGGTCCGGGCAGTCTCCTGAAAATCACCGATGTATTTGTATCCCATACCCACATAGATCATTTTATAGGCTTCGATATGCTGTTGAGGGCTGTTCTAAGGCGGGATCTGCCGCTCCAGATATTCGGCCCCGCCAATATCATAGATTGTGTTGAGGGAAAGCTGAAAGGATACACCTGGAACCTGATAACAAATTACCCGTTGGAAATAGAGGTGTTTGAAATAAAAGGCCCTTTAATGTCGCACGCGAGTTTTCATGCAGCGCGCTCATTCCAGAGGGAAGACAACCCTGAAAAGGAATTTGACGGCACTGTCATGAAAGACCCGCTTTTCACCATTAAGGGGGTAGAGCTTTGCCATCAGATACCGGTTATGGCCTATGCTCTTGAAGAAGCGTTTCACATAAACATCGACAAGGCGGCGCTGACCGCGCGGGGGCTGCCTGTCGGGGCATGGCTTTCTTCCTTCAAAAAAGCGATCAGGGCAGGGTATCCCGGTACTGCGGTTTTCGAGGTGGCAGGCACTCAGCACAGTATGGCTGAACTGATGCCGATTGCCCACATCACCAGGGGACAGAAGGTCTCATATGTAACGGACATCACTCCCGTCGATGACAATATAGAAAGGGTTGTGAGGTTTGTTAACGGCTCAGACCAGCTTTTCTGCGAGGCATACTTTCTTGAAAAGGACCGGGATCGTGCGCTTGAGCGCAATCACCTTACCGCTGCATTGGCAGGCCGGATTGCGCGCGAAGCACGGGCAGGCAGCCTTGAACTCATGCATTTTTCGCCTAAATACTCTCACTGCATTAATGATGTATACAGTGAGGCGATGCGGGAATTCAAAGGAGCTTGACAATTTGCCGGCACATGCTATAGTTTAAATTACTAAGCTGACATAACATTTTTCTAAACCCTTTTCTTTTTTTCAGCCAAATCACTTGATCAGAGGTGTTAAACAATGAGACGATTGTTTATTTTCATATCGCTGCTGTTATCTTTATACTTGCCCGCGCATGTTTTTGCCGGGGAAGAACTGAATTCGATTACAGAGGATGCCGTTACAGGTAAGATGTACGAAAGAGCGGTCCAGTTTTTTACGGAGAAAATACCCGAGGCGTTTGAAAAGCAGCTAAGTGAATCTCAGAAGTATATTGACGTGACGACAAGGATTTTCAGTGACAAAGATATCCCACTCGATCTGGCTTATCTGCCCCTGATCGAAAGCGGGTTTTCTCCTTTATCTGTAGGCCATGGTGATGCTGTCGGCCTCTGGCAACTGGTAAAGGGGACGGCGAAACGATACGGCCTCAGGATAGACCATTATGTGGACGAGCGGAAAGACCCTGTTAAATCCACATATGCAGCAGCTAATTATCTCAGGGATTTGTATGAAATGTTCGGCGGCTGGGATATTGCACTCGCTGCATACAATGCAGGAGACGGGAAAATAAAACACCTGCTCGGTAAATATAAGAATGTGCGCTTTCCAGGCATAGTAAACCTCTACCTCGCAAAGTTTATGGCTGCTGCCACTGTGGCCCAGGACCCGGAAAGTTATGGGCTTACTCCCCCTGAAGAGAAGACGGACGATGGGCCGGGATACAGTGAAATAATAACAGACAAGTCAATCAGCCTGAAGGCTATTGCCGGGATGTGTAATACGACAGTCCGCGCGATTAAAGAACTGAACCCGGCGTTGATTACTAATGCGACCCCGCCTTACCGGTATGTAATACGCCTGCCTAATCCCTGAAGTACTCATTTTTTATTCCTGTCAGCCGGCCCTGCTGCAAAAACGATTTTCTTAAAGGTGCGATTAAGCGTAGTGCTCTTGAAGTTATTCAATTCAGCGACCGGCTTGAAAGACATAGCCTGTCCTTTGACGACTCTCATCTGGGGAACTGCAATCCATGTCTTTTCCTCGTCCTTTTCAAGCAGGATGTAGGTGTAGCCGCCGCTGTTCATGCTTTCTGCCACTTTCCCGGAAAACTCAGATTCCGCATATGAAGCAGTATGCATTCCCAGCAAGGCTATAAGCAAAGCTGCTGCGAATGCGACAACCACTGTCCGTAAATTTTTTCTCATTCTGCAACCCCTTTTAAAGAAACTATCACGCAAAGGCGCAAAGAACGCAAAGCAAATCAACCGCCTGAAAAGCATCTTGCCATGTGAATTTTTGTCTTTCTTTACGACCTTTGCGCCTTTGCGTGAGAATTGGTTGTGCTTTCATATTTTATCACTTTGTTTCACAAAACTTTTGACATTGCAACAAACTTAACTCTCTTATCAGACAGTATAGCATTATGACAGTTCACTCACGTGCCCTGATTCCTTTTGGCGGTCCCTGAAGGTTGTGCACAACCTCGGCGCCGATCAGGAATATACACGATGAATAAAATACCCACAATAAAAATATCACAAAGGCTGAAAGAGGACCGTAAATAGTTCCCAGATGCACTACCTTCACCACATAAAAGGTAAAGAGGTGTTTTGCCGCTTCATGCAAGATGGTAGTGAACAATGAGCCGGCAAGCGCAATACGCATTTGCACCTTCCTGAGCGGAAGAAATTTGTACATAATAGCAAGGACCAGAAAGGTGAGCACAAACGGGACCAGGTATCCTATAAGGAACCCTGCGATCTTTCCTACCTTTATGCCCGGCAAAACTTCCTTCAGCGCCTTAAGTATGGAAATGGCCGATGTTGCGCCAAAAGACATGAGGATCACAATGAAGATCAGCGTAACAATAAACAGCGAGCGAACCAGCGAAACATGAAAAGGCCTGCCGGCCCGTATTTTGAATATCGTATTGACAGCCGTTTGCAGCGACGAAAAAAGTTGCAATGACAGAAGACCGTATAGCATTAATGTGAATGTTCCAAGGCCGCGGTACGATATTAATTTCTTTAATTCCTCTGTTATCTTATATGTGATGCTGGGGAAGAGGTCCGTCAGTTTGCCTGAAAAAAATTTGAGGAAGGCCTGATTTTCTCCTATAAAATGTCCGAAGAGCGCAACAAGAAAAAGGCAAAAAGGAATAATGGCCATCATGAAAAAATATGATAAGGCTCCGGCAAGCATGAGCCCGCCATCTTTGAAAAAATCAACAAAACTCTTTAGAACTATTTTCAGATACCGGCCGAAATTCATTAATTTGTCCCTTCAGCAATACGAGTTTCCGGTGTCCGTACAACCACCTGTGCTGTATGGTAATATTGTGCTATTATAACAAACGTGGCCTTTTTAATAGCACTTGGGGCCTTCCGGAATTCTTGACTTTTGGAAGTGTAAAAGTTTAGTGTTTAAGATTATGGGCAGTTAGCTCAGTCGGTAGAGCAGGGGCCTGAAAAGCCCCGTGTCGGGAGTTCGATTCTCTCACTGCCCACCATTTGAATCCCATTTGCCTTTCGCATATTAGCCGGTGTCAAATTTTTTTATGGACAAGTCACTATTATTTGTATATAATTTACATTGTGTAAATGATCTCAATATGAGTATCGGGGCAGTGAGGAAAGTGTACTTATATTTATTGACAAGAATCGAAATTTTCATGTATGATTTATAGCTTGAGGAGCGGTTTGCTTCCTCGATTCTAAATCAAAGGGGGAGAGGATTGAATGCTTTAGGTACCCATCTTTTGGTGGAATTGAGAGATTGTGATCCTGAGATCCTGAAGGATCTGCGCGAGGTTAAAAACGCCTTGGTTTCTGCTGCCAAGGAGGCAAAAGCAACTATCATCGATGTATCTTTCCATGAGTTTAATCCATTTGGCATCAGCGGTATGGTAGTGATAGCCGAATCTCATCTTTCCATCCATACCTGGCCCGAATATGCATATGCTGCAGTCGATATCTTCACGTGCGGGGATATTATCAAACCTGAAGTAGCAGCGAATTACCTGATCAGGCGTTTTCAAAGCAAAAACCCTTCCATTGTTGAATTGAAGCGGGGCATACTATCGCATACCAACAAGAAGTTCCCTCATAAGGTATGTGACGCTGAGCTCCAGATAGCTTAAAAAAGGGGCAGCCCCATATATCCTGCCGGGCTGCCCCTTTTAGATCCCCTGTCAAAAGGCCGCTTATTTTTTATCAGTCAACGCCGATATTCCGGGAAGGTTTTTGCCTTCCAGCAGCTGCAGTGAAGCCCCGCCGCCTGTTGAAATAAAGGTAATAGCATCACTTACGCCTGCCTTATGCACAGCATAGTCCGTATCTCCGCCGCCCACAATAGTCAACGCATAGGCGTCAGTCACCGAATGGGCAATTGCGAATGTTCCCCTCGAAAACGCGTCAATCTCGAAAACCCCCATCGGACCGTTCCAGATGATAGTCTTGGCATTCTGAAGCGCCTCTGAAAAAAGCTTCACCGATGCCGGGCCGATGTCAAGAGCGCGCCATCCTTTGGGTATTTCCTGGGTGGTGACAATTTTAGTTTCGGCGCCCGCTTCTATCGTCTGTGCAATCACGCTGTCAACAGGCAGATAAAATTTAACATTATTGCGCCTCAAATTATCCATTATGCTTTTAGCAAGATCAAACATCTCTGTCTCAACTATTGAGTCGCCGATCTCGTAATCCATCGCAGCAATAAAAGTATAAGCCATCCCGCCGCCGACTATTACCTTGTCGACCTTGCTGACGAGATTTTCGAGCACCCCTATCTTGCCCGACACCTTTGCCCCGCCCAGGATCGCAACAAACGGCCTCACAGGGTTCTCCACGACCCCTTTAAGATATTCAATCTCCTTTTTCATAAGGAAGCCCGCTGCGGAAGGGAGGAACTTCGTAATTCCTACAATAGAAGCATGAGAGCGGTGGGCAGTGCCGAATGCATCGTTTACATAAAAGTCCGCAAGACCCGCCAGGCTTTTGGCAAAGGCCTCGTCATTTTTCTCTTCTTCAGGGTGGAACCGGAGGTTCTCAAGGAGAATGACATCCCCATCTTTCATTTTTGAGACAACATTTTCAGCTTGGGGGCCGACACAGTCGGGAACAAACACGACTTCCTTATTCAATAGCCGGTGCAACCGTTTAACAACAGGGGCAAGGCTGAAACGAGGTTCGACCTTCCCTCTCGGCCTGCCGAGATGAGATGCAAGAATGACCTTGGCGCCCTCATCAATAGCGTAATTGATAGTGGCAAGCGTTGAGCGTATTCTGCTGTCATCAGTGATAACCAGATTGTCATCGACGGGCACGTTAAAATCCGCCCGGATGAAAACCCTTTTCCCCTTTATCTGAAGGTCTTCGATGGTAAGCTTGCCGAGGATATCTTTAATACCGACAGCGATATCACTTCTCCTCGCCATAATTAAGCCCTCTGGCTGATGTGTAGGACAAGGTCCCTAAGGCGTGAGCTATAGCCCCATTCATTATCATACCAGGCAATAATCTTGATCATGCGCTTATCCATTACTTTCGTCAAACCCGAATCGAAAATTGAGGAGTGTGGATTCCCGTTGAAGTCTTTGGAAACCAGCGGTTCATCTGTATACTGCAGCACGCCCTTCATAGGGCCTTCCGCCCATTTCTTCATAGCTGCATTTACCTCTTCCGCAGTAACATCACTGTTCAGATCAGCCACAAGGTCCACGGCGGAGACATTCGGGGTGGTAACGCGGATGGCGAACCCGTCAAGCTTCCCCTTCAGTTCAGGCAGCACAAGACCCACCGCCTTGGCAGCGCCGGTTGTAGTTGGGATCATAGAAAGAGCCGCGGCCCTCGCTCTCCTCAAGTCCTTGTGAGGGAGGTCAAGGATTCTTTGGTCGTTAGTGTAGGAATGCACAGTTGTCATCAGACCTCTGATAATGCCGAATTCCTTATGAAGGACTTTGGCGACCGGCGCCAGGCAATTTGTAGTGCATGAGGCATTGGATATTATTTTATGCTTGCCGGGATCAAGGACCTCTTCGTTGACGCCCAGGCAGACGGTAACATCAGGCTCTTTTGCCGGAGCCGAAATAATGACCCACTTTGCCCCTGCCTCGATATGTTTCAAGGCCTTTGCACGTTCAGTGAAAAGGCCGGTGGACTCTATTACAAGGTCCACATTCAGGCTTTTCCAGGGAAGGTTTTCGGGCAGACGCTCCGCTAATACTTTTATCTCTTTCCCGTCGACTATGATCATGCCCTCGCCTGCCTTAACGTCAGCATCAAAAGTCCCATGTACAGAATCATATTTCAGAAGGTGGGCAAGTGTCTTTGCATCGGTCAGGTCATTAATGGCAACGATTTCCATACCGCCGTGCCCCTTGCTCGTCCTCAAAAAATTTCTTCCGATCCTGCCAAAACCATTAATTCCCACTCTTAATGACATAATATTCCTCCTTAAAAAATATTTTTAAAACTATTAATGACCAATCCGGTTAAAACTTTGGGGTAGAAATAGGTCGACTTTGGCGGCATTCTCAAATTAGACAGCGCCACCCTTTCCACATCGCCAATCCCTGTCGGATTCAGGAGAAATACACCGTCAAAATCTCCTTTGCGGACCCTCCCGACTGCCTCGTTAATATCCATTTCATACGCAATATCGGTTATTCCCAGGTCCCTTCCGAGGATAAGCTCATGCAGCACAACAACATCCAGGCATTTAAGGGCTGGAGGGAGGTCGCTAAGGCCGTCTCTTTTATATTTCAGTATGTAGCAATGCCGTCCCTTGTCCATATAAAGGCCGAAAACATTTTTCCCTTCAAATGTAAGCGCCCGGGGGTCAGGGACAGTTTCAGGCAGTCTTGTAATATCAAATTCAGATTCAAGTTTTTCGAAAAATGTCATTTTCTTTAAGGCCCCTGACCAGCCGATGGGCAGGAAGTATGGTGATGCCTTCATCAGCCATATTGGCGAGGAACATCATTACGTAATCCCATGGGCCGCTATTCGGTTGCCCCGCCTGAGGCGGGCCCTCTTTTGATTCCATCTCTTTTTTGAATTCGAGCGCTACCTCGTATCGGTGATGGCCGTCAGCTATAAATATCGGCTTATCATACAACTCCGCCACTATTGATTCAATTTGCGATTTATCGGTGATCTTGAAAATTGAATGCCGTGCTCCGTCAGCATCGGTACCGCTGATAAAAGGGGCCTCATGAAGGCCGCTTAAAATCGTGGATGCAATCTTATCCGGGCTGTTGTAAAGGGAATAAATCGGACTGATGTTGCCAAAGCAAGATTTCATAAGGTTCAGCCTGTCTGCCTTGGGCTTTGAATGGGTTTCCTCGTGAGGATATATCCCTTTGCCGAGTTCCTCTATTTTTACGAGGGCGAGTATGCCCTTAAGCTGTTTTCTTTCTCCCGCATAAAGATAATCAATTTCGTAGCCATAGAACGACGGATCCTCATCCCTGACAAGAATCCCTTCCCTGACCCATTGCTCCAGAAAGTCACGGGCCCGAGTATATTTATTGCCGGCGCCGTTATCACCGTCCATTTCTTTGCCGAAATCTATGCGAACAATATTGTAGGGGCTCTTACGGTACAGCACCTCCTTGTAATCCGGGGTGATCACATCATAAGGAGGCGCGGTTACATCATCGCCTGAAACTTTTTCCGGATTGTATAGCAGCCCCTTAAAAGGAATAATATGTGCCATGTTCCCCTTTTTTTCACTAATTACCTCTTTTATTTAAAAAACCTGCCAGATTTTTATATTAGCATTTCAGCCAGCCAAATTCAATAAAACACATAAATTAAGGAAGGGATCGGCAGGGAAAAATTGGGGATTGCTTACCAAAGTAGTTTCAGCGCGTCGAAAAACAGGTGCTCCCCTTCTCCTGTCTTCATTATGCTAATGTTTCCCGCCGTCTTTATGGTCAAATAATGTTTTTACTTCTTCCATCAGATCACTGATGTCTTTAAATTGGCGGTAAACAGAGGCAAACCTTACATACGCAACCTTATCAAGCTCTTTGAGCGAGGACATAATCTCCTCTCCTATCCAGGAACTGCTTATCTCTTTCGCACCCAACCCAATAAGTTTCTTCTCAATGTTCTTCTCGGTTTCCTCAAGCTTTACAATAGGTATCGGGCGTTTTTCGCAGGCCTTCTTCAAGCCGGTTATGATTTTGTGACTATCAAAAAACTCCCGGCTGCCGTCTTTTTTTATGACCATTGGGAGAGGGTCCTCAACACGCTCATAAGAGGTGAACCGCTGCGTGCATTTAAGACATTCCCGTCTCCTCCTGATGACTTCTCCGTCCTTGCCGGCCCTGGAATCTATCACTTTGTCCTCTATGCTTCCGCAGAAGGGACATTTCATGATTCATAAATCGGAAACTTGGCGCAAAGGGCCTGCACCCTTTTATTCATAACACCAGCGACAGCTGTGTCCTTTATATTCTTTAAAACGCCGGCTATTATATCGGCTATCTCGTCCATTTCTGCCGTTCCCATTCCCCTGGTAGTTACACAGGGAGTTCCAAGCCTGATACCGCTGGTGACGGTAGGAGGCTTGATATCGTAAGGAATAGCATTTTTGTTCACAGTAATTCCTGCCATGTCCAGGGCTTCCTCAGCCTCTTTTCCTGTAATGCCGGTTTCGGTCAGATCAACCAGCATAAGGTGGTTGTCCGTTCCACCGGATATGATTTTAAACCCATTTTTCATAAGACCGCCGGCAAGGCGGCGGGAATTTTCAACAATCTTTTTCTGATAAACTTCAAACTCAGGGGACAGCGCTTCTTTAAAGGCCACCGCTTTTGCCGCAATCACGTGGGCCAGCGGGCCGCCCTGTATTCCAGGAAAAATCATTTTATCAACAGCCTTTGCACAATCAGCCTTGCACATGATCATCCCTCCCCTTGGGCCCCGAAGCGTCTTATGTGTTGTGGTCGTCACAAAATCTGCATACGGCACTGGAGAAGGGTGCTCGCCGGCTGCAATCAGTCCTGCAATATGGGCGATATCGGCAAGGAAATATGCGCCTGTTTGTTTCGCTATCTCTGAGAACTGCTTAAAATCTATGATGCGCGAATAGGCGCTCGCGCCGACAATAATCATTTTAGGTTTATGCTGAAGAGCAAGTCTCCGCACATCATCCATATCAATATATCCGCTTTCCCTGCTCACTCCATAAGAGACGGCCTTGTAAAGCATTCCGGTAAAATTTACCGAAGCGCCGTGCGACAGGTGTCCGCCGTGGTCCAGCCTCATTCCGAGGATGGTATCTCCGGGCTTCAAGACGGAGAAGAATACAGCCATGTTAGCCTGACTACCTGAATGGGGCTGGACATTGACATGGTCCGGGCTAAAAAGTTTTTTTGCCCGCTCAATAGCAAGTCTTTCAATAATATCAGCGTATTCACAGCCCGCGTAATACCTTCTGTCGGGATACCCTTCTGCATACTTGTTGGTAAGAACAGAACCCTGTGCCTCCATTACCGCACGGCTGGCATAATTCTCGGAAGCGATCAGGAGTATTTTGTTCTGTTCCCGTTCTATTTCCTTGTAAATTGCATCAAAAACTTCAGGATCATTCTTCTTAAGCTGCTCGAAATTCATTAGACGGCCCCTAATTTGATTCTCAGAAAAATCACGTGTTCTGAGAATCCCCTTTCATTATTGTTTTTTTCTCAATCAGCTGTATTTTTTTTAACCTGTTTTCGTGTCGTCCCCCTTCGAAAGAAGTGGTCATCCATGTTTTCACTATTTCTGAAGCAAGGTCTTTCCCTATTATTCTGCCTCCGAGGACAAGGACGTTTGCATCATTATGCAGTCTGCTCATTCTTGCAGAAAACAGTTCATTGCAAAGTGCTGCACGGATGTCGCGAAATTTATTTGCAACTATGGACATGCCGATTCCGGTTCCGCATATCAGAATCCCGCGGTCGGCTTTTCCCTGAGACACTGCATGCGACACCATCTCTCCAAAGTCCGGATAATCCACCGACTGCGGGGTATCAGTACCAAAATCCTGATACTCATGCCCCATCCCTTTCAGAACGGCGATTACTTCATTCTTCATTTCAAGCCCGGCGTGATCAGAACCAATTGCGATAAGCATCTGCCCTCCCCGGCAACAGTCGCGGCCCCTGGACGCTTGCAAATTCACTAGCCATGAGCCGCCAATAGACACTTGCACTTGACATTTTGAGGCAAGTTAACAGATTAATTATCTTATCCAACAGATGAAAGGCAAGTCAAGGAAATTGCTTTTCAGCGGCGCTTTCATTTTCGGACTCTTCATGGGGTCTTAGCTACGGGATTCCTGATTTTTTAAGAATTAATTTCAACCCTGATTGTGATATAATGAAGCGGAAATGGAATCTTCGGATCAAAGCGATTACTTCAGATGGCATGTTGTAACCTTGTGACCTTTTTCAGCGACTTCTTTATTGTAAAGAAAGGAATTTTCAGTTGACGGCATATCAGGAGGGCAAAATGAGCTTTAAGAAAGGACTCAAAACAATATTGGCATTATCTCTATGTTTTATAATGGCCGCGGCATTCATGAGTTGCGGAGGAAAAACTCAAATAGAGTCCATTTCCATACAACCAACCAATATCAACGTAGTTGTGAACACTGTTATACAGTTTGAAGCCACTGGCTCACAGTCTAATGGGCAGATTGGTAACGTAAATACGGAGGTTTCATGGAGTTCCTCCAACCCGTCGGTTGCAACTGTGAGCGGCAGCGGTCTCGTTAGAGCCGTTGCACCAGGCACTGTGACCATTACCGCCGGCACATCAGGGAACATCAATGCGCCGGCTGCTCTTACAGTGTCGCCTATACCTGTCCCCGTCTCGTTCCCTGTAGGCAGCAATCCATCCGCCATTGCCATAGATCCATCAGGCAATCTTTGGGTGACAAACCAGGGAAGCAACAATGTTACAGAGTTAAACTCCAGTGGGACACAGATAGGCAACTTCCCAGTTGGCCCTAATCCATCCGGCATTGCCATAGACGACCTGGGCAATGTCTGGGTGACCAACATGGGCACCGCAGCCGTGCCCGGCAACTACGTTACAGAATTAAGCTCCAGTGGGACGTTTATAGGCAACTTCACTGTTGGATCAAATCCGTCCAGCATTTTCATAGACCCTTTTAGCGATATTTGGGTGACAAACCAGGGAAGCAACAATGTTACACTGTTATTCAACACAGGGACTTTTTATGCCACATACACGGCCGACATTGGACCTGCGCCAACCGGCCTTGCGATAGGCTCAGAGGGCTATCAGTGGGTCACATGGGTTGCAAACATGGGCACTGCAGCCGCGCCCGGCAACAGTATTACGGCGTTATTTGACACCGGGACTGTTTATGGCACATTCACAGTCGGCAGTGGACCGAGCAGCATCGCTATAGATCCCTTTAACAATGTGTGGGTCACAAACTCCGCCAGCAACAACGTTACAGAGTTAAACGCCGGTGGGACGCTGATTGGGACATTCACACCAGCCGGTATTAATGTACCGCACGCTGTCAGCATAGACACTGCCGGCAGTGTGTGGGTAACAAATTACGGCACTGCGACCGTTCCAGGTACAACCATTATGGAGTTAGGCAACACCAATGGTGCGCTGCTTAACACCTTTATAGTCCAAAATAATCCATCCGCCATTGCCATAGACACGTTAAACAATGTGTGGGTAACCAATTACGGCAGCAACAGCGTTACTCTCTTGAAAAGCGTTGCAACACAACCACAGTTCCGCACATATACTACCGGCCCTATCTGGCCGTAATTATATTTGATCTTCCCTGCGGCCCCGGTTTTGCAGCAGGGAAGATCAATAGGTAAAAGGGATATTGTGTATGGAATATTACATTCACCAAGTGCCCGGCAGATTAAGAATTCAGACGCCCGCATTGCACAACAATCCGCAAAAGACAGCTGAGTTTACCAAAAACATAAAAAATATAAGCGGCATGCAGTCCTTAAAGATCAATCCCCTCACAGGCAGCGCCCTTTTACTTTATGATGAAAAGAAAATAAATTGCGAACAGCTCATCGGCATTCTTGAAAAAAACGGCTACTTTAATCTCGCAAAATCCACAACCAGCGATGAGCTAGTTGAGCATATGTCGGAAAAAGTGCTCGGCATAGCTGAACAAATAATCACCACCATGGAAGGCGGCGCTCCCGAGGCTTAATGTATTGATCCCAATTCACCATTAAAAGATGGCAACCACAGAGTACACAGAGGTTTTTCTCTGTGTACTCAAAGAATTAAGGCAAGGACAAAGAATATTTTTTAACCGCGGAGTGCACAGAGTTCAAGATGCGTTGAGAGGATTTATTTTTTAAATTAACGAGTCCCCCTGTGATCTCTGTGGTTTGGCGGTGGATTCTGGTTGATTCAGCGGCAGAGTGTCGCGAGCGACAGAAATGCGATGGAAATAGAGATGAAACAGGCAGCCAGCACACCAGGCCAGCCGTAGGCGTTCCACAAAAAACCGGGCAAAAAGGCCCCGGCACTCCCTCCAATGTAGTATGAAAACAGATAAAGAGATGTGGCCGAACCCTTGCTCGATTTTGCATTGTCACCAACGAATGAACCGGCAGCAGGTTGTGTGGAAAACAGGCCCGCACAGAGCAGAAGCAAACCGGCAATAATCACCTCCAGGGAATGAGCGATCGTAAGGGAAACTCCAAGCGCAGCAATCATCAAGCCGCCTCCCATGACCGTCCTGCGGCCAAGCCGCTCTGATAGCGAACCCGCGACAGGTGAAAGCGCGCCGGCTATATATACCGTGAAAATCAGGCCAAGAGCTACTGTTGAGAGATTAAAAGGCGGGGCACTGAGATAAAACGTAATGTAGGTAAAGGCCCCTGTAAATGTAAAGAACAAGGTGAACGCTATTACAAAAGCTCCGACCAATCTCCTGTTTTTAAAATGTTTTAACATTTCCAGGCAGGCCTTCAGGAGGCCCGAGCTTCGTTTGAAGTGCCTTGAGTCCGGCAGAAAATGAAACATGCTCCATGACCCCAGCAAATTCAATATGCCGAATATTATAAAGGTTATTCTCCAGTTGAAGATCCCTGCCAGCACCCCGCTCAATACCCTCCCCAAAAAACCGGATGCGACCATCGAACTTACGTACAAGCCCATCATCCTGCCCATAATTGCCGACGGAAACTCTTCATTTATATATGCCATAGCAATCGCCGCGATACCGGCCACGAAAAGCCCCTGAACCGTGCGGAGCACTAAAAAAATTGTAAAGTTATCGGTAAATGCAATAGACAGAGTCGGAATTACAAGCAAAAAGCCGGTTGTCACCATTACAGGCTTGCGTCCTGCATAATCGGAAACAGGGCCGTAAACGAGCAATGCCAAAGAAAGCGCAAGGATGTTCAAAGACACCGCCAGACTCGCAACCGTGTGGCTTACGCCGAAACTCGTGCTTAAAAGCGGCAGAATAGGCTGAGCGACATAAATATCCGAGATGATCGCCACAGTTCCAAAGCAGAGCGTAACAATTGCTCTTTTATTGCGTTTCACATCGTCCATTTTCAGCAGCGGCCGCCTTCAGTACAAGTCTTTTGCAGGCAGCGGTGTCCCGGCGCATGCCTTTAGTGTTTATTATAGCAAAAGCCCGCCCCCTTATTATAACCAGCCCGATTATGGCCGATTCGTTTTTACGACTATTTTGTTCTATATGTATCATTTATGTTTGACAAGCTGAATATTAGTTTGCGAGGATTTTCTTAATTATCAAGGAACTCAACTGCTGGCATGACAGTTGCAAACATAGAAATCAATTGTACTAAAAACAGGAGGTCATTATGAGACAGATAGCAGTTTACGGCAAGGGCGGTATCGGCAAATCCACAACGACACAGAATGCCGTTGCGGGTCTTGCAGAGGCGGGATACAAGTGTATGATAGTGGGCTGTGACCCGAAAGCGGATTCAACAAGATTAATACTTCACGCAAAAGCGCAAACAACTGTAATGGATCTTGCACGGGAGCGCGGCACCGTGGAAGACCTCACAATTGACGAGGTGCTGCTTACCGGGTACAGAGGTATACGGTGTGCAGAGTCGGGCGGCCCTGAGCCGGGCGTCGGCTGCGCAGGCCGCGGCGTTATTACCGCAATCAACTTTCTAGAGGAAAACGGCGGGTATGGGACAGACACCGACTTCGTCTTTTACGACGTCCTCGGTGATGTGGTCTGCGGAGGCTTTGCCATGCCGATGAGAGAGGGCAAGGCGAAAGAGATTTATATCGTTACCTCGGGCGAGATGATGGCGATGTACGCAGCCAATAATATTTCAAGAGGTATCCTTAAATATGCGCAGAGCGGGGGCGTGAGGCTCGGCGGCCTCATCTGCAACAGCAGAAAAACCGATAAGGAATATGAACTGATTTCCGAGCTTGCAAAGAGGCTCAACACCCAGTTGATCCACTTTGTGCCCAGGGAAAACCAGGTGCAGCGGGCAGAACTGAGGAGGATGACAGTCATAGAATATTCCCCTGATCACGCGCAGGCGGATGAGTACAGGCAACTGGCCAAGAAGATAGCGGATAACAGGAACCTTGTTATTCCCACTCCCGTGAGCATGGATGAGCTCGAACAGCTGCTCATGGACTTCGGGATAATGGAGACTGAAGAGGCTTTAGCATAAGGAGGAAGGGATGAGCACTGCAATTAAAGACACACAAAAAATGATAGAGGAAGTTCTGGATGCCTATCCTGAAAAAGCGAAAAAGGAAAGGGCCAAACATCTGGCTGCAAATGATCCCACCGGCCAGTGCAGCACCTGCCAGGTCAAGTCCAACGTAAAATCGAGGCCGGGCGTCATGACGGTAAGGGGATGTGCTTTTGCAGGCGCAAAAGGTGTGGTCTGGGGTCCGGTAAAGGACCAGATAACCATCAGCCACGGTCCCATCGGATGCGGACAATACAGCTGGGGAGGCAGAAGAAATTACTATAACGGGCAGACCGGTATCGACACCTTCGGCACTATGCATATCACTACGGACTTCCAGGAAAAGGATATTGTGTATGGAGGAGACAAGGGACTCGATGGCGCGCTCCATGAACTGAAAGAGCTTTTCCCTCTTGCAAAGGGGATCGGCATCCTCTCCGAATGCCCTGTGGGTCTTATCGGGGACGACATCGAATCGGTTGCAAAAAAAGTCCAAAAAGAATTCAAAATCCCCATAGTGCCGGTGAGATGCGAAGGCTTCAGGGGAGTAAGCCAGTCCCTTGGCCACCATATTGCCAACGATACGATAAGAGACCATGTGCTCGGCAAAGGGCGCCTTGAAAAAACAACGCCCTATGATGTTGCGCTGATCGGTGACTACAACATAGGCGGCGACGCCTGGGCCTCACGGAAGATGCTTGAAGAAATGGGACTGAGGGTAATCGCCCAGTGGACAGGAGATGCATCTGTCAATGAGATGGGGATAGCACACAAGTCAAAGCTGAATCTTATCCATTGCTATCGTTCCATGAACTACATTTGCAGGCATATGGAAGAGCAGTACGGAACGCCGTGGACCGAATTCAACTTCTTCGGCCCGACAAAAATATACTGAGAGCATCAGGAAGATCGCTTCTTACTTTGATGACAACATCAAAGAAAAAGCGGAGAAAATGATCGAGAAATACAAACCGGTCATGGATGCGGTGATTGAGCGCTTCAAGCCGAACCTCGAAGGCAAGAAGGTAATGCTTTATGTGGGGGGCTTGCGGCCACGACACACTATCGGGGCCTATGAAGACCTTGGAATGGAGGTAGTTGCATCGGGATATGAATTCGGACACAGTGATGATTACAAAAGGACTTATCCCGAGATGAAAGAGGGTGCTGTCATAATGGACGACGCCACGCTCTATGAACTCGAGGAATTCACCAGGAGGCTCAAACCCGACATGGTCGGCTCAGGGATAAAGGAGAAATACTCCTACCATAAACTGGGCGTGCCGTTCAGGCAGATGCACTCATGGGATTATTCCGGGCCTTATCACGGTTTTGACGGTTTCCCGGTTTTCGCACGGGACATGGATATGACTGTAAACAGCCCGACATGGAAACTGATACGGAGGAAAAAATGAAACTCATGAAGATACTGGACCACAACGAACTCTTTCTGGACCGGGAGTACCAGGAACAGTTCGAAAACAAAAAAGAATTTGAGGATCCATGGCCTGCCGAAAGAGTGAAAGAGGTGGCTGAATGGACAAAGACAGAGGACTATAAGGAAAAGAACTTTGCCCGAAAGAACATAAAGATCAATCCTGTAAAGGCCTGCCAGCCCCTCGGCGCGATTTTCTGCGCCTCGGGATTTGCAGATACCATGCCCTTTGTTCAGGGGGCCCAGGGCTGTGTCGCCTATTTCAGGAGCCACCTGAACAGGCATTTTAAGGAGCCGATGGCTGCCATCTCCTCATCCATGACCGAAGATGCTGCGGTTTTCGGAGGGCTGAATAATATGCTCGAAGGACTCGAAAATGCATATGCGCTCTACAAACCCAAAATGCTTGCTGTCTCGACCACCTGCATAGCTGAAGTCATCGGCGATGATCTGAATGCTTATGTAAAAGCGGCGCGGGAAAAAGGCCTGATCCCCCCGGAGCTGCCTGTTCCACAGGCACATACGCCGAGCTTTGTCGGATCACAGATAACCGGGTACGATAATGCGCTGAAGAGCATACTCTCCACGATCACTACTGGAAAGAAGGGGGAGACTAACGGGAGGGTAAATATAATACCCGGCTTTGACACCTACACCGGAAACTACCGGGAGATAAAGAGGCTGCTTGACGTTATGGATGTCAAACACACGATCCTTGCCGATGTGAGTGAGACCTTCGATTCTCCGAATACCGGTGAGTATAAGCTTTATCCCGGAGGCACCCCTCTGGCCGATGCGGCAGATTCGATCAATGCATGTAGCCACTGTTGCTCTCCAGAGGTATTCGACGTCAAAGACCCTGGACTATATCGGGAAAGAATGGGGCCAGAAGGCAGCGGTGCTGCCGCCCATCGGCATCAGGAATACGGATATATTTTTTCAGGAAATAAGCAAGATTTCAGGGAAACCCATTCCTCAGGAGATCGAGGATGAGCGCGGGCAGGGCCGTTGATGCGATGGTAGACTCCCATCCCTATGTACACGGAAAGAGATTTGCTCTGACCGGAGATCCCGATCTCCTGCTCGGACTGGTAAGTTTCCTCATGGAAATGGGGGCCATACCCGTGCACATAGTCTGCACCAATGGCGACAGGAAGTTCGAAGAGGAAATGAACATCCTGTTAAGCGAAAGTCCCTTCGGCGCAGAAGGGAAAGTATATATCAACAGGGACATGTGGCATCTGAGGTCATTGCTGTTCACTGATCCGGTTGACCTGCTGATAGGCAATTCCTATGCAAAATTTTTGTGGAGGGACACGGGCACCCCACTTCTTCGCATCGGGTTCCCTTTGTTCGACAGGCACCATCTCCACCGGTATCCCATTATCGGATATCAGGGAGTTCTCAATATGGTTACTCAGGTAGTAAACACAGTACTTGATGAGCTGGACAGAAAGACGATGAACACAACGAGTTTTGATGTAATAAGATAACGCTTAAAGAGGGAGCCACTGAGTACACGGAGTGAATAAAAGTGAAAAACCTTAAAAAAAGCGAGTACCACAGAGAAGAATCAGTTTTTTTGGGATTTGTATTGACAAGTGTTGTCTCTGTGCCCTCTGTGGTTAATGCTTTGCAAGGAGGATTGCAATGATAGCAAACATGGACAAATTAACAGAAAGCGGTTGTGCGGCTGAGAAAAAAGATAAGGTCTGCCGCTCGCGGGGCGGGGAATCATGTGCCTTTGACGGCGCTATGATCGTGCTCCAGCCCATAGCAGACGCGGCGCATATTGTCCATGGCCCTATTGCATGCTGCGGCAATACATGGGAGGGAAGAGGCGCCCTCTCAGCAAAAGGGGGACCTTCATAAAATGGGGTTCACCACTGATATGAACGAGATCGATATAGTCTACGGTTCAGAAGAAAAGCTATACAACGCCATTGTAAAGACCTGTGAAACAGTCAGGCCTAAGGCAGCTTTTGTCTATGCTACCTGCGTAAGCGGGCTGATTGGCGAAGATATAGAGTCAGTCTGCAAAAAAGCGGAAAACAAGCTCGGCATCAGGGTCATCCCGGTAAATGCTCCCGGCTTTGTCGGGACCCAAAAACCTGGGGAACAGGATTGCGGGCGAGGTGCTGCTCGAATCCGTGATAGGAACCGGAGAGCCTGCTTTTACCACTGACTGCGACATCAACCTTATCGGTGAATATAACATTGCAGGAGATTTGTGGCTTATCGAGCCTGTGCTTAAAGCCGCCGGGATAAGGGTACTGTCCAGGATCACAGGCAATGCGTCCTTTGAAGAGATAACCCATGCACACAGGGCAAAACTGAATGTAGTCGTATGCAGCCGCGCACTGATAAATATTGCCCGAACAATGGAAACTAAATACGGAATCCCTTATGTAGAGGTCTCCTTCTTCGGCAAGACAGAGATGGCAAAGGCCTTGTGTGCGATTGCGCAGAAACTGCCTTACTCAGGCGGGACATTTGTTCCGGGCTTGCATGAAAAGGTTGAGGCTGTCATCGAGCACGAAGAGCGCAAAATTGAGAAGAGCCTCAAAAGCTTCGGGCATCTCAGGGGGAAAAAGGCGGTACTGTATACCGGAGGCGTCAAGAGCTGGTCTTTTATCTCGGCACTTATGGACCTGGGGATCGAGGTTGTAGCTGTGGGGACAAAAAAGAGCACCGTTGAAGATGAGGAGAAAATGAGGGAACTGCTGGGGCAGGACGCCCCGCTGGTGGAAGATGTGGCCCCTAAAAACCTTCTCAGACTCCTGAAGGAACGGAAGGCGGATATCCTTGTAGCCGGAGGGAGAAACCAGTATCTTGCAATAAAAGAGGGGTTCCCTTTTGTAGATGTTAACCAGGAGAGGCATACGGCTTACGCCGGATATATGGGTCTCGCAAATTTGGCTCAGGATATAAGCAATAGTATCGATTTTTACACGAGAACTACATTTCCTGTAGCCCCTCACCCATCGCCTATGGCCCGGGATATTATCATCAATCCTTTAAAGCATTCCCAGACCATAGGAGCTGCCATTGCCATGCAAGGGGTAGATAAGGC
Organism: Nitrospirota bacterium; assembly: GCA_963830245.1. Lineage (GTDB taxonomy): Bacteria > Nitrospirota > Thermodesulfovibrionia > Thermodesulfovibrionales > Dissulfurispiraceae > JADFXI01. The sequence continues at coordinate 164,218 of CAWHNC010000095.1, forward strand.
GCTGCCGCTCATCCATGGCGCGCAGGGCTGTACGTTTCTTGCCAAGGTGCTCCTGACAAAGCATTTCAGGGAGCCCATCGCCCTTGCCGGTACAAAGCAGTTTGCAGAAGACATCATAATGGGAAGCGAAGAAAATATCATCAGCATGGTCGAGGGTATTATCGAAAAACAAGGCCCTGCAGTAGTTGGAGTCCTTTCTTCCGGACTGTCGGAAGTCAAAGGTGACGACATATCTGCGGTGGCAAGGCATTTTAGTGCCTCAGGCTCAGAGGCAAAGGTGCTTTCCATCTCCACCCCTGATTACGGGGGAGGTATGGAAACCGGCTACGCCGCTGCGGTGGAGGCCCTTACCAACCTGGCCGGGCAGGATGATCAGAGCTCAAAAAGAACAAAGGGCGTGATCAATGTTTTGGCTGGCTGCCACCTGACGCCGGCAGACTTTCTTGAGCTGCGGGAAATCATGGAAGCGTTCGGGTTACACCCTGTCATGCTCCCTGACCTGTCAGCACTGGATGGCAGCAGACAGGGCTTTTCGGCCCTCACAGCAGGCGGCACAAGCCTGGATGAAATTAAAACAATGCGTTCTGCCGAATTCACGCTTGCTATTGGAATGAGCATGGAGCCCCCTGCCGGGAAATTAAAAGAACGGTTCGGCATCGAATACAAAGTGCTTGAGAGCATTACAGGTCTGCGCGATACCGATACTTTGATGGAAACGCTCTCCCTGCTGAGCGGTAACAGCGTACCGTCAAAGCACATTAGGCAGCGACGCATACTCATTGATGGGATGAGGGATGCCCATTTATACTTCGGCAACAAAAAAGTGCTTACCGCTCTTGAGCCGGACCTTTCCGTGCAGACGTCGCGCTGGCTTTCTGAAATGGGCGCAGAGGTAGTGCTTTCAGTTATCCCGCATTCCGCGGAATCGGGAAAAAGTATTGAGGCGCGCGAGGTGATCATTGGAGACCTATTGGATATTTAGTAATTATGGCGCTGGAAATAGCGGGGGGACCCTGATCTCCTGATCTCAAATTCTCACGGGGAGGAGACTTCGCGGAGACGCGGCATACCTCTTTACCAAATAGGGTTTCCTCTATTCAAGCTGATGGGAGGAACCGCCAGGATAACCATAGGCTACAAGGGAACACTGACACTTATTAACGATATAGCAACATATTTATGAAATGTTGAATGTTGAATGCAGAATGTTGAATTAATGAATAATTCCACAATTTATAATTCAACATCCAAAATTCAACATTTAATTGAAGAGGAGGTGCACGGATGAAAGTGGCATTTGCAACAACTGACGGTATTAATGTTGATGAGCATTTTGGCAGGGCCGGATTATTTGCCGTATATGAGTTGAACGAGAAGGAATACCGGTTTATCGAGCTGAGGAAATTCTCGGATGACGCAGGACGCGGAAAGAGAAGAAACAAAAGGCATGGGGCAAATCCATGACAGCAGGGTAGAGGACAAGGTGAACAAACTGGCAGACTGCAAAATTATATACCTTACAGAAATCGGAGGGCCTTCTGCGGCACGGCTCGCAAAGAGAGGAATAATGCCTGTAAAGGTGAAGGAGATTGTTTCCATCGAGGGATCACTGGAGAAACTGCTTGCCACTGCCCAGACATCACCGCCGCCGTGGTTTAAGAAAGCGCTGCTTTATGATACTCGACAGTAGCAGATCGTTAATCGATCTTAAAAATCAATTTAAAGTGAGGAAAAAACAATGAAGATGATCAGAGCATTTATACGGCCTGAAAAAGAGCAGGAGGTAGTCCTGGCACTGGAGGGCTCGGGGTTCCCGTCGCTAACCAAGATGCCGGTATTCGGAAGGGGAAAGCAGAAGGGTCTTCAGGTTGGTCCCGTGCATTATGATGAACTTCCGAAAACACTTATCATGATGGTTGTGGAAGACAAGGATGTGGCTAAAGTAGTAGACATTATTAATGGTAAGGCACGGACAGGGTTCATAGGGGACGGAAAAATCTTCACCAGCCCTGTCGACGGCGTATACACCGTAAGAACAGGGGAGGCCGCACTATGAAAGAGATTACTGCAATCATCAGGAGAGACAAACTCTCTGAGACAAAGCAGGTCCTTGACGGGCTGGGCTTTCCCTCTGTCAGTATCCAGAGCGTTGACGGAAGAGGAAAACAAAAGGGCGCCGTATGTGATAACGACCTTGATCCTGAACTGCCGGACAACTATTGCATGTCGGTCAAATTAAAACCGACGCCTTCGACGTACGCAGTTGAGCATACGCTTCCCAAAGTCGCTCTTTTCGTGCCGAAAAGGATGCTGACCATTGTTGTGCCTGATGACGTAGTAAGCAAAATAGTGAAATCGATTATCAGGGTCAACCAGACAGGCAAGACAGGGGACGGCAAAATCTTTATCTCACCCGTTGAAGGCGCACTGAGAGTGCGGACAGGAGAAAAGGACGGAGAGGCGATATCTTAAAAACAGGTTTAGGTTAAGGTTGAGGCAAGGTTGTCTTTAGTTTTTTCTTCACCTTAACCTAAACCTTGACCTGATTCTTTAGGAGGAATTATGGCAATGATCGGCTACACAAGGGGCGGGCAGGCATGGACGCCGCAATTTATCGAATCGATCGACGTTGAGAAATGTATTGGCTGCGGGCGCTGTTACAAGGTCTGCAGCAGGGACGTGCTGGAGCTTATCGAAAAACCCTTTGAAGGCGAGGATGAATACGGCGACGACATGGGCAACAAGGTGATGTCCGTGGCCCATCCGGAAAACTGCATCGGCTGCGAGGCATGCAATCGCACCTGTACAAAAAAATGCCACATTCATATTGAGATGTAGCCACACCCGGGCCAAACTCTTTTTCACCATCTCATGGCGAGCCTCCATCCCGGGACCGGGATTGGAGGCTTGTTTTTAGACTTGCTCTCCCCTCATTTTCTTGCTAACCTTCAGATATATGGAAAAAACGCTGATTCTTTTTGTCGCCTGCTTTCTTTCTGCCTCAACATCAGTTTGTTGGGCCGCGAATGGTGACGACATCCTCGGCCAGTGGCAGAACGAAGAGCGTGACGGCATAATCGAGATATACCATTGCGGGGAGAAATACTGCGGCAAAATAGTCTGGACGAAGGCGCCGTTCTATACTGCGGACGATGCGCGCGGCCGCGCCGGACAACCGAGGCAAGACAACAACAACCCTGATCCGGGACTCAGAAACCGGCTTATTACAGGCCTTAAAATTATGGACGACTTCATCTTTGATGGAAAAAATGAATGGCATTCGGGCACTGTCTACGATCCAAAGAGCGGCAATACATACAGAGGAAAGATGTCCCTTGGCTCCCCGTATGAATTGCATCTGAGAGGCTACGTCTTTTTTTCTTTCATCGGGCGCACTACTACCTGGACACGATTGAAACAATGAGCGGCCGCTGAAAAACTCAATCATCACATACTTGTATTACCTTCAATACGGGATTATACTTTTGTGGTTAGGAAGAGCAATGCTATGGAAATTTTAATTATAAGTACCAACGCCAACCGGCTTCCCATGCCTGTCATGCCCTATGGAGCCTGTATTGTCGCAGAGGCCGCGGAAAGAGCCGGGCATGGGGTGAAACTCCTGGATTTGATGTTCGAACACGATTCAACACAAGCCGTAATATCAGCGCTGATGCGTCATACGTACGACATCATCGGGCTTTCCATACGAAACATCGATAACAATGACATGCAGCATCCAGCTTTTTTTTTGAAAGAGCTGAAGTCTCTGGTAAGCACAATGCGGATGGTTTCAGATGCCCCTATTGTCATCGGCGGCGCAGCACTCGGGGTAATGCCGGAGGAGATTTTAAAATTTTCCGGTGCTTCATACGCCATTGTCGGCGACGGAGTCCAGACGTTTACGAGCCTGCTCAATGCCATTGAGTCCTGCAATTCGCCTTGCAACATTCCCGGCGTTGCATGGATGGAGGACGGGGTATACCGGCACACTCCCCCCTTGCTGAGTTATTGCTCCGGCGCCTGCACAGTGCCCGATTATCACCGCTGGATTGATGTAAAGCCATATTCCCGGGGGATGGCAACAGTCCCGGTACAAACAAAGCTCGGTTGTCATTTCAGATGTGTCTATTGCACCTATCAAAAAATCGAGGGTCCGGCATACCGGCTCGCGTCTCCCGAGAGCGTTTCTGATGCTATACAACGGCTCACCGCTGCCGGGTTCCGGGACATCGAATTCGTAGATAATGTCTTTAATGCGCCGCATAGTCATGCCCTTGATATATGTGACAGCCTGGCCCGCGTGCGTCATGGGGCAAGGTTGCAGAGCCTGGAACTCAATCCGCTCTATATTGATCACGAGTTGATCAATGCGATGGAAAATGCAGGTTTTGTCGGCATTGGAATAACAGTAGAAAGTGCATCGGGTCAAGTGCTCCAGGGACTGGGAAAAGGCTTCTCAGTGGAATCGGTCTATCACGCGGCCCATGTCATCAAAAGCTGTAAAATCCCCTGCCTCTGGATATTTCTCGTTGGAGGCCCGGGTGAAACGAAACAGACGGTTGAGGAAACATTGCGCTTTGCGGCCACACAGATCCGCTGCGGTGATACCATTTTCTTTAATGCCGGAATACGTATTTATCCCGGGACAGAGCTCGAAAGGATTGCAAGAACTGAGGGGGTACTCTCCATCCCCAAATCTGAGATGCTTGAACCCGTCTTTTATCTTTCCCCTGAGATCGAATTGGAATGGGTGGACAAACGGATAAAGGAATTCAGCGATACTCATTTGAACGTGATCAATTCGGATGCCCTAAGCCTTCCGCTTCTCATAAAAATTCACGGGACCGCCCATCGGTTGGGTATGCGACCGCCCTTATGGAGGCACACGCGCCCCATCAGGCGCATTCTGCGATACACAGGCGTATATAGATGAACGAAGCGAAAGATCTCCCTGCACTTTACATAGCATCGCTGGCAACAGCAACGCCACCTTCCGCTGTGCCCCAGGGCTATGCAAAGGAGGTGCTTTCAAGGCGCTTTGCCGACACACTCACTCCGAGGAGTCTGACAATACTGCGGAAGCTCTTCGACCACCCCAGCATCAAGCAGCGCCATTATGCTCATGAGGACCCGGAACGTATCCTCAATGAAACTCCTGATGACCGTATTGCCCGGTTTACTCAGTGGGCTGTTGATCTGTCTGCCGAGGCGGCGACAAAGGCACTTGCCCTGGCCGGTCTCGATGTCTCGGCTGTTTCCGGACTCGTGGTCAACACGTGCACAGGGTATATCTGCCCTGGAATTTCGACTTACCTGATCGAACGATTGGGTCTGCGCCGCACAACACCGGTATACGATCTCGTCGGAAGCGGCTGCGGTGGCGCCATTCCAAACTTGCAGGTAGCCGGGGCGCTATTGAGCGGGCTTGCTGACGGGGTAGTGGTAAGCATCTCAGTAGAGATATGCAGCGCTACGTTTCAGATAGGGAACGACCTGGGCCTGTTGGTTTCCAATGCGCTTTTCGGAGACGGGGCGGCGGCAGCGGTTCTCCGGAAGCACCCCCCGGGACTTGAGCTTATCGCCTCCTCCAGCTATTATGCGCCTGAACACAGGGAATCGATAAGATATGTACATAAGAACGGTCAGCTTCACAACCAGCTTTCCATGCAGCTTCCTAATCTTGTGAAGGACGCCGCTGCGGAAGTAGTGGATGCCCTGTTAACACCCCGCAAGCTTCGCACCGGAGACATCTCACACTGGGCAATCCACACTGGAGGAGAGAAAATATTGAATGCCCTTAGAGATAAGCTGGGGCTGGAAGAATCGCAGTTAAAAGCGAGCAGAAGCATCCTGGAACATTACGGCAACATTTCCTCCCCGACAGTGCTCTATGTCCTTGATGAAATCATGGGAAACGGACTTAAATCCGGTGAACTGTGCCTCATGGTTGCCTTTGGCGCCGGGCTATCAGCCCATGCACTACTGTTGCAAAAAACATAATAAACCATCGCTTAGCCCCGCGCCCGGCAATCTCTGCAGTTCCAACACCCTCCGGAAAATGCTCTTTGGCTCTGCGCACTGATACTATTTTGTAGCATATACAACATTTTGAGTTCTTGGCGGGGGCAAAGTTCTTCTGATTACCAATAACTTACATAGTGGCACGTTGCTTGCTTTATATTGTAATACGTAATAAACTTTAACACTCTGGAGGGATACAGGTGATACCGCTTACACTGAAGAAAAAAGGAAGCATAATAGATCAGCACCCATGTTTTTCGGAAACCGCCCATCATAAATTCGGGCGCATACATCTTCCTGTTGCCCCGGCTTGCAATATCCAGTGCAATTACTGCGTCAGGAAATACGATTGCGCCAATGAATCGAGGCCGGGAATAACCAGCAAAGTGCTCTCTGCAGCAGAAGCGGTGGAAAGAGTGCGCACCCTGGTGGATCGCAGCGGAAACCTGAGCGTGGCAGGGATTGCCGGACCAGGGGACCCGCTCGCTAACGAGGCCACGTTTGACGTTATGCATGCATTGCACAGGGAATTCCCGGATCTTATTTTGTGCGTTTCTACAAACGGGCTCCTTCTTCCTGACCGGCTCGAAGAACTTATAAAATCGGGGGTGAGAAGCCTGACCATAACTATAAATTCCGTATTCCCTGAAACGGCGGAAAAGGTTTACGCATGGATAAATAAAAGCGGGAAGCGTTATTCCGACAGGGAGGCTGCCGAATACTTACTGTGCAACCAGTGGAAGGGTCTCAGCAATGCCATAGAAGCAGGACTGATTGTTAAAGTGAACACTGTTTTTATTCCTGGAACAAATGACCAGGAAATACCTCTTATTGCAAAATTGGCGGGAGAATTGGGGGCTGACCTGATGAATATTCTGCCGCTCATTCCTCAAGCTTCATTCGCGCATCTTGAAAGGCCCTCACGAGATGCCATTTCTAAAATGCGCGATACCTGCAGGCAGCACATACCCCAGATGACCCACTGCAAACAATGCAGGGCTGATGCATGCGGAATTATCGGTGAGGACAAAGATATGGAGCTTGAGATGCTGAATGCACAGATCGGAGAGGATTACTGTGAAAACGTCTTTTGAGCGGTACCGCAGACAATTGATGCTTGGCGGATTTACGGTGGACCATCAGCAGAAACTTAAAAACTCCACTGTACTCGTCGCCGGAATTGGAGGGCTTGGCGGTACTGCCGCGCTATATCTCGCTGTCGCAGGCATTGGGAAAATGATCTTTGCCCACTCCGGCAACCTGACCCTTTCCAACATGAACAGGCAGGTATTGATGAAAAATGACTGGATAGGAAAAAGCAGGGTCGTCCAGGGGCTGAAGACTATTGAGGATATAAACCCGGAAGTGGAAGTTCAAATATTCGACGAGCGTACCTCGGAGGCTAATATTGAGAAGTTGCTCAGCGGAGCCGACATAGCGCTTTCCGCCCGTCCCACTTTTAACGAACGAAGAGTATTGAACGAGGCGTGTGTAAAGAAAGGCGTCCCGCTGGTCGAAGCAGCCATGAATGGAATGGAAGGATATATTTTTAATATTATAGCCGGCGCCACGCCCTGCCTCAACTGCCTTTTTCCTTTGGATGACCCCGGATGGGAGGAACTGGGCTTCCCGGTCCTGGGGGCGGTATCAGGCATGCTCGGATGCATCATGAGCATAGAAGCGATAAAGCTGTTAACAGGCTACGGGAAACCGCTGCGTTCGCAGATGCTCGTATTTAATACTTTCGATATGGAGTTCAGGAAACTGACAACCCACAGGGATCCGCACTGCTCAGTATGCGGACAAACATCTTCCATAAATAAATAAAGGGGACCTCCCCTTTATTTATGCGCTGCTGTCAATGCCCTTGCGACCTACAAAGTTGTCCCATTATACAAATTTGTCGCAGCTCCGTCATTAAGGTTCATTTATAAATCAAGAGGTTTCAGGCTGGCATGGTTTTAGCTAATACCGGGACGAGGTGATTGCGCTATGAATACATTAAGAGACAAGGTTAAGGAGATGGAGAGGGCGGCTATTGTCGACGCCCTCAGTGAATGCAGTTGGGTGATGGCCAAGGCGGCCCGGCAGCTTGGCATAACCGAGAGGATGATCGGGTACAAGATTAAAAAATACGGGATAAGGAGGAGTGAGGAAAGACAGGAGAGCGGCAGAGACCTTGTTGTAATGCATACGACAGAAAAACAGGCTTGAGCCTGTAAAACATTTATAGGGAGGATCTGGTGAAAAAAATGGAAAAATTAATCGGCGTTATTATCGCTTTTTCTTTAGTCTGTGCAGTATCATCCAACCTTTATGCTGAAGATCAACCGGCGGCGGCAGCACCTGCCGCACCTGCGACAGCGGTGGAAGCCCCTGCAGCGGCAGCTCCCCGCCCCTCCGGTGGTAACGGGCAGCGCAGAGCTGTCTGTTCTCAACAGGTACATATTCAGAGGCTACGAACTCAGTTCGCATAGCGCTGTTTTCCAACCGACCCTTACGATCAACTACTCCGGGTTTTCGGCTAACTTATGGAGCAACATTGACAGCAACGAACACGCGACACAAAACTTTACTCCTGTGACAACTTCGAGAGGGCACAACAACTACGACGAGACTGATTTGACCCTTAATTATACCTACAACATCGACAAACTGGCCCTCACAGGCGGCTATATTTATTATGGAACGCAATATGCGCCTGAAACACAAGAAATTTATGTAAGCGGCACTTACGACATGGTCGCACACCCTACACTGGCAATCTACCGAGACGTCGATCACTATCCCGGCACATACTTCAATCTCTCATTCTCACAGTCCATCCCGGTGTTCAAAGATAACACCGTCGACCTGGGCGCGTCGTTCGGATATGAGGCGGGGAGTTCGAATTACTGGAACACTTATGTTGCAAACAAAGGCTATGTTGGCTCTCATTACAGCGCGTTCCATGACGGCATGGTAAAAGTCGGCTATACCATACCGGTGACAAAGATGTTGTCAGTTCAGCCTGTAATACAGTACTGGTTCCCGCTTTCTTCTGATGCAGACAAAACTGTAACGGATAAGACAGGGGTCCATGGATTCAACCCTAACGGCCAACTTAAAGATATCTTTGTGTATGGCCTTAACCTTACATTCAGCTTTTAACGGATTCATGTCAGTAAATAAAGGAGAAACACTATGACAAACGAAAAACAAGAACCAGTCACCAGGGGAACGTTAGGCCTGACAGGCCTGACAATGAACGCGATGGCCCTGATTGCACCCGGCGCGTTCCTGTGGCTGACATTCCAGATGCAATCTCTTTACGGCGCCCCGATGGCCGGCATCTCCATGTGGGCCGGCATCCTTTTCGCACTGCTGCTGTGCTTCGCCACGGCGATAAGCTATTCGGAACTCGCAAAGCTGTTTCCGGGTCCGGGGTCGTCTTATCTTTACGCGGAGCAGGCGTTTCTTTCAAAAGCGAAACATTACAAGTTCGCGAGGATAGCCAAGTTTGTCACTGGATGGGCGAGCCACCTTTATTACTGGGTATACCCGGGTGTCATGGTCGGAGTCACAGCAATCCTTGGCGGATGGCTGTTGAACCAGTTCTGGCCTGACACCTTCAGCGGCACCTATAATAGCCCGCTGTTTATGTGGATCTTCTGCATCGTGTTCGCTCTCGGTGTTGCATATATAGCCTACCGGGGAGTGACAGGCACCACTGCGGTCAATGTGGTAATCAATATCATCCAGATCTCCGCCCTCCTCGTCTTCTCAGTGATCGCCGTAGGCTATCACATGCAGCATCCGCAGGGCTCAACAGGGTACCATTTATCCAACGGCGTCGCGGTGAACTATCAGGTCGCCCAGGTTGTCCAGAAGGACGATAAGGGCAATCCGGTGCCGGTGCTGGATCCAAGCGGCAAACCCACTCTTGACAAGGACAACAAGCCGGTCTACACAATGGTGGACGATACTGACGAAAAACAGGCATGCCGGTAATGGCTGACAAGGACGGCAAAGCTGTAACTGATCCGAAACTTGCTGCTCCGTTCACAGTCGACTATAAGGACGGAGCGGTCACAAAGGATGACAAGGGAAACTCGACGTTCAACTATCCATTACTCGGCCAGTTCGGTCATCTCTCCTCACGGGTTTAATTTCGTATTCATCCAGGCTGCAATCGCTATCCTTATCCTGGTGGGATTCGAGTCCGTGACTGCTATGGGTGAGGAGGCCAAGCGCCCTAAAAAGGACATCCCAAGGGCTGTGCTGCTGTCGCTGGCCATCCAGGGAGCGTTCTGTTACCTGGTAGAGTATTTCGCAGCTAATTATTTCCTGCACAACGGCTACACCATGCCGATGGCGGGGGCTTCAGGCGCACCCATAGGAGATATGATGGTCATCGTCGGCACATGGTTATTCGGCAGCTATGCGGCAGGCAAGGCATTCATGCTTGTCCAGGCATTCACCGTATTTCTGGCGCTGATCGGTACAACATTGTCCTGTCTCAGTACAGGCGCCCGCGTCACCTACGCAATGGGACGTGATGAGGAAGTGCCGTCCCATTTCGGTCTGTTGCACGGCAAACACGCTTCCCCCCACAAGGCGATCTGGACGCTGGCTATTATCTCGGTGATCATAGGTATCGTGACTGTGACAATATATATGGGCGGTCAGGCGACTGATCCCGCGGCCCTTGACAAGCACAATTTCTGGTACAGTTTCGGCATATTCTCGCCGCATTCGTACGTAACGCTGCCCAATACTTTGCTAATAGTCACACTGGTCAGCAATTTCGGCACATTCCTGCTATACATGATTACCTGCTGGATCGCGATGGTGGCCTTCAAAGAGCACCACAGCTTTAGCGGGATCAAGCATGTAGTCATCCCTATTCTCGGATTGCTGGCAAACCTGGCGATCATGCTCTTCTACCTGATCGGGCCGTTCACGGTGGCGGGCATGAGCTGGAAGGAGCCATATATAGCACTTGGCGTCGTAGCGCTATGGGGCATTTACGGTGCAATTTACTTCCTCAAATCCAGCAAGGCCAAAGGCAAGGATGTCCTGCTCAGCGGCAAACCGCTGTCTTCGGCTTCGTAGGCAACATCAAATGTTTCTCAACAGGAGCATATCAGGACAGCCACCCGGGAGGGTGGCTGTCTTTTTTCACTGCACGCTTTCAATTTCATACAATAAAAGTTACGATATCTTATCATGGAACTGACATACGCAGAACTTTCTTCGCCCGGACCTGCGCGCGAGAACAACGAGGATTTCATCGGCTTCTGGCAGCCGGAAACTCTTGAGGAAAAACGTGGCCGCGGCGCGGTGGCAGTGCTGGCTGACGGCGTTGGCGGGATGCACCGTGGTGAAGTGGCCAGCCGGTTGGCTGTAGAGACAGCCCTGAAAACGTTTCGCGAGGCCCCGGAGGCGCAGTCTCCTCAACAGTTATTGACGCAGATGTTCAACTCCGCAAATATTGCCGTTTACGATAAAGGGATGGAGAACCACGGCAAGTTCCAGATGGCAACAACCCTTTGCATCGTCGTGTTGCGCGATAACGAAATCGTGGTCGGCAATGTCGGAGATTCCCGCGTCTATCTGGTCCGCAAAGGGGAGATCAAGCAATTGTCCACGGACCATACATATGTCGGTATGCAACAAAAATTCGGGATGATTACCGAAGAGGATGCCAAGACCAGCGAAAAACGTTCTATCCTGACCCGCAGCGTCGGACATGAGCCGGTGGTCCGGACTGATCTGGAGAGTACCACAGTATTCATTGGCGACCGGGTCGTGCTCTGTTCTGACGGCCTGTATGCACATGTCGCAGACAGTGAGATAGCCGACGTCGTATCACGCTTTTCTCCTGCCCAGGCCTGCCGGCAGCTTGTTGCGTTGGCAGAGCAGCGGGGCACCGACGATAATCTATCCGTGCAGATCCTGCAAATAAATGAAGTCGAAAAAATGTCGTATTATCGCGGAGTCCAGGTGTATGACGAGAAGGCGGATCTGACGAGCCGTTACGAACTCCGGCCCGGATGTACCCTGGATGACCGTTTCCTTATCCTTGAGACGATCAGCCGCAGCGGTATGGCTACCATATTCAGGGCGACCGACCTGAACACAAAAGAGAACGTGGCGGTCAAGGTGCCGTTGATGGAGTTTGAGAGCGATGCCGGCTTCTACGCGCGCTTCCAGCGTGAGGAAGAGATCGGGAACCTTCTGAATCATCCCTACATCCTGAAATTCATTCCAGTGGAGGAGGAACACCGGAGCAGGCCGTATATCGTGACCGAGTACCTGCACGGCTATACGCTCTCACACTTGCTGAACAGTGTACGCCCGATGCCGGAAAAGGACGCGATCAAAATAGCGAGTTACGTATGCGAGGCCTTGGAGTACATGCATAAGCATGGCGTCATCCATCGGGACCTCAAGCCGCAGAACATCATGATCTGCTATGACGGCACTATACGGATCATGGACTTCGGCATCGCCAGGGCCGCGGAGGGGAGACGAATCACGTTCGCCGGTTTCACGCCCGCTGTCGGAACGCCTGATTATATGGCCCCCGAACAGGTCAAGGGGAAGCGCGGGGATGCGCGGACCGACATTTACAGTCTTGGAGCAATGCTTTACGAAATGGCGGTCGGCGTGGTGCCGTTCGATGGCGATAATCCTTTCGCGGTCATGAACGCCCGCGTCACCGGCGACCCCGAGGCGCCGCGGAAACGCAATCCGAAAGTATCTCCCCAGGTGGAAGAGATCATCCTCCATGCCATGGAACGCGACCCCAGGAATCGTTATCCTTCAGCTGCAGCTATGAAAGCTGATTTGGACGCTCCCGGTTCAGTGAGCTTGACCGGGCGATGTGACCGGCTTCAGACGCCGACTGCATGGAAACGAAGCGCAAAAAAGGCACTCTGGATTACGCTGGCCGTGTCTGTCCCGATAGTTGTATTCCTCCTGCTGGTGTTTCTGATCCTCCACCGTGGAACCGCACATTAGAGACAGGTTAAGGCATAGGTAAAGGTATAGACAAAGGCAAAGCAGAAACAGACAAAGAATACCTATACCAGAACCTTTACCCGTCTTTCGCCTACAATGTTGTAGCATTATACAATTTTGTTGCGGCGCTTTCATTAGAAATTATTTATAAAACAAACCGTTGCAGGCTGGCACAGTTCTGGCTATTCATCAGTGGAGGTAATAGAGATGACATATATTGCATGGCTTATTTTCGTCGGGGCGGCAGTTCTCGAAGTTGGAGGAGACGCGGTTGTTCGTAAGGGGCTTCGCGGAAACAATCTCATGATAATTATGATTGGTTTCGTCGTGCTGGGTTCTTACGGTGTAGTTGTCAATATGGTGAAATGGGACTTTTCGAAAATGCTTGGCGTATATGTGGCCATATTCGCGTTGATAAGCGTTTTGTTCGGACGGTTCGTATTCGAAGAAAATATACCAAATTCTACCTGGATCGGGTTGATGGTAATTATTTGCGGCGGGATGATAATACAGTTCGGTAATAGGCTATAAAGCAATGTTGAATGCTTAATTTTAGATTTTGAATGTTAGGTTTCAAAATTATTCTACAATTAATTCAACATTCAAAATTCATAATTTAACATTTTTTGTTATGGGAGGGCGTAAATGAAAAAAATATCGACGTTCTTATTGTTAATTGTCCTACTGATGGGGCCGATGATGACAGCTTTGCCGGCCCTTGCTGATGATAAGGCCCAGCCTGCTCCGGCCCAGGAGCTCAAACCCGATCCGTCCGGCGTAAATACGGGCGGGACCGGGGACGTAATTGGCGCAACGTCCGGCGCCCCAACTGCAGACGACATTAAAAAATTGGCAACAAACGAACCGCTTGCCGTAAAACTGGCCGATGTCGTTGGTCATAACAGGATCGCCATTAATTTTGTATGGACATTGCTCTGCGCTTATCTCGTATTTTTCATGCAGGCCGGCTTTGCGATGGTTGAGACCGGCTTTACAAGGGCGAAGAATGCCGCCCATACCATGGCGATGAACTTAATGGTCTTTGTCTTCGGGGTGCTGGGTTACTGGATTTGCGGCTATGCGCTCCAGATGGGTGGTGTGGGCGCCGGTACTCTCGCCGGCGGAACGGGATTGTTGAACGGTGAATTCGTCCTGCACCTCTTTGGAAAAAACTTCGGACTTTTCGGCACAAAGGGATTCTTCCTTTCAGGTGTGGGCTATGATGCTGCGATTGTCACGCTCTTTATGTTCCAGGTGGTCTTTATGGATACGGCGGCCACAATTCCGACAGGAGCGATGGCTGAACGCTGGACATTTAAGTCGTTCGTTATTTACTCGTTCTTTATCGCTATGTTCACATACCCGCTGTATGCAAACTGGGTGTGGGGAGGCGGATGGCTGTCGCAGCTCGGCAAGAACTTCGGATTAGGCCATGGGGTCCTCGATTTTGCCGGATCATCAGTAGTCCACATGGTTGGCGGCGTTTCAGCGCTTGCAGGAGTGATAGCCCTTGGCCCCCGTATGGGAAAATTTAAAGCCGATGGAACACCCCTAGCTATACCGGGACATCATATACCGATGGCTATTATCGGGTGCTTAATACTTTTTTTCGGATGGTTCGGGTTCAATACCGGCTCGACGCTTGCCGGCACTGATTTAAGGATTGGAGTCATAGCTGTAAATACCATGCTTGCATCTGCCGCAGCTTCCTTCTCGGCAATGGCTTACATGTGGATATGTTACGGTAAACCGGACCTGTCCCTGTCCGCAAACGGACTACTTGCCGGACTGGTGTCTATCACGGCGCCATGCGCATTTGTGAGTACGGTCGGAGCAGTCATTATAGGGCTTGTTGCCGGCGTGCTCTGTTGTATGAGCATCTTTTTTGTTGAGAGAACTTTAAAAGTCGACGATCCTGTTGGAGCGATATCTGTTCACGGCACGTGCGGCGCCTGGGGGCTCATCGCGCTCGGTCTTTTTGCTGACGGCACCTATGGTGACGGCCTGAACAACGTCCCCGGTACAGTAACAGGTCTGTTTTATGGCAACACTTCGCAGTTTGTGGCCGAGGTTATCGGAGTTTGCGTAAACTTCGCCTTTGTTTTCGTCGTGATGTTTGTATTTTTCAAGGTGCTTGATAAAATAATTCCTCTGCGTGTGTCTGCAGAAGTGGAATACGAAGGCCTGGACCGTAACGAAGTGAATGTTGCCGCATACCCTGACTTCAGCCTGACAAAGGCCCGCAGGTAAATTGAAGATAGGTTATGGGTTATGGGTAATAGGTTATAGAAAAAAACAAACCATTTAAGTTTATAACCCATGACCTATTCCCTTATTTTACTTGCTCAGGTGAAAGGGCACACTTGTGGATACAACTCCCTTTTTGAATAATAACATGCCTTTTATGAAGAATGCCGTCTGGTTATGCAGCAGGTGATGCCACCACTTTGAAGGCACAAATTCGGGAAGTATCATTGTGATCACCCCGTCCTTGTAGCGCTGCTGTACCTCATCGATATAATCAAGAATCGGATCTTTTATTGAACGGTAGGGAGAGTCAAGGATGACGAGAGGCACACCCATACATTGTCGGTCCCACTGTTCCCTTGTAATTTTCGTTACAGTCGGGTCGAGACACACATACAGTGCAACCACGTCATCCGAAATAGCTTTTGCATATTTTACTGCACTGATGACAGCCTGCTGAACGCCTGATATGGGAATGATGACGGAGTGGTGCTTGAAGTCCGGTTGATTGACCTCGCAGGAAGTTACAGACAGCTGCTCGGCAACAGAGGCATAGTGATTATGAATTTTCATCATCAGGATGACCAGGCTGGGGATCGCTACCAGCACTATCCACGCCCCGTGCGTGAATTTTTCAACCGCGATAATAACAAGAACAACCGCGGTCGTGATTGTCCCGACGCCATTTATCAGGATACTTTTCCTCCAGCCTTCGCCCTTATATTTAATCCAGTGTTTCACCATGCCTGCTTGTGAGAGAGTAAATGCGATGAAAACTCCGATTGCATAAAGCGGTATCAACGAATGAGTATCGCCTCCAAAGATCACCAGCAGCAAAGCGGCAAAGAACCCGAGAAGCACTATGCCGTTGGAGAAAACGAGCCTGTCTCCGCGGTTGCTGAACTGGCGCGGAAGATAACGGTCGGCGGCCATGATTGACGAGAGTCTGGGGAAATCCTGGAATGATGTATTGGCCGCGAGAACAAGCATAAAGGAAGTGGCGAATTGTATGATGTAATAGATGATCCCTTTTGAAAATATCATCCTGGCAAGTTGTGATAGTACGGTTTCGTTTTCATTGGGCAATATCCTGTAATAGTTGAAGTAATAGCCGAGGCCGAGGGTAAGAATGCCGAGCAACAGACCATCCATATGAGAGTGATTCCGGCGTTCCGGGCCTCTGGAGCCCTGAAAGCCCGGACTCCGTTGGATACCGCTTCAATTCCGGTAAGTGTGGCGCAGCCTGAAGCAAAGGCCCTGAGGATGATAAAAAGCGGTATGACATTTGAAGTCGCCGCTTTAAATACTACAGGGGGCGGGCGTACAATACTAAAGGATTTTACAAAACTCATCGCTATAAGAAGGAAAAGGCTACCGAGAAAAATATAGACAGGTATCGAAAAGACTTTCCCGGACTCTGCGAACACCCCTCAGGTTAATTATCATGATCAGCACAATTGCGATAAGACACATGATAACTGCCTGGTTGCGCAGAAACGGGAAGGCTGAGGTAATAGCCTCAATACCTGCAGAAATACTGACAGTAACTGTCAGTACATAGTCGATAAGCAATGCGGCGCCTGCGATGATTCCCGGATGGTCGCCGAGATTATCTTTTGCAACAATATAAGCCCCTCCGCCTGTAGGATATGCGTGGATAGTCTGGAAGTATGATGTGGCGACAATCCAACCAGCGCAACGATACTGAAAACAACAGGCAGCGTATAATAAGCATCGCAGTACCGCCGACAACAAGTGCAAACAGAATTTCCTCAGGGCCATAAGCAACGGAGGATAACGCATCTGAAGAGAATACGGCGAGGCCCATGAATTTGTTGAGCCGCTCGTGCGATTCCCTGAATGTCTGGATTGGACTGCCGATAAGAAAACTCTTGACTGACATACGTTTCTCCCTGGGAGCCCCACAGGAGAAAACAAAAAAACGCCATCAAAGCAGTGGTTTTATAATCTGCCTATTGCCCTTCCATATGCCTACGAGGTTAGCTGACGGGCTCGGGCCTGGAAGTGCCCTATTCCTGAAAAGAAATACGCCCCATACGACGGTTCCCCCGCACCCACTTTCAACCCGACAGGCGAAAGTGGATTTCGGCTGCTATTAGGCAGTTACTTTAATTAATCCCGGAGAAGATTGTCAATAGTAATGTGTTAATATACCGGGTGGAATCAGAATGTATAAATAACGTTGCCGGGGTCGGCAAAGCCGATGTTCACATTGTCCCCGCTGGACACTGTCAGGAGGATGAATAGTGACTGTGCTCCCTCCTTTGCGGAAAAGGATTCTCCGCGGTTATCTTGCCATAGTTGCTTTGTTTGGCGTCATGGGTATTTTTTTCATCATATCCTCTCTTTTCATTATGGCTGGCACCACCCCTAAAATGATTCATTCAAATTATGACTCTATTGTGGCTGCCAGGAAAATGCGGCAGGCATGGAATGCTCTTCATTTCCGCGGGGGATACCAGGATTTGCCTGATAAAGCATGGGTGAAACAGTTTGATGAGGCATTGCGTTTCGAGCAGTCTAATATTACCGAGCCCGGTGAAGACGTAATTGCCGGCAATATCGAACGCGGTCTGGAATGAATGGAAACAGGGGGGACAGATCTGCTGACAGGGTCAGGGAAATGAACGGTCAGTTTGAACAACTGACCATACTTAATGAAAAGGGGATGTTCGCGCTTGTCGTAAAAGAGGGACGCAGTGCGCCGTGTAATTGTTATCGGGACTGCGCTCTTATATCTTGTGACATTTATTATTACCCTTTTAATAGTCGATTCCCTGTCCGTCCGCCTTGCAAAACCTCTCAAAGATATCGCGGAAGTGCTGAGGTCAAGGATAAAGCCCGGAGAGAGACTCAGGCTGCCCGAACCTTCCAGTCTTGAAATTCGCATCCTCAATGAGGAATTCTCGTTGTTATGGGAGAGGGTAGGCCGCGCCGACCAGCTTAATCTGGAACGGATTCTCAGGCAGAGAAACCAGCTGGAAACTCTCCTGTCCTCGGTTGAGGACGCGGTAATAGCGCTTGACAACAAGGGACGGGTCACTCATGTAAACCTGAGGATGGCCCAACTTATAGGCCTTGGCACGGATAGTATAATCGGAATGCTCTGGTCTGATCTCCCTTCTGTTTCAGATAATTATTTTAAGCTCCGCGAGGTATTCAGGGAACAGGTAAAAGAGAGTGCTCCGGCATTCGAACTTCAGGCTGAAAGAGAAGGTCATAAAAGCTTTGAGTTCCGCATAAGAGATGTTACGTCTCAAACCGGGGAACTTATCTCGACAATCTTTCTTCTCCATGATGTTACCGAGATTCGTCAGAGAGAGCGTCTTAAGGCAGAGTTCATAGGCGTTCTGTCACATGAACTTAAGACTCCCTTGCAATCACTTGGCACAGCCATCGAGCTTCTGGAACAGAAGAAGGGAGTCCTACGATGACCGCACACGATTTCTTATTGAGACCCTGCTTAGTGATATAGTCAGGCTCCGTTCAGTTGCCAATCAGTTCATACATGTTGATCATCTTCCCGGGGCGGCAATTCGCATTCACCCGGAGTTGACCAATCTGAGCGAACTTCTCCCTGAATGGCTCAAACCGGTACAATTACTTGCGGCGGAGCGAGAGGTCAATTTACATTATGAGAAACAAGGCGAGGGAGATATATGGGCCCAAATTGATCCGGCGAAATTCCCGTGGGTGATCTCAAACCTGCTTACCAATTCCCTCCGGGTTTCCCCCAGTGGATCAACAATTAAAATATCGCTCGCATATAGCGCCGGCAACACTGAAATCCAGGTCACGAACCAGGGGCCAAGGATACCGGAAGAAATCCGCAGGCGTATGTTTGACCCGTATTTTAAAGGGACGGGTGAAGTAACCAGCGCCGCGGCAAATGCTCCGGGTTACCTGGGGCTGGGCTTAACTATCGTCAAAGAGGTTACCGAGGCCCACGGCGGAAGAGTTGAGTACCAGCCTCTTGAGCCGACAGGGTCCTGCTTCAGGATAATCCTGCCTCTGCAAGCGGACAACAGCTGAATGGCTATCAATGCTTCGTATCCTTTCCGATTTCATTTTTAAGGGCAATTAATACATTTTTTAATCAAGTCCCTATTGTCTCTTTAACGTCGACATACGTTCTCTTATAATTCAGCAACTTAATTTTAACCTCTTTCCCGGCACAGAAAATGCTCTTCTATCGAAAATCGCACCATGAGACAAAAATCCATGCATTTCAACAGCTTTTACAGCATACCCGGCGAGCCTCAATTAGCTGCTGTAGGACACGTTTTCTACGATAAAAAGAGTTTTGTCCCGAAAGATGGAAATCGTTTTGTCGTTGTTCCTGTGGCCGGAGTGGACAAGGCAGTAATTAACGCGATCCGGTACGCAAAACTTGTTCCCGGGAACATTGTTGCAGTGCACATACTTCTTAATCCTTCGGACAAGGACAGAATAGAGTCACAATGGAAAATGCAAAACATGGATGTTCCACTTATTGTCCTTGAATCTCCCAATACCTCGATCATCGAGCCGCTACGCGAATATGTCGCTAGCATACGTCTTCGTAATAAATTCAGTGCCGTCACAATTGTGTTGCCGGTGATTGCAACTCCGAAATGGTGGCATCGCTTCCTTTTCAACAATACAGCGAGATTAATAGAAAGGGCGTTTGAAGGTAATGCAGGGGTGGCAACCATATGCGTTCCTTATTTTTTGCCAAATTACGCATAATAAAAGGCACAGTTGTGATTTCAATAAAACCGATCTCCAATTAACCTTTCCTGCCAACTTACCCTATCACTTCTGTTATAATCACTGAATGGTTCCCAAACAAAAAAACCCGCGGAAGTTGGCCCCGATTTCGAGAGCGGCGGTTGAGACAGGTTTTATAATCTTTCTCTTTTATTCCAATCTTTTGATGGGAGAATTTACTCAGAGCAACGGGCAGGGAAAGAGTTTGTTTTTTGCCGTTACGGATATCTTTACAACTGCTAATTTTGCAATTGCCCTCATCACTGCGCTGATTGGTTATGGAGTTTTTGAATATCTTCGAAAGAAAATTTAGGCCTCAGCCCTTAATAATCAGCGCGGCTTTTCTGCCTGGAAATCCTGTCGTCAAGGAACTGCTCCTTGGGACAACCATTCCCTTTTGCCTGATAGCCGATAATTATACCTGCTGAATTTATTTCCCAATGCACGGCACAATTGTCTTCGATCGGTTCAACATAGACATAATTACCATTGGCAAGTGAGTAGGTATTCTCTTTCCATCCAATTTTTGAAGCATATGAATCAGGGCGATTCATTTCCTGTTTAAGCTCTGATAAAGGCCTTGCCAGCCACTCACTGCCGTGCTCATCCACAACTACTTCGGTTGCGCATCCATTAAGGAAAATCATGAAAAACAGTAAACATCCTGCACTTAACAACATAATCGATCTATATTTCATAATCCCGGCCTCCTCATGCTCACAAGAAACCAATCCTTTTCTCTGCGATCATCTCCCTTTGTCTCAGAAAGATATAACGTTCGATAGTACACCTGTCTCTTTGGTCTATACCGAAAAACATCGCAGAAATGTTGTAGAACCGTGAATTCTCAACTTGTTCAGCCCGCAAAACAGTAGCGATTACTTTTACGGGTTCAAAAGGCGGGTCGGTCTCTTTAAAAATTAAAGTGATCTCCAAATAAGAGTTCTCTCTAAAAAACACTTCTGAGAAGAACGCCAGACCGCCCGCACTGATATCCTGCGTATGGAATTCATAAACCTTCCCTGCTGCCTTAACTGTTAAATCATCTGTCTGTTGATCCTTATCAGGTTTCTCTATTTGCTGCACATTGATTCTTATGCGCTCGTTAAGCCTGAAGTACTCGCGCTTATTGCTTGCTTTTTTGCCCTTATATTTTATGTCCTTCGGCTCAACAACCATAGGTGAAATTTCTCCTTACAGTTATTTTATCATATTTATAAAAAAGTTAAGCATCCTGCCGCTCATCCCTTCCAGCCGTACTCACCGATAAGCGGAACAAATATACAGGCCGTATGGAACTCCTCTGCAAGGCCCCCCTTTTTTTTGCGCCCCTTGATCAAAACCTGCGAGAACCGTTCTCCCACAGGAGCAACGATAATCCCATCCTCTGCGAGCTGTTTCACTATTATTTCAGGCAGTTCAGGTGCGGCAGCGGTGATGATAATCCTATTAAACGGCGCCTGGTCCTCCAGTCCTTTGGAACCGTCACCCGCCAGAACCGTTACATTATTATAGCCGAGTCCGGCAAGACGTGTCCGCGACTCATCGGCAAGGACTGGAACTCTTTCGATGGTGAAAACCTCACGTGCAAGCTCAGACAACAGGGCCGCCTGATATCCCGAGCCTGTCCCGATCTCCAGCACTTTTTCGTCCCCACTAAGTTCCAGCAGTTCTGTCATCACGGCGACCATATACGGTTGGGATATCGTCTGTCCTTGGCCAATGGGGAGTGCCACATCTTCATAAGCTCTTTCCTGTAGGGCTTCCGGCATAAAAAGATGGCGTGGGACTTTATTCATGGCATCGAGGACATGAGGGTCCTTGATGCCGCGCGCAATAAGCTGTGTTGTCACCATCATCTCTCTGAGCTTGTCATAATCCACGATAAACTCCAGTATGAAGTAGGCAGCAAAAAACTTTTCCTTTTCTGCTTACTGCTTACTTCTTTTTATTACTTCCCGCGCCGCTATAACTCCGGAGACCGACGCCTGTATCAGCCCCCTGCTGACTCCTGCCCCGTCACCGATGGCAAACAAGTCCTGGATCTCGGTTTCAAGGCTGTTTGTCAACTTGACCTGCATAGAATAAAACTTCACCTCCACACCATAAAGAAGGGTGTGTCTGGAGTTGACGCCAGGAGCTATCCTGTCAATAACTTCGAGCATCTCCAGGATATTGGACAAGTAACGATAGGGAAGCACAAAGCTCAAATCGCCCGGTGTTGCATCGTTCAGCGTTGGCACGACTATTCCCCTTTCTATCCTTTCAGGCGTAGACCGCCTGCCTTTGACAAGATCGCCCAGCCGTTGTACTATGACTCCGCCCCCGAGGAAATTGGCAAGCCTTGCTATATACATGCCGTAGGATATCGGCTCATTAAAGGGCTCTGTGAAAAAAGTACTTGAGAGAATAGCAAAATTAGTGTTACATGTTTTTTTGTCGGAATAACTGTGGCCGTTTACCGTACAGATGCCCTTCAAATGCTCCTTAACAACTTCACCATATGGATTCACGCAAAATGTTCTGACTTTATCATCAAATTTTTTTGAGTAAAAAATCATTTTGGGTTCATACGTGGCCAATGTAAGAGGTTCAAGCACAGGCGCGGGCACCTCAACCCTGACGCCGATATCAACAGGGTTCTTGAGCAAGGTAAGGTTAAGCCTTTTTGCTTCTGTCTCAAGCCATTTTGAAGAGGCCCTGCCAGGCGCCAGGATTATGTAATCAGCACAAAATTCGAGACCGTCCCCAAGCCTTACACCGACAGCCTTATTTTTATCAACAACTATTGTCCGCACATCCTTCTCAAATATAGCGTCAACTTTTCCGTCAGTTGCCTTTCTCATTTTTGTCAACACTTCCCGGCACCTGTCAGTACCGATATGTCTTATTTTCGAGGGAATAAAAGTCAGGTCATTTTTGGCTGCAAGGTCTTTTATACTGCTCACTGCCCTGCTGTCGCTGCCATAAAGTTCGGACGGTGCGCCATGCTTAACATAAATGCCATCAACATAATCTATAAGGGACTGAAGGGCAGCCACATCCATATACCGTCCAAGAAATCCGCCGATCTCGGGAGAGAGGGTAAGCTTCCCGTCACTGTATGCGCCCGCGCCGCCCCAGCCGCTTACCAGTTCGCATTCCGGGCATGAGATGCAGGCTTCCCCGCTGGCATCCATGGGACAGTGGCGGCGGTCAATATCCTTGCCCTGTTCGATAATCAGGATTTTAAGAGCCGGAGCTTTAGCGACAAGTTCGAGCGCACAAAAAATCCCTGCGGGCCCTGCTCCGACAATTATAACGTTATAGTCCATAGTATCACCCTTAAAACAGTAGGCAGTATGCAGTAGGGAGTAAGCAGCAAAAACAAACATTCATTCCGCTGCTTACGAATTCATATTTGTTGTGCTTACTGCTTACTTTATTCTATCAGCCACTTTTTTCTCAGCTGGTCCATAGCAGCATAGTTAGTCAGGTCAAGGTGAATCGGCGTCACCGATACATAGCCGTCGAGCACCGCCTGCATGTCCATGTCCTCTCCCTGCTCCCAATAGGGTTTTCCTCCCCCAATCCAGTAATGCTTGTCGCCCCACGGCGACAAGACTTCCTGGATAGCATTATCATAAACCCGCTTCCCCTGCTTGGTGATCCTGATCCCTTTGATCATGTCCATCCTGGGCACATTCGGGACATTCACGTTGAGCAGCGTGTCGTAGGGCAGCGACTGGTCCAGTATAAACCTTCCAACTTCAATAGCATAATGAACGGCGCCTTCATAATGGAACGGCCTCTCTCCGATTACTGAAAGGGCAAAAGAAGGGACGCTTAAGATAGTACCCTCCATGGCGGCGGAAACAGTGCCGGAATACGTAATGTCATCACCCAGATTCGCCCCTCTGTTAATACCTGAAGCGACGAGATGCGGCCTCCTGGGCAGGATCTTATGTAAGGCAAGTGCAACGCAATCGGTCGGCGTGCCGTTCACGCTGAAAACATTTTCGCGAAGTTCCTCCACTTTCAGCGGACGGTGAAGGGTGAGAGAATGGCCCACAGCGCTCCGCTCTCTGTCAGGCGCAATAATATAAGCTTCGCCCAGTTCTTTCATTGCCTTAAACAGGGCAATAATTCCGGGGGAATGCACACCGTCATCATTGGTAACAAGTATAAGCGGACGCATGTATATCTACTAAATATTACACGAAATTAGTATTTCATGATAGTTCTATATTATGATGTTCCCTCTAAATCGTAAAGCAGACATACATGCCCTTGCTGTTGAGGATATTCATCGGATATGCTATTAATATGAGGAGGTGGGAAAAAAGTGAGCCTGTCAACTTCTGAAGATGCCGGGAAATCATATGAGTATATAAATGACTTTCTGTTTTTTGTGATAAAACCTGATCAGGGCACTGACTCCGGGTCATACATCTACTGTTCAGGGGCTGATTTATTTCGTTTCCTTCCTATAACAAAAGGACGGCATGGCCTGGATTCAAACCCTGCCATGAGGGGTCTTCAATTGGTTAACCTCGGGGTCAGGGAAATGGCCCTGTCACAGCAAGTAACGATAAGGCCCGTCAGGGGCGATTGTGCAGGCATGGCTCACAATAGTGGCGCATGGTATTCAGAGCGTTTGCTGATAGAAAATGCCCCGGCATCATTTCCTGAAGAAGTGATCACTTATGGCGTAATCAACCTTGTAAAAAAAATCATCAAGGCCTGTACCGCCAGATCACCTCTAACAGTGGCCCTTGGAGTGGTTCAGCGCGCATCAAAAGCGACGCGTTCGGCTCCAAAACCTGGCGGCGGCGAGCCCCCCTCGCCGCCGTCAGCTCCGTCAGCTCGGCCGCGGCCAGGTGGCCGGCAATTCAGCCGAGAGCGAGGATTCGCAACATGTCGATATCCACCCTGAATGCGGCCCTGATGGCCTTGGCGGCGCTGAGCCTTTTCGCCTGTTCGACCACGAGCGTGAGGTTGAGCCGCGCCGGCGTCGGCGCGGATAAGGTCGTCAAACCATGATGCAGGTCATTTCAGCCCTGAAGGGCTTCGCGATCGAGGCGAGCGACGGCAAGATCGGAACTGTCGTCGATTTCCTGTTCGACGACGCATCGTGGAGAGTGCGCTGGCTGGTCGTCGATTGCGGAACTTGGCTGACGGGGCGCAAGGTCTTGATCCACCCTTCGGCCATTTTGCCGGCCGACTTGGAACAACAGCGGTTTCTCGTGACGCTGACGAAGGCTCAGGTCGAAAAGAGCCCGGAATTGGCTGAGGACCAGCCGGTGTCGCAGCAGATGGAGAACCGGCTCTACACATACTATGGCTGGGACCCGCTTTGGCGCGGTCCCTATCTCAGCGAGACGCCCGGAGCGATCGCTTGGCCCTATATGGCGCCGCCCTATTTCGGCCTGGGCCTGGACACCGGCGAGGCGCATGGCAAGCGCGCAAGTTTGCACGGGTCCGACCCGCATGTGCGCAGCGTCAATGAAATTACCGGATACCACATTCACGCCGTCGACGGCGAAATCGGCCATGTCGAGAATTTCATGATCGACGACGCCGACTGGAGCATCCACTATTTCATCGTCGACACCCGGAATTGGTGGTCCGGCAAGCGCGTACTGATTTCGCCGCTGGCGGTGAAATCGATCGACTGGTTCGACCGCCGCGTCGAGCTCGACGTGTCGCGCGAACAGGTCAAGTCGAGCCCGCCGTGGGATCCCCTCGACGCCTTCACCCAACTCTACGCGAAGCGGCTTCATAAGCATTACGGTTGGCCGGGATCCGGCGCTTAGGCGAAGTCGTTCGGCGATCGGCGCGGCGAGCTCGCGCGCTAACCGATCGCAAGGCGGCGGAAAACGGGAACCTTCACGAAGTCCATGGCGAAGGCGAAAGCGGCGGCGGCGACAAACGTCCCGACGACCGCGATGAGCGGCAACGGCGCCATGGCGATTCCCGTCAAGGCGAGCGTCGCAGCGATCAGAATGTCGACGAATGACGACGCGGCGAGCCATAGGCTGGGACGCGAGGACCAAATTCGTCGACGTTCGCGATTGTTGTAGGTCGTCGCTTGATTGCCGAAGACGATGATGACGAAGGCCAGCGTCCTCAACCTGTCGATGTCGAATCCGGCGAGGTGCGCCCCCACGGCGAGGGCGGACACGCAAAACGCCAGTTCGCCGAGCCCCATGACGGCGCCGGCGATCGTCAGATTGCCGATTCGCCAGACATTGGGCAGCGGCGAAGGCCGCACGTTGTCCGTCGTCAGCGACATGCCGAGGATGTCGCCGATGATCATGATCAGCGCCATCAGCAGCGGCGTCAGGATCGCTTGTCCGGTCATGACGAGCCCGGCCGCGATGAAGAGCACCTGCACGATCTTCTTGTTGAGGGAGTTGAGCGTGTAGGTCAGGATTCGCTGAAAGATGACGCGACCTTGCTTGACCGAGGCGACAATGCCGGCGAGGCCGGGTTCGGTGAGCACCATGCCGGCGGCCGCTTTGGCGACCTCGGTCGCCGTGGAAACGGCAATCCCGATCTGCGCCTGGCGCAACGCCGGCGCATCGTTGGCGCCGTCGCCGCACATGCCGACGGTGTGCCCGCCGTTTTGATAGGCCTTGACGAGCTTGAACTTGTCCTCGGGCAGGACGCCGGCGAAGACGGCGTAGTCTTCGGGACGGATCGCTTCGGGGATGGGCCCAGGCGGAAAGAGCGCGCCGTCAAGCCCGACCGACCGCGCGACGATGGCGGCCGTCGCCGGCGCGTCGCCCGTCACCATCACCGTGCGCACGCCCAACGCACTGCAGTTCCTTGACGAGGGCCGCCGAATCCGCGCGCGGCGGATCGCTCAACGCGATGAGGCCGATCAACTTCATCGCCTGGGGCGCTCCGGCCGCGACCGCCAGCACGCGAAAGCCTTGCCCCTCGAGCTCCTTGGCGATCGCTTCCGCGGTCGGCGAAGTCTCCGCGAGCGCGATCACGACGGCATAGGCGCCCTTCACCACGCGTTGCGTCGCCCCGCCCGAATCCACGGCGCTCGCTTCGGACATTTTGGTGGCGGGGTCGAACGGCGTGAAAGCGGTCAACTTCGGCGTGTCGGCTGCGTCCTTGCCCTGGGCGGCCGACCTGATGGCCTCATCGACCGGATCTTGGCCGCCCTCCGAGCTGGCCAACGCCGCCAACGCCAGAACATGCGCTTCGTCGAAAGCGGGCATCGGACGAATCTGCGCCACGCTCAGAGCGTTCTGCGTCAAGGTGCCGGTCTTGTCCGCGCACAAGACATTCATCGTCGCCGCTTCATCCACCGCGGAGAGCCGTGTCGGAAGGACGCCAAGCTTGGCGAGGTTGCGCGCGCCGAGCGCCGCCGCAAGGGTGAAGGTCGCCGGCAACGCGACCGGTATCGACGCCAGAACCGCGGTGAGAATGAGGGGAACAATTTCAGCGATCGGCATTTTGAGAAAAGCGGCGTAGACCGTGAGCCCGACGATGAAGACGCCATTGAACGCGGCCAGATTGCCGACGACGCGCATGACCGCCTTCTGCTGCGAGCTGACGACATGAGCGGTGAGAACGAGCTCGGCGGTTTTCCCGAATTTGGTGCGCGCTCCAGTCGCCGTGACTTCCGCCACCGCCTCGCCGCGCCGCACCAACGCCCCCGCGTAGGCTTGGCGGCCCGCGCCGGCCTCTATGGGAACGGACTCGCCCGTCAGCATGGATTGATCGAGCAGGATCTCTCCGCCTGCGATGAGCGCATCCGCCGGAACCACGCCGCCGAGCGACAACTTCACGACATCGCCGGGCGCAAGCTCGGCGGCGGGCACATTCGTCCATACCCCATCGCGGCGGACGGATGCGGTCATCGCCAGCCGCGACTTCAGCGCGGCGAGAGTCGCCTGCGCGTGGCTTTCCTGAAAATATCCGAGAGCGGCGTTGAAGACGAGAAGGATCGCGATGACCGAAGCTTCGGTGTATTTGCCGAGCGCCAGCTCGAGCACGATAGCGGCTTCGAGCATCCACGGAACGGGCGTCCAGAATTTTTCGAACATCTGGCGCAAGGGATGGACGCTGGTGTCCGGCATGGCGTTGGGGCCGAATTGTTCCAGGCGGCGACGCGCTTCGTCGCTCGTCAGGCCTTTCGGCGCCGCGGCGTTCACGTCAGCGCCCTGTCTGGCGGTCGGGACGTTTTCGTTGGCGGCTGGGTTTGGCATGGACGTTATCCAATCTTAGATTCGCCGACGGCGCCGCCGGCTCATTGCTGATCGCGAGACTGTCGCGGGACGATCGACGTGTCTCTCGTCAAATTCGCAAGCGCGACGAATGCAGTCCGATCGCCGCGCGCCGTCAGCGAATGGTCGGCGCCGCAGCCGCCTTCCCCGCGTCCTTCGCCGCCTCGATCTGCGATAGATCGGTCACCCAAAAGCCGCCGGAGCGAGCCTTCTCGTAACCGTAGTCGTAGAGCTTGCGCATCGCGTCGGTTTCGAAACCCGTGCCGCCGCTGTCGGGGTGATCTCGGTCGATATAGGTCAAGTGAAAACTCAGGCCCTCGCGGCTCGCGGCGTTATAGGTCTCGGCGAGCACCGCCTTGGCGCCGACCCAATTCAAGGTCGATAGAGACTGCGCCGCGATCGCTTCGACATGGTCCGGCACGACGCCGAAACCCGGATCGATGCGGGCGTTGACAATGACATAGAGGGCTGGACGGGCGGCGCGCAAGATCGGCTTGCCGCCGAACAGCACCGCCTGCGGCAACGTATAGATGGGCGCACTCAGCGTGCCGTCGGCGTGCATCTCTTGGAAGTCTTTGTTGTCCGCTTCGACATTGATCAGTTGCGGCGCAAAGACCACGGGAACGCTCGCGGAAGCGGCGAGAACTTCGCGGAACAGATCAAAGGCTTTCGGCGCGCCGCTTGTAGCGATGGCGCCCATGTCCCAGACGACGGCGCGCTGTGCGTCGAGATTGGTCGTGACGACCAGCAGGCGCCGCCCCTTCTGATCCTCGCGCGCGATCGCCCTAATGAGATCGTCGTCGAGATAGCGCTCGACCAGGCGCCGCAGGCGTTCGCGACCGAACGCCCCGGAACCAAACAGCGCTCCAAGCGGATTGGGCTGGCCGATCAAGCTTTGCGCTTCGCCGTTCGTGTAGATTTGCCTGAGCTTGTCGTCGTAATCGGGTCCGAGAAAGGCGAAGGGCGCGATCAGCGCCCCGGTCGACACGCCCGACACGATGGTGAATTCCGGCCGCGTCCCGGACTCGCTCCAGCCGTTGAGAACGCCCGCGCCAAAGGCGCCGCTGCCGCCGCCGCCGGAGAGGGCGAGATAGACGAACGGCCGCCCTTTCTGCACGACGGCGGGTCGCGCTGCGCTGTGGACCGCGCGCTCCGTGGCGTCGGCCCAATAGCGAACGTTGGGCGCGCCGATGGCGACTGCGGACATCTCGTCGGACTCGGTGAAGGATGTGCGCGGATCGCTTGCGCAGCCGCCCAGCAGCGCTGCGCTCAGCGCGAATGCACGCAAGGCATGCGCAAAACTCATGACATGCCGCTCTTGGAGTCGCTCACGATGGGTTGTCCTTTCGCAGATCGCTCGTCGACGTCTATTGTCGCGAGGGATCCAGGCGGTCTTGGCCTGCGAGATCCTTTAGTGAATGAGCCCGAGGCCAAGGATTCCCGACACGATCAAAAAGAAGGCGACGATGTAGTTGAGCAACCGCGGCATCATGAGAATGAGAACGCCGGCGATCAGGGAGACAATGGGTTGAAGGTGGGCGATGCTGATGTTCATAGGCATGCGCTCCTGCTGCGATGTCTGAAGACGTGTGGACGTTGGAAACGACTTTTCTTTTCACACGAAGGGCGTCTCGCAACCTCGAGGCTGCGCACGCCCCGTTGCGAGACAGGGGCGGAAGCAGGAGCGCTTCTGCGCACGCCGCATCCCGCCCCTTCCGTCGGGCCGTATCGTCCCATCGCGACGACGGCGCTTTCGCGTTGTCAGTTCCGGTCCGCGCCGCCTGAACTTGAGTTGAGGCGGCGCGTTAGGTCGGAATGACCAATCCGCCGCTTATCACTTGTTCTGCTGCCAGACTTTGTTGCCGGCGCCTGGGATGACTGTCTTGGCGCCCGTGAAATCTTGGCGCCTTGGAAGGTCTTGGCGCCCTGGAAAGTCTGTGGCGCCCTGGAAATTCGGACGTGCGGACGACGCTTGACGCTGGGCGTGTGCGTTAGCATGGCGCCGCGCCGCGGCATGCTTCTCGGGCCGTGATATGCGCTACGGTTCCAGCCGTGCCAGCCTTCGCCGCCGCCCCAGCCGTAGCCGTTGTTCCAGGCGTAGCCGCACCAGTACCAACCCGGGCCCTGCCAGCCGTCGTCGTACCAACAGAAGTTGTGGCCAAGGAAGAAGAACTGCGCATTTTCGACCGGGAGGATCTGTGTCGAGGGAAGGGCGCCGCCCATGGCGGCTTCGGCCGAGCCGGCCAGCGGCAGGGCGAACCCTGCCGCAATAGCAAGCGCGAGGCCCGGTTACGATGAAGCGTTTTCATGCTGTCTCCTCGTCTGCGTCGATCGACGCGAATTTCCTGAAGTCGCCGCCCCGTCGCTCGAGGACAGAGCTTCGACGTGACGTCTGCATAGGCCGGACGCTCGACGAGCGAGAGACTCGGAATCTACCCACTGGAAAGCGCGTCGGCGCGCCGCTCAACTGCGGTGTTGCGAGCGTCGACTGGCGTGGGCGGCTCGTGTCGGCCGAAAGGTCACCGACAGCGATGGAGCCTGCCAAGCAGGCGAAACGCGTCGATCTGCCAGCTCGATTGCTGACACGCAAGAAGCCTCGCCGCCGACGCCGTCCTGCGCCCACGCCTGAGTAGATACCGAGCCCGTCTCCGCTGGCACAGGAGCGAGCCCGATGAGATCGCCGCCCCGTGAAGCTTGTCTGCGCGCCTCCGCGGCTGCGCGCCCATCGGTCCACGACTTCGAAGGGTCTAGGAATCCGCGCAGGTCGCCCATCAAGTTTGGGCGCCGCCGCAATTCAGCGAACCGCAGCAAGATGACTCGCCGCCAAAAACGAACTTCGGCGCAGGGTCACAATGAGCCGGTCGTCGCCAGACCGCGGAATGTCGTTTTTTGGGTCGGGAGCCTGCCGCGAAGCTATTCAGGGGGAATGTCCCGCTTCGACGCTTTTCGACAGGTCGATCGAGGCTCAGGGATTGGCTCCAACAAGGGGAGAAGCGCGTAACGCCGCGAGGATTGCGCTGCCTACGTGCCTCGCGTCATTGCGTTTGAGGGGACTTTCTGAATCCATGCCGTCGCGAGGCGGCGATGGAGATGATTCGTGGCGGCGAAAGAGATTATCGTCAAGAAATATGTGGTGAATTTGAGCCAGGAGGAACGGGGCCAACTCGATGAGTTTATCCGCAAGGGCAAGCGTCCGGCCCAGTTGGTCACGAAAGCGCGTATTCTGCTGAAAGCCGATATTTCGGAAGCCGGCGAGGGGTGGAGCGATAGCCGGATCGCCGAGGCGCTGGATACGAGCATCCCCACTGTCGAACGAACGCGACGGCAGCTTGTCGAGGAAGGTTTCGAGGCGGTCCTGACCCGCAAGTACAATCCCAAATCGGCTCGGCCACGAATATTCGATGGCGCGGCGGAAGCGAAATTGATCGCGCTGACCTGCGGGCCGGCGCCGGCGGGCCACGCCAAATGGAGCCTGCGTCTGCTGGAACAGAAAGTCGTGGAACTGCATATCGTCGAAAGCGCCAGCGACAACACGATCGGGCGGACTCTCAAAAAAACATTCTCCAGCCGCATCTCAAGCAGCAATGGGTGATCGCGCCCGAAGCCAGCGCGGCCTTCGTGGCCAGCATGGAAGACGTGCTGGAGGTCTACCAAAGGCCGCGCGATCCCGAGCGCCCCGTCGTATGTCTCGACGAAACCTCGAAGCAATTGATCGTCGAGACGCGCGCGCCCATCCCCGTCAAACCGGGAAAACCCGCGCGGCACGACTACGAATACGAACGCAACGGCGTGGCCAATCTGTTCATGATGTTCGCGCCGCTGGAAGGCTGGCGGCACGTGAAAGTCACCGACCGTCACGCGGCCGTCGATTACGCCCAGGCGCTCAAGGATCTGTCCGACACGCATTTCCCCGACGCGGCCAAGATCGTGCTGGTGCAGGATAATCTCAGCACCCACACGACCGCATCGCTCTACGCGGCCTTCCCCGCCGCCGAAGCGCGTCGCCTCGTCGAGCGGTTTGAATGGCATTACACGCCCAAGCACGGAAGCTGGCTCGACATGGCCGAATCCGAACTCGGCGTCCTCTCAACCCAGTGTCTGGATCGACGTATTCCCGACAAGCAGACATTGACAAAGGAAGTCGCCGCTTGGGAGGAAACCGGAACAAACATCACGCGAGCGCAGACTGGCAATTCACAACAGCCGACGCCCGCGTTCGCCTCAAAAGGCTATACCCTCATTTCGAGTGACTTGCGCCACTAGGCCTGGCCGCGATCTGCCGTGGAAGTGAGCGGTTGGTTTACGACCTTCGATTTCGGCTGGCTGGCCGTCGGTGGAGTGGTTCGGAACTAGCCTCTTGCGGAGAGAGCGACAAGCCATCGCGGAACGGATGGCGCGATAGCTTTTACACTGTAATTCCTAGGCGACCACGGCCTTCACAGGGCGCGTCTTGCGCTGATGGACGACACGTGCGGTCCCGGTGCGATCGTCGCGCGCCCTGCCAGATATGTCTGGCGGCGTTGCTCGAGCCACGTCTCTACCTCTTCCAGATCGCACACCACGCATCGAGGCGTGAGATTGAAGCGTCGGGGAGTTCGCCGCGCTTTCCCATCTCGTAAATGGCGCAGTCGGCGAGCGGCACGATACGCCGGAGTTCATGTCGCCTAATCGTTCGAGGGAGGCCTGTCAGAACCGTTGCGGGGCCGGAGCGCCCCACGGGATTGCTGTCTTCGTCCTCCTGATACGGCATCACCAGAATGCGCACGCGGCTTGGCTTCTTGGCCATGTCTATCCTCCTGCGTGGTTGGGGAGGAGGGCAGATACCGCGGCCGAGTTCGTGAGATCGTACAACGGTTTCACACGAACGGAACGCCTCGCTGACGGTACTTTTCTACGATGGACCGTTCTGAGGGAAGGCGTGGCGGCGTGCCGAAAGCGCCGATAGTAGGCGATAGATAGTGGCCCCGATTGGGCAAAATTCTTCAATGGAATCAAAAGCGCAATTTTGTGGCGGTTCCGTAGCCGGTAGTTTCAGAGAGCAAATCTATTTTCGCAAGGAAAAACAACGTCTTATGATGCGCCTAAATAATCAGTGGGAGTAGGGGGATAGGCGACAAGCGCGTACTTTCGGCTTGTCTTGGCGCTCCGTTCGCGTGTTTTAGCCGGTGGTCGTTCACTTTCCGATGTTCGCGTCACGCCGGCCACTCGACGATGAACCGCGTCTCGTCGATCGCAATTCTCGCTCAGCCATTGAAGGACAATCCAATGAACACGACGGAACTCGTGGACGCCGTCGCCGAAGCCAATGACCTTTCCAAGGCCAAGGCGAAGGACATCGTCAATTCAATATTCGCGACGATCATTGACGCCGCGAAACGTGGCGAAGAAGTCGCCATCGCCGGATTCGGCCGTTTCTCCGTCAAGGAGCGTCCGGCTCGCGAAGGGCGCAACCCGAGAACCGGTGAAGCGCTGAACATTCCCGCTTCAAAGGCGCTCGGGTTCAAGATGTCAAAGTCGGTCGGCGCAACGCTGTAAGCTCGACGACGCCATGGGATAGAGCATGCCGGCTGCAAATCGCCGGGGAACTCCTAAAATCTTGGCCTGTCGGCATCCTGCGGAAGGCTTGAACCATCAACGCGTTTGAGGTCATGCGCGGTCGTTGTCGCGGCTTCTCATAGAGGCGAACCAGCTCATACCTGCGCGCGCCGAGGGCGGACGCGCTGACAAGCGTTCAACAGCTGAGTTCGCGCGCCAGCATCGCGAGCGCGACGAGGATGATCATCGTCGCGAAGACAATGTTCATGGCGCCCTTATGCGCCGCCTGCCGCATCGCCGCGCGCGCGCCGACCATGCTCCCGGCGAAGCCCCCCACGATCAACATACCCGCGAGGCGCCAGTCGACGAGACCACTCCGCGCATAGTTCAGCGCGGTCGCCAGGCCGAACACCGAGATCGCGAACAAGGATGTGCCGAAGGCGTTCAGGATCGGCATGCGCGCGGCGAAGATCAGCGCCGGGACGATCAGGAAGCCGCGGCCGATACCGAAGAAGCGCGACACCGCGCCCGACGCGAGGTCGAGGAACAGATTCTCGTTGAGAAGTTCTTCGCGCACGCGGCCGACTTACAAAATTCACAATTGCGGGACAGCGTCGACTGCAAATGACAACGCCGTCTTCCTTCGCCGATCGGGAGATTGACGCCGCGCGCGAGCGGCGCCGGTTGGGTAAGGATTTGCTCGCCGCATTCGCGCTCAAGATTGTCGCGATCCTTGCGCTCGCCTTGCTGTTCTTCGGCGTCGGACATCGCCAAAGCGTCGACCCCGCACAAATCTTCGCGCCGGCCAATTCCGCGGCGCAGCTCAAAGGCTAGCAGTCCGGCGATGTCCGCCATCGACGTCGTGACGCTTTCGCGCATCCAGTTCGGCATGACGGCATTGTATCATTTCCTCTTCGTGCCGCTGACGCTCGGCCTGTCGCTTCTTCTTGCGATCATGGAGAGCGTCTACGTCATGACCGGCCGCGCCATTTGGCGCGACATGACCAAGTTTTGGGGGCTGCTGTTCGGCATCAATTTCGCCATGGGGGTCGCCACCGGGATCACCATGGAGTTTCAGTTCGGCACCAACTGGGCCTACTACAGCCATTACGTCGGCGACATATTCGGCGCGCCGCTGGCCCTCGAAGGGCTGATGGCGTTCTTCCTCGAAGCGACTTTCGTCGGCCTGTTCTTCTTCGGCTGGAATCGTCTGTCGAAAGTCGGCCATCTGACGGTCACTTGGATGGTCGCGCTCGGCTCGAACCTCTCAGCCTTGTGGATCCTGGTCGCCAACGCGTGGATGCAACATCCGGTCGGCGCCCGCTTCAACTTCCAGACCATGCGCATGGAGTTGACCTCGTTCAAGCAGGTACTGTTCAATCCTGTCGCGCAGGACAAGTTCGTTCACACCGTCTCGGCCGGATACGTGACCGGCGTCGGTTTTCGTGCTCGCGGTCAGCGCCATCTATTTGTTGCAGGGCCGCTATAGCGAGTTCGCCAAGCGGTCGATGACGGTGGCCGCCAGCTTCGGGCTCGCCTCGGCGCTGTCGGTGGTCGTGCTCGGCGACGAGAGCGGCTACACCGCCAGCGCCAACCAGAAGATGAAGATCGCCGCCGTCGAGGCGATGTGGAACACCGAACCTGCGCCCGCCTCGTTCACTTTGTTCGGCCTTCCCAAACTTAAAGACGCACGAGACCGAATATCGGGTGCAAATTCCATGGGTCCTGGGGTTGATCGCGACGCGTTCGCTCGATCAACAGGTTCCAGGAATTTCCGAACTGGTCGCCGACGCGCAGACGCGCATCCGCAACGGCATTCCGGCCTATGCGGCGATCGAGGCGCTGCACAAGGACCCCAACGACGCCGTCGCCAAGGCCACGCTGGCGAGCCACGTCGTCCGATCTCGGTTACGCGCTGTTGCTGAAGCGCTACGACCCGAACGTCGTCGACGCCACCGACGCCGAGATCGCCCAGGCGGCGCAAGACACGGTCCCCGACGGTCGCCGACCCTGTTTTGGAGCTTCCGCATCATGGTCGGGCTGGGCTTCGGCTTCATCGCGCTGTTCGCCGCCGCGTTCTGGCTCGCCGCTCGGCGCCGGCTCGATCCAGGCGCCGTTGGTTCCTCTGGCTTTCGGCGCTTTGCCTGCCCTGCCATGGATCTCGTGCGAGCTCGGCTGGATCGTCGCCGAATACGGGCGCCAGCCGTGGGCGATCGAAGCGTTTGCCGACCTACCTTGCCAACTCTTCGGTCACGGCGGGCGACGTTTGGTTCTCGCTGAGCGGCTTCATCGTCTTTTACACCACGTTGGCCATCGTCGATCTCTATCTCATCGTGCGAACCATTCGTCTGGGACCGGAGATGGTCGCCGACGATCGCGGTCCTGATCGCCCGCCGGCGATCGCGCAACCTGCTCAATGAGTCCTGGGAGCGCGCCATGATCTTCGATTACGAAAACCTTCGTTTCGTCTGGTGGCTCCTGCTCGGAGTGTTGCTGATCGGCTTCGCCGTCATGGACGGTTTCGATCTCGGCGTGGCGGCGCTGCTGCCGTTCGTCGGCCGGACCGACGTCGAACGGCGCGTTGCGATCAACACCATCGGGCCGGTGTGGAGGGAAACCAGGTTTGGCTGGTGCTCGGCGGCGGGGCGATCTTCGCCGCCTGGCCGCCGCTTTACGCCGTGAGCTTCTCGGGGTTCTACCTCGCAATGTTCCTGGTCCTGGTCAGTCTCATCCTGCGGCCGGTCGGCTTCACCTTCCGCTCCAAGATCGACAATCCGGTCTGGCGCTCGACATGGGATTGGGCGCTGGTCATTGGCGGCGTGGTTCCGGCGCTGATATTCGGCGTCGCGGTCGGCAACGCGCTCCAGGGCGTTCCCTTCGCGTTCGATCCCGATCTGCGCGCGAGCTACCAGATCACGCTGCTGGGCCTGCTCAATCCGTTCGGCCTGCTGTGCGGGCTGGTCAGTCTGGCGATGTTGCTGATGCACGGCGCCGCCTACCTCGGCGTCAAGGCGGGCGAGCCTGTCGCGAGCCGCGCGCGGCAAGCCGGAGGCGTCGCCGCGTTCGCCACCCTCGTTCTGTTCGCGCTCGCCGGACTGGCGACCGCATTCCTCATCCAAGGCTACGCCATAACCTCGGCGATCGACCCCGCCGGCCCGTCCAATCCGCTCGGCAAGACGGTCGTGACGCAGACCGGCTCGTGGTTGGCAAACTACGGAGCGCATCCCTGGATGCTGGCGGCGCCGGGGCTCGGCTTCGCCGGCGCCCTGTTGGCGTTTTTCCTCTTCAGGGCGGCGCGACCTGTCGTGACTTGGCTCGCGACGTCCGTCTCCGTCGTAGGGATCGTCGCGACCGCGGGGGTCAGCATGTTCCCGTTCCTGCTGCCGTCGTCTTCGTCGCCGAGCAGCAGCCTCACCGTCTGGGACGCTTCGAGCAGCCGCCTGACGCTCGGCGTGATGCTGGCCGCCGCGGTCGTTTTCGTTCCCATCGTGCTCGCCTACACTGCGTGGGTCTTTCGCGTTCTGCGCGGCCGCGTCACGTCGGAGGAAATCACGCGCGATCCGCATGGCGTCTACTGAACCGGAGCACAGTCGATGTGGTATTTCTCGTGGGTTCTCGGCGTCGGGTTGGCGGCGGCGTTCGCGATCCTCAACGCGATGTGGTTCGAACTCGACGCCGATCGCGACGCAATGACGAGACCGGTCGAAACGCCGCGCACCGACGAGCGAACCCCTGCGCGATGACTTGCGCGTTGCGAGCGGCGAGGAAAACCTCCTTGCCCTCGCGCCCGACGCCTAACCTCGGTCGCCGGAAACGCCGTCGATAGCGGTAGGCGCGTTGGCGTCGAAGCCGTCGTCGTTCTCGCAGGCGCCTGCGGGCAGGCGAATTGGCGCCGCCTTCAACGCCGCAACTCGCCCGGCGGCGAGGTAGCCGTCCTCGACGATGCGATCGATGACCCAGTTGCGCCGGCTTTGCGCGGCGTCGGCGTGGCGCACGGGGCTATAGTGGTTTGGCGCTTTGGGCAATCCGCCGAGAAACGCCGCCTCGTCGATGGAAAGCGTGCTCAACGGCTTGCGGAAATAGTCCTGCGCGGCGTCCGCAACCCCGTGCGAGCCGCAACCCAAATAGACCTCGTTGAGATAGATCTCGAGGATCCGGTTCTTGGACAACTGGCGTTCGATCCGCAAGGCGAGCAGCGCTTCCCTGATCTTGCGACGGAGCGAGACCTCGTCACCGACGATCAGGTTCTTGACCAGCTGGTCGTCCGTGAAGAATCCGGAGAGGCCTGGGTTTGTGGGGCTTTGCGGCGGTTTGCAAGTAACCGATTTTGCCGGTTTGATCGGCGTTGAGGCCGATAATCTTGCAAATTGAAACGGCCGCTGAGGCGTGATTCTCTGGTCGCGAGAGGCGATTCGGGGGATTGGCGATGCGGCCGAAAGAGCGCCGGGACAGCGGTCAGAACGACCTCTTTCGCGCCCGCCTCGACCAGATCGTCGACCTGGGCCATCCGCTGGCCAAGCTCGCCCGAACGGTGGATTGGGGATTTCTCGAGGCGCGGTTCGGCGCGGTCTATTCGGAGGCTCCCGGCCATCCGCCGCTGCCGACGCGGCTGATGGCGGGGCTGGCGATCCTCAAGCACATGCACGACCTGTCCGACGAGGCGTTGTGCGAGCGGTGGATCGAGAACCCCTATTTCCAGTTGTTCTGCGGCGAGGAGTTCTTCCAGCATCAGCCGCCGTTCGACCGCTCGTCGCTGACGCGCTGGCGGCAGCGGATGGGGGAAGAAAAGCTCGTCGCGCTGATTCAAGAGAGCCTGAACGTGGCGACGCGCACCGGCGCGGCGAAGCCTTCGGACTTTTCCAAGGTGATCGTCGACACCACGGTTCAGCCCAAGGCCGTGGCGTTCCCGACCGACGCCAAATTGATGCATCGCGCGCGCGAGCGGCTGGTGCGGCTGGCCAAGCAGCACGGCGTGCGGCTGCGCCAGTCCTATGAGCGGGTTGGCAAATACGCGCTGATCGCCCATCAGCGCTACGCCCACGCCAAGCAGTTCAAACGGGCCAACCGCGCGCTGCGCAGCTTGCGCACCTATCTCGGCCGGGTCTGCCGCGACCTGGTGCGCAAGACCAAAGCCAGCCCGCGGCTGAAAGACGTCTTCGCCCAGCCGCTGTCACTGGCCTTCGCGGTGCGTGACCAGCGCCAGAACCAGAGGGGCAAGAAGATCTATTCGCTGCACGCCCCCGAGGTCGAGTGCATCGGCAAGGGGAAAGCGCACCGGCCCTATGAGTTCGGCGTCAAGGTCTCCGTCGCCACGACGCTCCACCACTCCAAAGGCGGCCAGTTCATCGCCCATGTGAAGGCGCTGCCCGGAAACCCCTACGACGGCCACACACTGGCGACCGTGATCCCCGAGATCGAGTCCCAGATCGGCGTCAACCTCGCCCGCGTCGTCGCCGACCGCGGCTATCGCGGCCACAACGCCCCGCCCGAGCACAGGTTCAGGGTCTACATCTCCGGCCAGAAGCGGCGCGTCACCGCAGCAATCAAACGCGAGCTGCGCCGCCGCTCCGCTGTCGAGCCGTGCATCGGCCACCTCAAAGCCGAGCACCGCTTGGGCCGCTGCCACCTCGCCCACGCCGCCGGCGACGCCGCCAACGCCGTCCTCGCCGCCGCCGGCTATAACTTCCGCCGATTGCTGGCCTGGCTGGCGGTCCTTTTGCGCGCCTGGATCGCCATGCTCATCGCCGCCGCCGGAGGATCACCCAACAGCG
>CAWHNC010000096.1:0-6821 GCA_963830245.1 Nitrospirota bacterium
CGCAAAAAAAAAAAAAAAAAAAAAAAAAAAACTGACGCGCATGAGCAGAAAAGCAAAACGATAACTTTTTTCATCCTGCCGTCCGAATATCCGAAGCTTTGCAACTCTCTGGACGTGCTGTTCGGCGAATTGTCAAAGGGCAGTGCGCTGAAAGAGGCGCTCAGGCCGCAATTGAAGAAAATGGAGGCGGAATTATGACGTTTATTGAGATCGAGACAAAGACAAAAGAATATGCTGTAGCGAGAGATGCCGTATCCGCAATCATCTCGGTTATTGAGGAAGAGACTGCTGTGATCAAAAAGAAATATCTGCAGCGTCTGAAGAAGTCTGTTGCTGTGATGATCGAAAGGCAAATTGAAGAAAATGGAGGCGGAATTATGACGTTTATTGAGATCGAGACAAAGACAAAAGAATATGCTGTAGCGAGAGATGCCGTATCCGCAATCATCTCGGTTATTGAGGAAGAGACTGCTGTGATCAAAAAGAAATATCTGCAGCGTCTGAAGAAGTCTGTTGCTGTGATGATCGAAAGGCAAGCTGACCTGAAGGCGGCGATAGAAGACGGCTCTCCACTCTTTACGAAGCCCAGGACACGCGTATTTAACGGCATCAAGGTTGGGTTTCAAAAGGAGAAAGGAAAGATGACCTGGGCTGATGAAGAGCAGGTCATAAAGCTCATCCATAAGCACTTCGATGACCAGGCGGACATCCTCTTGAAGAAAACTGAACGGCCTATAAAGGACGCCCTGGCGCCGCTCAGCGCGGCGGATTTAAAGAGGCTCGGCATTACTATCACCAATGATGCCGACACAGTAGTCATCAAGGCCACTGACAGCGAGATCGATAAGTTCGTGGAGGCACTCCTGAAGGAAGACGATATGAAAGAGGCAGCGGCATGAGTATCGCTGAAAAAATAGCTGCAATTAGAACAGAGGAAGAAGGGTGGCGGCTGTTGGGAGACATAGAGAACACAGCGCTCGAGGCAATGCCGTGAAAGCTGCGGAATACTACGGCATGGCAGCAGGACTTCGCATTTCATTGCTGATCTTACAAGACGATGAGAAGTCGGCATGACCTGCAAGTCGTGCGGCAAAACAATTCACCATGGGAACTCATATTACATCGGCAGCGAATTGTTTTGCCTTGAATGTTGGGAGATTGCGGACAGGCTGATTTCATCGGCCAATAAGAAAGAGGAGGATATGAGAAATGACGAAGGCGGAACTGGTGAAGGTTGTGGCAGACAAAACAAGGATAGCGCAAGTAGGGGCTGTAGAAACTGTGGATGCCGTAATCGGCGCGATAGCCGATGCCCTTAAAAGAGGCGAAACCGTGAAGCTCCACGGTCTTGGCACGTTCAAGGTGAAGGACCGGCTGGCTCGCAAAGGCCGCAATCCGAAGAACGGCGAGGAAATAATGATACCGGCCAGCAAGAAGGTTGCCTTCTCCACGGCGAAAGAATTGAAGGAAGCACTGCAGTAGGAGGCCGAAACTATCCTTATTCGGGTAGCAGAATAAGGATAGTAGCACCGTGAAGCGGTGCCTGATGAGGCCATGGAGCAAACACTATTTGATTTTACGTGGACTGAAGAGGAGATCGATTTGATGCGCATCCTGGACGCGCACAGAGGGAAGCCATGCGCCATAAAAGGCAAGGACATATCAGATGCCATGTGCATTAAATATGATGCTGTCAGGGCGCTTATAGCTCATATGGTGAATGTTCGTCATCTTCTTATCGCCTCATGCGGTAGAGGCTATTACATTCCCGTGACTCCTGATGAGGTTGCCGAGGCCACAAAGAGCTTGAGACATCGTGGCATTAGTATTCTTGTCCGAGCTGCCCGACTGCAAAGGAAGGCTGTTGAAGATGTATTTAATCAATCCAGGATTGAATTCATGGAGGCGAGACAAAGGTGAGCGCGGTCGGTCGCAATCTCAAACTGCGTGTTGCTCCCTATATCAAATATCCCGGGGCGAAGTGGACAATGGCAAACTGGATAATTCAACACATGCCTCCTCATCAAATCTATCTGGAGCCTTTTGTCGGCGCCGGTGCTGTTTTTTTTAATAAAGACCGAAGCGATATAGAAACCCTTAATGATCTTAATGGGGATATAGTGAATTTGTTTCGTGTCATGCGCGAGCGACTTGCGGATCTCTGTGCAGCTATCGAAATGACGCCATGGAGCCGCGAGGAATTTGATACATCCTATGAACGCGACGGGTTGCCAGATATTGAGCGTGCCCGGAAGTTTCTTGTTTTGTGCTGGCAGTCGCACAAAATGAAATTAGGGCAGCGTACCGGTTGGAAAAAAGAATCTACCGGGTTACACAGGAAAAATTATACCCGCGAGTGGGACAGACTGCCGGAGAGGTTACGCGTTGCTGCCGAAAGGCTGAAAGAAGCACAGATTGAAAAACGATGCGGGCTGGAGATTATCAGCCGTCATCGTTCAGATCGCGTTTTGATTTATGCTGATCCGCCGTACATTCTCAGTACCCGTAGCAGTGGACTATACCGCAATGAAATGGCCATTACAGAGCATGAAACACTGCTGAGGCTGTTATGCGATCATCCGGGGCCGGTGCTTCTGTCGGCACTGGAACATGATCTTTACTCTTTGAGGCTAAAAGGTTGGGAGAAAAAAACATTCAGACAGTCTACATCATCTGGACGACAGAATGATGAAATACTCTGGATCAACCCTGCCGCTGCGAGAGGATTGAGAGGCAAACAATGAGTAACGGCATTGGAAGACAGATGGACCTCTTTGAGATCGAGACGATCCGGGTAGAACTTAAAAAGGGTCCCAAATTTTTTACCCTCCAGGAAGTCGCCGATACTCTGAAGGTGCATTACATCACGATATACCGTCTCGTCACTATCGGCGAACTGGATGCCTCGATGGTTGCCGGACGCCGGGGGTCCCTAAAACGGCGCTGCAGGCTTATCTGTAGAAGCGGCACCCCTTCAACATGAATGACGATTAACCCCTTCACGTTTTAGCACATTTTACAATTCTTTCTATCTGCCCTTGTTATTCTTCGATACATAAAATCATCGAGGTGAGAATTATGTATCGCTGCAAGCATTTTCAACTGTATGAACTTGTCGACAAGCGTATGTATTCAGAAAAAGGCGAACAGGCCTGACTGTTTGCTCCCAAAGCGCTCATGATGATCCACAACATCCACGATTTTTTCGATGAACTGCTCGGAGGAGTGACGGTAAGAATCAATAACTGGTTTTGGAATGGACCGTTCCAGTTCCGTGGTTTCAGGCCGGAGTGGTGCAGCTAGGGCGCTTTACATAGCGAACACCGACTTGGACACGCCTTTGATCAGGACATCCTGGGCAAAACGCGGCAGATATCGGTCGAGGAAGTCCGGCAGGAGATACTGCGGAATAAAAACCACGACCTGCTCAAACTCATAAATCGCATCGAGGGCGGCGTGAACTGGCTTCATACCGACATTAAACCCGTGCCTGACAGAATACACATATTCACCGCGTGACATGCATGCTCTGGAAGAAGCCTGGTCCCGAGCTGACTGCAAAGAGAAGTTCGATTTTTTGAAATGGCTCGTGGAGTGAATGGGGTATAAAAACATGATCGAAGCCGTAGGGATGGCTCACAGTGCGTTAGAAACTGACGCCAAAGAAGGGGGTGAATAATTTGAACGGATTAGAAGCATGGGTAGCATCAATGTTTGTGCCGTCAAACATCAAGGACTTAATCGGGCTTGCGTGTTTGGTTCTATGGATATGGTCAGAGAGACTTTCTTTTGACCTTTCCAAGCCCGCGAACGGGGTGATTCAGAGGCTTTCACCTGATTGTGAAGGCATTGGGTGAGCGTATGGCCCCTCCGGCTGTAGTAACGGCAATAGAGGCAATGGAGAAACCCAATGGAACAGCAGCAGCCGCCAGCGCAAGTGCAGCAGACTCAACAGGAGCAGGACCCGTGGGCAAAGTATCATCTGGACAGCAAAGTAGTGATCCCGGACCTGGGTGTGCCCTTAACGATTCCGATGCCACGGGCTAAGACTCCTCACGAAGTCATGCACGATGTCTTAAAGAAGTCAGGGGAGATAGAGAAGGGGCTGAACATCAAAGGTTCAGCCCGGGTCGATGTAATAACAGGATTCATAAAAAAACTTTTCGGGAGGTAGTGAACATGACCTTATTGGCGACTATCGAAAAAGATTTTGAAGCGTTCAAGGCTGGTATTAAGCTGGTGGAGAGTGAGATGTACAATTTTCTCAAACCCTTCGTAGAGGAGCTTTTCAGCGATGCCGGACAGATTGTAGTGAAAACCGTTGAGGGGGTAACAGCGCAGGTGATAGCAAACCCTTCTCTTATCACTCAGGGCGGCAACGGGCTGAAAGATGTCGAGACGATGGCTCTCAACAGCCTCAAGTCTCAGGGCATCGAGGCAGGCACTCATATTCTCACTGCTGCCTTGAGTGCGGCAGATACAACGCTGAAAGCAGCTATTCAGACGCAAAGCGGCCCGGATGTTGCTTCCGGTACTGCCGGTGCCGGCAATTAAGAAGGCATGGAAATCCTCTACATCCTGAAATTCCTGGAACAGGGCGGCTTCCTTGCTGTCTCGGCCTTTCTGCTCTACCTGATCAAAAAACAGAGCGACAGGATCGAGAAGTTCGAGAAAGAACGGAAAGAAGAGAACGCGGAGCATAAAAAGGACCATGAGAAACTCTCGGCAA
This sequence comes from Nitrospirota bacterium, assembly GCA_963830245.1. Lineage (GTDB taxonomy): Bacteria > Nitrospirota > Thermodesulfovibrionia > Thermodesulfovibrionales > Dissulfurispiraceae > JADFXI01. Next base: position 4,730 of record CAWHNC010000096.1, read on the forward strand.
AAATAGAAGACATCTGTAAAGACTATGCGCCGAAGGAAGACCATAAGCTGCTTGCAGCAAAGGTCGAGTCCTTAGAGTGCGAGTATGTGCCGAAGGGAGAATTTTTCCAGGACGTGTCGGGATGGCGCGGGGATGTGCAGAGGCTGTTTGAGCGGGTAGAGGCGATAGCAAAGGGCCTCGCCTATATGGAAGGTAGATTCGACAAGGGCACCCAAAAGGTCTAAGACTTTTTGGGTGCCCGACACAGAGGGTGCAATGGCTAATGAGACATTGAGGGGCAACATTCTTGAATTTCTGCTGAAGGTATATCCTCACATGGTGCTTGAGCTCGATGTGATAAAGGTCTTCTATCAATATCACAGGGACAAGGACATCAGACAGGCGCTGGCCTTTCTTATTGACAGCAATTATGTCGAAAAGACGGAGAAGCCTCATCCGGTGCGGCGCTTTGAGATGCAGACATTTTACAAGCTCACCCGTGACGGCGTGCTTATTGCGGACGGTACAAAGCGTGATGATTCGGTAATGATGGAGGGAGGGCAATAATCGTGGAGCACCATTTATTAAAGAACTTTTATGTAATTGCAGTTGTATCCAATCCGGTAAGGTTCCGGAGCCGCCGGGAGTTGTTCAAGAAATTCGCCGATCACATGAGAGATGCCGGAGTTAAATTAGTGATAGTCGAGGCCGCATTCGGCGACCGTATGCATGAACTCACAGAGGCCGATAACCCGCTTCATATTCGGCTCACTAACCTCGGATGAGTTGTGGCATAAAGAGAATATGATCAACATCGGCATATCACGCCTGCCTAAAGACTGGAGTATGTCGCGTGGGTCGATGCAGACATCAGCTTTGTCCGGAAGGATTGGGCGCTTGAGACGGTGCAGCAACTGCAGCACTTCGCCGTAGTGCAGATGTGGGCAAGCGCAATCGATCTGGACCCTAACATGGAACCGATGGCCGTCTATCAGAGCTTCGGGTCTTGCTATGCAAAAAACAAAAACATGTCGATCACCTATGAGCCGTATGCGCTCGACGGCCATCCTGGATTTGCGTGGGCAGCTCGCCGGGATGCGATAGAGCAGCTTGGCGGCTTGATAGATAAAGCTATCTGCGGCCATGCTGACCATCACATGGCGTGGGCTTTAGTGGGCAAAGGCGACCAGACATATCCCGGCAATATACATCCCAACTATAAGCATATGATACTAAGCTGGCAGGACCGTGCCGTTACTTATCTCTATAAGAATATCGGACATGTGCCGGGCACGATCTTCCATCACTGGCACGGAAAGAAAAAAGACCGCAGGTATGTCGAGCGCTGGGACATTTTGACCAGGTACAACTTTGATCCCGATACAGACATTAAGAGGGACAGCCAGGGCCTGTATCAGCTTGATGACAGGAACTCCTGTTTCAGAGATGCCTTGAGATTATATTTCCGTCAGCGCAATGAAGACAGTGTCGATAATGATTAAGAGGGCTGTATAAATGGGGGCGCGCTCCAAGGTTGATCTGCTCGGGCTGCTTGACAGGATCATCAGCTTTGCTCAAGAAGAAAAACAATCGCCTGCAGGCCTTCGCGGAAAGATATCGCGACGCCCTTAAATCGCAGTGAAGTAACACCGGGACTGGGCAGCGCTGCGAAATAGCTGACAAACACAGCCAACACACTGGCCGGGATTTTTTTTCTCCTACCCCTAGTCCCATTTCGATTAATACAAATGCCCCGCCTAATCGCACCAGCCCTTCCAGCATGAAATTGATTGCCAGTGGACCGAAGGCGTGAATTCCCTGAATGTATCTGCGCCGAACTCCCAGCGGAACGTAGAAAGCTACTCCCAACGCCAGCAGCGAAATCAGCACTGGATCGGGCAAATTCAAATAAGCTGTCAGCGGACCTTTGAACAAGAACAGCACCAGGCCAAATCCCAGCCCGGCCATCCAGGCACGCTGATGCAAGCTGGCAAAAACCTGGGCTCGAGATTTCGCCGAGGAGAGCCCTGGGCGACATATTTCGCACACACTACCTGGAATGCCAGCGTAATGCACGACAGCAGCATCAGCAGGGTATAGACCGCGGTGGTGG
>CAWHNC010000097.1:0-48870 GCA_963830245.1 Nitrospirota bacterium
ATCTGCCAATATCTTAAAGGAAACGCGACAGGTGCGCAGTGCCTTGTAGTAAATAAACCCATCAAAGAGATGCCGGATGTGAACATAAGAATATGCATGAGCAGGCGTCATGAAGCATGTTCGGTCTATTTCTGCTCCATGCAAATGGTCGATTATGGAAGTGAGTATAGGTCGGCCGAGTGCTCAGGAATTTAACGTGAAGGTAACAAAGTTGTCATATTGTTGTAATATTGTTTGTTTACAATATTTAAACGATGGCAGATGCGGTGAAAGAAAGAGTTGAGGCAAAATGTCCGCACTGCAATTTGGATGCTGTTTATAAATATGGAAAAACTTGGCAGGGAAAACAGCGGTTTCTATGTCTTATATGCGGCAGGCAGTTCACCCAGAATACCGGGAGATTTGAAGTCAAGGACAGGCCGGTATGCAGGGTGTGCGGGAAGATAATGCATTTGTATAAGAGGGAAGATAAAGTATTACGATTCAGGTGTTCGGGGTATCCGGCTTGCAAGACATTCACAAAAACTTGTACGGAGGGAACTAATGAGCTACTACATTCATAATGTGCCCGGGAGACTCAGAATTAAAAGCCCGTCAATTAAAAGAAACGAGAACGTGGCTAATGAGCTCAAAAAAGCATTGAGTACAATGAAGGGAATTGCCACAGTCGATATCAACCTTACTACCGGCAGCCTGCTGGTGAACTATAATCCAAAGAAGGCCAGCCATAAGGATATCGTAAACATGTTGCAGCGGAAAGGTTATTTCGATACCGCAAAGGCTGCTACCAATGACCAGTATATCCATAGCGCTGCCGCTAAAACCGGACATGTGGTGGGCAGGGCTGTATTGGGGGCTTTTGTGCAGCAGGCATTGGAAGGCTCAGCACTGTCTTTATTGGCTGTATTAATATAAATATAAATCCGCTGGTACATCTCTCATAGATGCATCATTACTTCTCAATTCCTGATTAAGCCGTTATGACCGTCTTTGACCTTCCCAAGCACAAAAGCAGATAGTGTTTTTCTGTCATCCGTAAAATGGTAAAGCGGTGGATTGAAATGAATGCACGCATCAATCCGGCTTAAACCCAGAAGCTTCCAAAAATGAGGCGCGAACTCCATATCTGAATGCCAGGCAACAGCATCAATTGTTGCTGCCGTCACAGGTATCCGGTCAATATGGGAGTACATAATGCTTAGCGGCAAAATAGGCACTTTGCTGTCTATTGGTGCTTTGAAAAAGGCGCTCTTGAAATCTCTGATGGCGAGCCCGTCATTGGTAGTGCCCTCAGGGAAAACTACAACACTGACGCCGTTCTCGAGACGCTCCTTAATAGACTCCAATACTTTGACCGCAGCTGTTTTGGATTCCCTGTTCACAAAAACAGTCCCTGCAAGCCTTACCAATCTGCCCACGAAAACCCACGAGGCCACCTCACTTTTGGAGACGAAGACCGAGGGCATCATGGTGCCGATAATGAGTATATCGAGATAGCTGCAATGATTGCTCACGATGAAGAAGACATCGTTTTGTTTATATGGGCCTGTGGGAGTAATATGAATTCCAAGGATAAAACAGGCGGCCCGTGCCCACCGCTGCATGCCATGAGCACGGAGGTACATTTTCTTTTCAGGCGTAAGGTGAAAAGCTGCCTTATCAAAAAACCGTAGATAAGGAAGACAGAATTGAGTATAAAAAGCAGAAACAATCTAAATAATTTTATTATGCCCGGCATAACATTTCGTCCGAGTCCTGGAAAAACCTCCTTTTATAGCGGCTGATCAGCTTTTCTGTTTCCAGGAGTAAAAAAAGATCGGTCGTGCCGAATACGTCGTCATAAGCCGGCTCTCCGCATATGAGCGCTCCGAGCCGCAGATATCCCTTGATAAGCGGAGGAAGTTTATCAAATGCGGTTTTCTGATCTACAATACCGCCCGGGCCTACCCCGCGCAGCTTTTTCATAGGATACACCGTAAATTCGGCGCCAGCCCGATGAAACGTGTTCATATACGAGTATACCATGCCTACTTCATCAGGGTCATTGGTGTGCAGGCTGCCGCAGCCGAATAAATGGCGTACACTGTATATTTCTATGTACCGGGCAATGCCGGCCCAAAGCAGGTTGATGACTACAGAATTCCTGTAATCCTTGTGGACACAGGAACGGCCGAGTTCAAGCTTATCTCCACCCATAGTCCTGATGGCGGTCATATCGAATTCGCCCTCTGAATAGTAGCCGATATTGTTTTCTGCGACGAAACCGAGGAGCAGACGATAAGTGCCGACCACCTTGTTACAACGGGTATCAACAACAATAAGGTGATCACAATAGTCATCGTAACTGTCCATATCCATGCCTGTGCTGTAAGAGCTGTCCAGTCCCTCATTCAACTCCATGTTAAATATGTCGAAACGCAGCCTGAGTGCATTTTCCAGTTCTTCGTAATATTCAGCAAGTTTAACAATGAAGTGACCGTTGCGCATGCTCAGAACTGTGCTTTGATGCTGTCCCATTATCACCCCTCCTGCAGCACTGCAAATTTGTATACTTTACAGGGAAAAGGGTTAAAGGAGTTTTACAGGAATATTAATTTTAAGTTACAGGTGCATCTTCATTCTCACCCTGCCCTGATCGTTCATCCCTGACTATCTTTCGGGCTCGATAAAAATCATAATCCGGCACAAGACGATCATAATCGCCATCCATCAAGGGGGAGGAGATCATGAAATCAGCGGAAGCGCGATTGCAGGCTATAGGAATATTCCAAACTACTGCCATTCGCAAGAGTGCCTTGACATCCGGGTCGTGTGGCTGAGGTTCAAGCGGGTCCCAGAAAAAAATGAGGAAATCGATCTCAGCATCGGCTATCTTGGCGCCGATTTGCTGGTCCCCGCCCAAAGGTCCACTCTGGAACTTGATGATGTTTAAGCTAAGCTCCTGTTCCAAAATTTCGCCAGTCGTGCCCGTTGCATAAATCTTATGGTGAAGCAACAGCTCCCGATTATATTTTGCCCAGTCAACCAGATCGCGCTTCTTATTGTCATGGGCAACAAGGGCTATCCTCTTATCATGTTGCATTGCGATCTTTCTATGGATCATATAAATTACCCCTTTACTGACAATATGGTTAAGGGATGGCTGGATTAAGGTCAGGAAAAAGTCGGCTGCGGCGCTTTATTTGTATGACGTTCAATGATTTCATAATACTTGCTTACACAGTTTCTGGCTTTCACGCTTCTCAACCTGCATTCTTCTATCAATTCCTTATGGCGTTGTTTTTCATCCTCTGACAAAGTTTCAATGAATTGTTCAAGCTCCATTTTATTATTCCCTCCTTTCATTTTTGACTATGACGGGTTCAATTACTTCAAGTATCTAACAGCATTATTGCACAGGCGCCATTTCATCAGTATTGCAGGAGTGTTAAATTTTGATTAATTCCTTGAAAATGTCAGCGTTTAAAAGGATGGAGCTTTTGTTTCAATGCGTTATCGATAACTAAGCAGTGAGAGGCAGAAATAAAGGCAGAGGGTTCCTTATCAATACCTCTCTACCTTTACCTGCTATTTTAGCAGCTGTGCTTTATCAGTAACTTCCCAGGGCAACCCTATATCCATCCTGCCGACATGCCCGTAGACAGCGAGCTTCCGATAGAAACCCCCTTTAATGGTAGCAGGCAGGCGCCTGAGGCTAAACTGTTTTACAATTCCGGCAAGCCTGAAATCAAAATTCTTCTCGACCAGATCTGCAATATTTGAGTCCGGCAGTTTACCTGTTCCAAACGTTTCCACCTGAATGCTCACGGGACGGGAAAGACCTATAGAATAGCTTAGCTGGATTTCGCACTCCCCGGCAAGCCCGGCTGCAACCACATTTTTCGCGGCGTAACGCGCAGCATACGCGCCTACCCGGTCAATTCTCATCGGGTCCTTGCCACTGAGGGCCGCACCGCTGTGGCGAGAGTACTCCCCATAGGTATCAATCGCATTTTTCCTGCCGGTAAGGCCTGAATGGACCGATGGACCTCCGGTGATAAACGGGCCGTCCGGGTTAACGAAGATCCTGGTATTTTTATCAGGCTTGATGAATTCATCAAGGAAGACATTATCGATAATCGCATCCTGTATATCATTACCCAGCTGTTTCAGATCAGGGCCCCCGTGCTTATTCTGGCTTGCAATCACCGTTATACTGTGTATCCTGTACGGCATGCGGTTTCTGAATTCAACTCCTACCTGGGTTTTGCCGTCCTGTGAAAGATAGGGCAGTATCTTCTGAAGCCTTGCCGAAGTGAGCCGTCTGGCGAGCTTATGAGCCAGCCATATGGGAAGAGGCATTAACGCAGGGGTATGATTACAGGCGAAACCAAAAACCGTAACCTGGTTTTTCACCTGGATGCTGTCGATTTCGCTCTCGGTCAGCTCCCGTTCATCAAAATTGAAGTCCGCGTCACGTGGCGATTCTTTAAGGCTTGTCAGGATACTGCATGTTTTGCCGTTAAACTCATGCTGTTCATATCCGACCTGAGAAATTACCTGACGAGCTATATAGGGGAAATCAACATGTGCCTCAGATGCAAACCTCGCAGCAATGAAGAGAATAGACGTCGAAACAGCGCATTCCGCAATAACACGCGCGTAAGGGTCCTGCTGCAGAAAGTGGTCTACGATGGCATCGCTTATCTGATCGCAGAGTTTGTCCGGATGTCCCTCTGTTACCGATTCGGAAGTAAACATGAAATCCTTTTTCATATAGCTTCACCTCGCATAGTTTTCTTGGTAGCTTCATTTACAACCAGTGGGAGCAGAGCACCTCCGCCGATTACCAGGGCATCTGTAAGATTTATAGTTGTTGTGCCGAGCAGGCCTCTAAGTCCTGGCACTGCTATTGTCAAAGCCTGCAGCGCAAAGGAGCCTCCCAGGGCCGCATTAAGGTACCGGTTGGAAGGGAGACGCTCCTTGTCAAAGATGCCGAGTTTTTCAGAACGGCAGCTAAAGGCATGCAGAAGCTGACTCGTCGTGAGAGTCATAAAGGCCATAGTCCCTGCCTGTGCTCCACGGCCGTACCTCGCAATACCATACCCGTAAGCGCCGAGCGTAGTCGCGCTCATCATTGCCGATTCGAAAGCTATCCTTTTGAAGTCGCTTTTCATAATAATAGGATGCTCAGGGTTGCGCGGAGGCTTACTGAGCACATCGGGTTCAGGTGGTTCAAGTGCCAGTGCCAGTCCGGGGAATATATCGGAAATAAGGTTGATCCAAAGCAATTGCATGGCATTGACCGGCTGGCCGAGGCCTCCGGCAATTGCCGTAAACATGACCATAATCTCACTGAGGTTGGTCGACAGTAGAAAATGCACTGATTTTCTGATATTGTTATAAATAGTGCGCCCGTGGCTTACAGCGATGATCATGGTTTCAAGATTGTCATCCTCCAGCACAATATCGGCCACCTCACGGGCGACATCTGTGCCGGTATGCCCCATTGCAATGCCTATGTCGGCAGCCTTCAGCGCCGGGCCGTCATTAATGCCGTCGCCGGTCATAGCGACAACCTTCCCCGCACTCTGAAGAGCTTGCACTATTTGGAGCTTATGTGCGGGACTTACGCGTGCAAAAACATGGACACGCTCTGCAAGCGCTTTCATGACATCCGGTTCTATATCATTAAGGTGGGTCGAATCGAGGATTTCGAGTTGTTCTCCATTGCTCAAATCCAGCTCGTTTCCGATTGCATAGGCCGTGGGAGTCTGGTCTCCGGTTATCATAACTGTTTCTATACCTGCCTTATGGAAGACGCCGATCAGTTCCCTGACTCCCTTTCTGGTGGGGTCTGCCATCCCGACCAGGCCAAGCCATACGAAACCGCTGCTGATTTCAGGCGCATCGCCGTTGCCGTTTTCAGCCTGATGATAAGCGAAGGCGAGAACGCGCAGTGCCTTACCGGCCATTCGCTCATTCTCTGTTTCCAGTGCAAGCTTGTCCTCATCCGAGATCAAAATCTTTTCGCCGTCCTTTATTTGCCAGTCGCACATTGCCAGCACTTCCGTGGGGCTGCCCTTCAACGCAATGATCTTGCCCTCGGCGCCGTAGTCATGGTGGGTAGCCATATAATTACGGTTTTCAGAGCGGTAGCCTATTTTGAGAAGCGGGAACATCTTTCTGAGTTGAATTATGTCAACGCCTGCACTAATAGCCATATGCATAAGGGCATTCTCGGTGGGCGAGCCACGCAGTACATATTTACCCTCTCCGTTCTCATTGTAAGAACTTCCCCCGGTCGTCTCACACGGGTACTCTTTTACGCTGATTTCAGATTCGTTGCAAAGCACGGCTATATGGATAAGCCTGAGGAACTCGTCAGAGGCATAAGGGTTGATGGTCTCCCTGCCAGCCATAAATTTTCCGTCCATTACCTTTATTCTCTTCATCCCCGTATGGACGGCTACTACCGTCATCCTGTTCAGGGTTATGGTACCGGTCTTGTCCATGCATATGGTCTGCACCGAACCAAGCGTTTCGACTGCATTGAGATGGCGTATCAGGACCTTATGCTTCCTCATATTCCTGATTCCCAGGGAAAGGGTCGTAGTCGCAACAGTCGGAAGACCCTCTGGTACAGCAGCGACAGCAAGAGAGATTGAGCTTTTGAGCATCTCCAGGAAACCATATCCCCTGAGCAGGCCTATGACAAAAACAAGGCCACAGACCGCTCCGCTTATCAGGACAAGCTGTGTCCCCATTTTTCTAAGCTGACGCTCCATAGGAGTATCGGGCGACTCTGCCGATCCAACGAGTTCCTGTATCTTACCTATCTCAGTAAACTTTCCCGTTGCTACAACCACAGCATAGCCCTGTCCCCCTGTCACCAGGGTGCCCATATAGGCCATATTGACCCTATCGGCAAGCGGCACATTGGGAGTTGGTATGCTTACCGTTGTCTTTATGACCGGCATACTCTCTCCGGTCAGAGCTGATTCATCAACGCTCAGGTGGGTTGTTTCAATCATCCTGCTGTCCGCAGCGACATAACTGCCGGGCCTGAGTACCAGGATGTCGCCGATTACCACATCCTCCGCAGGCACCTCTTTGCAAATACTGTCTCTTATGACGAGCGCGGAGGGTCTGACAAGACTTTTGAGCGAGTGGATGGTCTTTTCAGCCTGGCTCTCGGTGACATAGCCGATAATTGCGTTAATCCCTACTACTCCGGCGATGACCACTGCATCAGCTACGCCTCCCGTCAATACCGAGAGGCCGGCGGCAACTCCCAGCAGGGCATTTGGTATCGAGTTGAATTGGTCCAGAAGAATACTCAATCCCGAGCGTGGGACAGACTCAGGCAGGATATTGGGACCAAATTTCTTTAGCCTGGACTGTACGCTTTCAGTTGAAAGTCCTGTCGATGCTGCGGATTCGAGTCGCTCAAGGATTGCCGATGGTTCGGTGGTATGCCATTCCTCAACTGTCTGGTCCTCGGCATGGCTGACAAGTCTTCTTACCTTACCCCTGCTTTTTATATCTCTATGCGGCACAGAAGACAGCCCGGTCTCAGGCGCACAGCTTTCCTCTGAAGGAAGCATTGGGCCGCGAGGATAAGCAGCATCTTCACTATGCCCGAAACCGTTGACTTTATGTTCTTGGACTAAATTTTGAATAACGAGGGCAACTGCTTGAGGGGTATTGACGGAATTGAAATATACGAGGATGCTCCCTGTCAATGTGTTTACAGAGACAAGATTAATACCTTCCTTCCCTGAAAGGCCCGATTCAAGATGGCTTTTCAGTGATTCCGAACGGTAAAGTCCGGCCACCTTGTATCGGGCCCTGCCGGGTATAGTCGCGTGTACTGTCTGGACCACGTACCGCTATTCTTCCCTTTTTGTTCTGTGCCTTGACGTAACTTCAGGCGCCGCAGATGAATTCGGTTTCGGCAGCGCGGTGCCGGCAACTTCTTTCACTCCGGAAACAACGCCAACAAGCATGTCCTTAACAGCGCGCACAGCCGTAGTGCCGATTGCTCCCGCGGCCTCTATTGCCCCTCCGACAGCAACTGTAGCGGCCTCTTCAACATTTCCGCCGATTTCCTTTGTGGCTTCAATTACACCATCCACAGCCCTTCTCGCCACAAGTGCCACATCAGCACCGACTTCGGCAGCACCCTTAACTGCACCCTTTACAGTCTGCCCGGCAACATTAAGGACATCGCCGCCTACATCGCTGACCCCCATTATAATGCCTTTGGCAACACTTTTAGTGCTTAATATCAAGCCGGTACCAACCTCTTCCGTAGCCTGAATTGCACCCTTTACCACATCTTTAGATACGACTACGCCCTCGCTGGCTACCGATGCCGTCGCCTTTAGCGCATTAGAGACAATGTTTCTTACCAAGCTCACGATTTCAGCCTCGATTTCGTTTATTCCTTTCAGACTGCTTACAATGCCCTCTTTCACCTTTGTTCCAGCGGACCCGATATTGGCAGCCCCCCCCGAATTGGTCTTAGCCTCGCCCTTAGTCATAATAGCAACCCCCCTTTTAGATCGTTGTTAATTTTCTTCGTGCTGTTCCGTGTGACGGTTTAACAACACTACTGCCGCTGCTTGTTCTCCTCATCAGTGTTATGAGGCACTGATTTCAGGAATATGTTCATTGAATACCAAAAAGCGGTATACCAGGCAGGCGCCGCAAAGTTTCCCCTGCTGATTTCGTATATACCGAACCCCAGCAGTGTCAGGAAGGCAACTCCCGGGACATCCAGTTCGTTGCCGGTAAATCTTTTTACTCCCATATCAAGGTCTTTGAAAGTTTTTACCACGCTTCGTGACAGCGCTGGCGTCCCGGACTCTAATTTAATCAACCTGAAAAGTGAGTGCTCTTCGGCAAAAACGGAAATTGCTTTTAAATCAGTAGTATGGACGAATACAACACTGCCTGTCAGTGCATTTGCTGCGACCTCCCTTACTCCCTCAAGGAGAGTAAAATGGTCCTTCAGATTAGAGAAAAAAGCGACATTCCCTTTTCTGGAGGGCACTTTTACCCTGAATCTTCCAGGCGTAGTGTGGCAAACAAACGCTTCCGGTATCATTAGGCGCCTGTTTTATCGTCAGGGCTGATCCCGGCTGCCTCTTTATGTGATTCTTCCATTTCAGCCTTTACTTCTGCTACGATATCTTCCATCATTTCACCTACTTCTGCAACAGCCTCTTTGCTTTTCTCATATACAACAAGGCCGCCCTTTATAGCAGCCTTTGCCAGCGGCTTTACCACTCCAGCCAGTGCCGGAATCACCTGAGGGGCAAATAGAGCCGTACCAATGCCGATAGCGAGCCCCGTAATTATATTACCCTTTAATCCATTATCAAAAAGTGCCATGACGTCCTCCCTTCTCAGTCAGCTTTTAATTAAAGTGTATAATAAAACTAGTCATCTGTAAATGTAAAAAAATTAGACATAAAGCTTTCATTACATACCTACAATACAAATACAAAAAAGCAAAAAAACGGGTAATAGGTCATAGGTTATGGGTTATAGGCCATTGAATATATTTTTATGGGGCTTTTTTCACAACCTATCACCTCTTGCCTATTGCCTATAACCTGTTTTATTCAAATGTCACAAAGTTGTAACAAACAGTTCATCAAATTGTAAGATTCAATATGATTTAATAAGTGTACTATCTAAAAACAAGGCGGATTGAATGATCAACTATAAGGTAGTTCACCATGTTCCCGGACGCATCAGGGTGCAGGTGCCGATAATAAAAAAACTTTCTATTTCAACATTAAAAAAATTGGCGGAGATCCCAATACCGGAGGGGATTAAAGATGTCCGGGCCAATCCGGTTACAGGAAGCCTCGTCATTACATATGATCCTGATCATTTTGATATTGATAACTACCTGAAAAAAATGATGACAGACAGCGAGATAGTCTCTACAATCGGCATGGAGTGATACTGTAATGCCAACCGGCACGCCAAGACGGGAAAGTGAATTTTCAAGAGTTGAGACCAGGCGCATGAAATGCCCCTATCTTACCAAATGGATCATATTCACCTGTCAGGCAGGAAACGTCCCATACGTTCCAAGTTTGTTCCAGCTTGAAGAGTACTGTAAGAGTAAGCAGCATAAGAAATGTCCACTTGTTTAACTGCGAATTACGAATCAAAAAGAGATATCATTTTTTTTCTTACTCCGTAATGCATACATTTGCTGCAAGGAGGTGACATGTAACATATATTTAACACTGGTGTAACATTTATGTAACAATTATTCATTATCCTAAATTACAAAGAGATTAGGCAAACAGGAGGAAACATGAAAGTAGTATTAAGTTTGATTCTATCAGTGGCTTGTGTATTAACGTTTTCAGTGGTGCACGCAGAGGATATTCTGACTGGCGCGGGAGCAACATTCCCTGCCCCTATCTATCAGGCTTGGGCGTATGATTATAATAAGACAACCGGAATTAAGCTCAATTACCAGCCTATCGGCTCAGGAGGAGGTATCAGGCAGATTGAGAACAGGACAGTGGAATTCGGCGCCTCTGATGCGCCCCTGACCCCTGATGAACTGAACAAAGCAGGACTTTTGCAGTTCCCGGCTGTTATGGGCGGGGTTGTTATGGTGGTTCATATGCCCGGCGTAAAGGCAGGCGCGTTAAAACTGGATTCTGATGCTGTATGCAAAGTATATCTTGGCGACATCAAATACTGGGATGACGCAAAAATCAAGGCTCTTAACCCACAGGCAAACTTGCCACATAATGAAATTACTGTTGTCCATAGGTCGGACGGCTCCGGTACCACTGCAATTTTTACTACTTATCTTTCCGAAACATGTTCTGACTGGAAAACGAAAGTTGGCGCCGGAACATCTGTAAAATGGCCTGTCGGCATCGGCGGCAAGGGAAATGAGGGCGTATCCAACTATGTCCATCAGGCGCCTGATGCTATCGGTTATGTCGAATTTGCGTATGCAAAACTCAACAATCTAACCTATACAGCGTTGAAAAACTCGGCAGGCAGGTTTATAGAGCCTAGCTTCGAAGCATTTGAAGATGCTGCTGCTTCAGCAAACTTTGATCCGAAAAAACATTTCGATCTCTGGCTCGTTAATGCACCGGGCAAGGATGCATGGCCTATCGCCGGCGCCACTTTTATTCTGCTCGCAAAGGACCACAAGCAAGCCAATTTGAAAACCGTCAAGTTTTATGACTGGGCTTTTAAAAACGGAGATGCAAAGGCCAAGGAGTTGATCTATGTCCCGCTTCCAAAGAGTTTAAAGGACAAGATCCGGGTATACTGGAAGGAGAATGGCATCCATTAGAAGTTAGATTGAAATATGAGGGTCAGGTATGTATTATATATCCTGACCCTTTTATTTATCTTTTTGCATTCATAGTTATTCTGGACAGATTATATTTGATTTACAAGGAGCAAGCAGCTTGCCTATTATTGACAAAAAGAACCCTATTGACTTCGCATTCTCTGCTATAACAGCGTTTGCCTCATCACTGGTAGTGATGTTGGTCATAGGCATTTTAATAGTGCTTATACAGGAGTCATCGCTTGCCATCAGTCGTTTTGGCGTGATCAACTTTTTGAAATCTACTGACTGGAACCCTGTAAAGGAATCCTTCGGGGCTGCGACAACCATTTACGGGACCGTTGTTACGACAATTCTCTCTCTTGTAATTGCGGTGCCTGTCGCCATCGGCATTGCTATCTTTGTCACTGAAATATCCCCCAGTTTCTTGAAAGGTCCAATCGGAATCGCTATTGAGCTCCTGGCAGCCATACCCAGTATCATTTATGGCATGTGGGGACTGTTCACTCTCGCTCCGATCATGTCGACGTATATAGAACCGGCGCTTCAGAAGAGCGTCGGAACGCTGCCTTTAGTGGGAATGCTGCTCAAAGGCACTCCCATGGGCATCGACATGCTGACGGCGAGTGTTATTTTGAGCATCATGATTATACCGTTCACCGCAAGCATTTCGAGAGATGCTTTTAACTTGACGCCCTCCGTGGTCAAGGAGTCTGCATACGCAATCGGGGCCACTAAATGGGAAGTTGTTAAAAACGTTGTGATACCTTATTCAAAACTTGCCGTTTTCGGAGGTGTTACTCTGTCTCTGGGCAGGGCGCTGGGCGAGACCATGGCAGTGGCTTTCGTCCTCGGGAACAACCATCAGATTACTACATCGCTATATGATGCTGCTGCAACCATTACGGTATCACTTGCCAATGAATTTACCGAGGCTGACACAGACATCTACCTCTCTTCACTTTTTTATCTGGCCCTTATACTTTTCATAATGAGCTTTATAGTCCTTGCAATAGCAAAGATCTTTCTGCTCAAGGCTGAGAGGAAATATTCACGATGAACATTGACAAGAAAAGAAGAATCGAAAGCATTGCGGCCCTCACTTTGAGCACTCTCGCCGCCCTTTCCGGAATGTTCTGGCTCGTTTTTATTCTCGGTGATGTGCTTGTGCGCGGCATTGGGGCCCTTACCCCAAGTCTGTTTCTCAACGATCCGACTCCGCCCGGCATCATAGGAGGCGGGTTGCGTAATGCTTTTGTAGGGCAGTTGATGATAGTCGGCACTGCTACTCTTATAGGAGTTCCCGTAGGTATTTTGGGAGGTACGTTCCTTGCCGAATATGCAAGAGGGACCAAGGCGGCGCGGACCATAAGCATACTTGCTGATATTATGGTCAGCGTACCTTCCATAGTAGTCGGTACTTTTGTCTATTCTGTAATGGTAAAGCCTATCGGGCATTTTAACGGCTGGGCCGGAGCCGCTGCGCTGGCGGTTATAATGATCCCTGTCGTACTCAGGACAACGGAAGACATGCTTTCTCTTGTGCCGTGGACTTTAAGGGAGGCGGCCTTTGCCCTTGGCGCGCCCTACTACAAAGTTATTATCCAGGTGGTATACAGAGGCGCGGCAACAGGAATCCTTACCGGAATACTGCTTTCTATTGCACGTGTCGCAGGTGAGGCTGCGCCGCTGCTATTTACGTCATTTAATAATTCCTTTCTTTCCACTGACATGCGACAACCGGTTGCGTCATTGACTACTTCAATATTCCAGTACGCTATGGGCCCTTATGATGAATGGCACATTCAGGCATGGGGCGCATCATTTGTGATAACTATTTTCATTCTCCTGATTACCATAGCAGGCAGGCTTATCATTAAATGGAGGTACAAATAGTGGCCGATGTCGTAGAAATACAGGCTAAGGATCTGAACTTTTATTATGCCGGCAACGTCCATGCGCTAAAACAGGTCAATGCGCCTGCGCATAAAAACGCAGTGACTGCGTTAATCGGACCCTCCGGCTGTGGGAAGACCACATTACTGAGATGTTTTAACCGCATGCATGACCTTTATCCGAAAAATAGGTACGAGGGGGAGATAATTTTCGAGGGAAGGAATATCCTTTCAGGTGATGTCGATGTAATCAAACTCAGGAGCGACATCGGCATGGTATTCCAGAAGCCCACTCCTTTCCCGATGACTATTTTCGATAATATAGCCTACGGGCTGAAGTTAAAAGGCGTTACCAGGCGTTCAGACCTCTCTGAACGGGTTGAAAAGGCCCTTAAAAACGCCGCCCTGTGGGATGAAGCCAAGGACAAGCTTAATGTCAGTGCTTATGATCTCTCCGGGGGACAACAGCAGCGGCTTGTTATTGCCAGGGCGCTTGCAGTTGAGCCTCACGTCCTTCTTTTCGATGAGCCGACTTCCGCCCTGGACCCTATTTCAACCGGCAAGATAGAAGAGCTTCTCGTGCAATTAAAAAATAGTGTTACTATAATAATAGTAACTCACAATATGCAGCAGGCGGCCCGGATATCCGACTGGACCGGATTTATGATGCTTGGAGAATTGATTGAATTTGACAAGACCGATAAAATGTTTACAGCTCCGTCTGAAAAGCTCACGGAGGATTATATCACTGGGAGGTTTGGATAATGTCCATATTCGATGAGGAATTGATGCGGCTTAAAGAGAAAGTCCTTATAATGGGGTCTATGGTTGAGGCTGCCATAAAGGACGCGGTAATAGCGCTCGTCGACAGGAATAACCAGCTCGCCAGTACCGTTATCGAGAATGATCACAAGATAAATACGCTTGACAGTGAAATTGACGAGGAGTGTATAAGGCTCATTGCACTTATGCAGCCCATGGCCAGTGACCTCAGATTTATAACAACGGCAATGAAGATTACCACTGACCTTGAAAGAATGGGAGATATGGCAGTCAATATTGCCGAAAGGGCAATTGAACTGAATGATGAACCCATTCTAAAGGCATACATCGATATACCGAGGATGAGAGAGCTTGCCCAGGGCATGACAAGAGACGTGCTTGACGCGTTTGTAAAAGGGGACAAAAAATTAGCAATGGATGTCATCATGAGGGATGATGAAGTTGATGATCTGAGGAATACAATTCTTAAAGAATTGGTCTTCTTTATGGTGCAGGACCCCTCAACCGTAACAAGGGCCATGAAAATAATCTTTGTGGCCCACTATATCGAGCGTATTGCAGACCATGCCACTAATATTGCCGAAATGGTAATTTACCTGGTAGCGGGTAAGCTTATACGGCACTTGGCACTGCCTGAAGAGGAAAAGAAAGAAAAAAAATAAACCAATTTTAGATGCTGAATTCTGAATGTTGAATTCCGGAAGAAAATAAAACATCTTTCATTAATGCAAAATTTAAAATTCAGCATTTAAAATTTTCTTACGGCATCGTGATAGCAATGTCATAGGTACCCACCCCCACCCTGTCGGCAATGCCCTTCTGCCATAACATCTCCATAACCTTTACGCGGGCGCTTTTGGGCACCATGACAACAAGCTTGGCGCCCGGCTCGGCCAGGCCTTTCCATTGCTCGGCTTTTTCAGGAGTTATACTGCTTTCAGTTTCAACTTCAACAGATGCAAGAACAAGACCGTGATTTGACAAGGTCATATCAGGCCCTCCCCCCGGATTAACCTTTATTTCACTATAGTCCCTTCTGAACCTGTGCCTTAGATGGTCGACAATTAAATCGTGTATAAGGTGCTCGTTATCCATAGCTCCGTCCTTTCACTCCGCAGGGCTGTCTTTCTTTTGTCTCTTTGTAAAATCGACCTTAATGACATTACCCGCTACTACAGAAGAGCCTTCAGCCGGGAGTGTGCTCTCTGTCTTGAAGTTCTGATTTCCCCCAGACATAGGCATTACAATAAATTGCGTATTCAGTTCGGAAGAATAAACAGCTGCTATGTCATCCACAGGGACGAAACATTTCTGTGGTGAACTGCCGAAAACGAGTGTGGCAGTAATCCCGTAGTCATCCCACTGGAAGTTCATCCCCTGGTTAAATACGAGGATAATACCGTTTTCCCTTTCATCCGCAGTAAGACCGCGGTTTCCCAGTATCACATTATCGGAATGTCTCACGAGTATAAATACCCTTCCACCGATTCCCAGCAACTCGTAAAACACATGTTTCTTCAAACTGTTCAAGCTGGCTGCTTTCTCCGCGTCCACTAAGCCCCTCCCCAGTTCCTGGTCCCTATCATTCTCACACCATTATACCTCAAATGGCGCCTTTGAGACCCGTCAGAATTGAAGTACTCTTCATCTTAATAGTGCTCATCGCTCCCGGTGAGACACCGTAAATATGAACGCTAGTACTAATCCAGCCAGAAGCATGGACAGGCTCAGCACCTGTCCCATAGTAAACATGCCGAGCACGTAACCGAGTTGAGCGTCAGGCTCTCTGAAAAACTCTACAAAAAACCTGAAAGCCCCGTACAAAATCAGGAACACCGAGGTCAGTATACCTGGCTTATAATTCTTTCTTCTCAATATCCAGAGTACAACAAACAGGACCACTCCTTCCAGAAAGAACTCATAAAGCTGCGACGGATGACGCGGCGCAGGCCCCCCTGCGGGGAAGACCATGGCCCACGCGACATCGGTAACCCTGCCGTAGAGCTCTCCGTTTATGAAATTGGCCAACCTGCCGAGACCGAGCCCGATTGGAGCAGTAACAATGACCAGGTCAGCTGTATGCCAGAAATTGAGCTTCATTTTTTTGCAGAACAGGTATCCCGCAACGACGCTGCCGATAAGTCCGCCATGAAACGACATTCCTCCGTGCCATACGGCAAACAGCTCCAGGGGGTGTTCAAGGTAAAAGGGAAGATTGTAAAACACGACATAACCAAGTCTTGCTCCGGCCAAAAGACCGATTATGACATATGAATAAAGGGAATCCACATCAAACCTGTCCCGATTTCCGGACTTTTTAAGCTGATACTTTACGAGAAAATACGATGATGCAAATCCGATCAGGTACATCATCCCGTACCATCTGACTGCCAATGGCCCGACCCTTACAATTACAGGATTGATATTCGGATACTGCAGCACAATGCACCTCCTGAAGTTGAGCGTATGCGATATTATACTATGAATCCGGTTCCTAATTGAGTTACGGCAGGCAACATTATCAGGGTTACGGAATTTTTTATTATTTCTTTTTTGTCAATTTATAAATAAGGTAAATAATGCCGGCAAAAACAACACCGGGAATCAAAAATAAAGCAAGGGGCAACAAAGGAAAAAACACCACAGCAAAGATGCCAAAAACTATTAAAAGCACGGTAATAAGTATAAGGGTTGATGGTATTATAATGACGGACGCCGCAGCAATGAGAACCAGCGCCAAATACGCGGCCATGTATCCACCAACGCCCGTCACTTTGTTCCCGTTTATGACAATAGTTGTCCCCATGTAATAGTTGATCGCCATAGCCAGCAGCAATATTACAACTATAACCATCACTATTTTTTTGATGTTCATCCGCACCTCCTGTACTTCTATAATACTACAACTTCATGTTAGTGGGGGCAGCCTCTGTCACAAAATAGTAGGGAGTCAGTCTTTTCTTACAAGGAGAACAGGAGAAGGGGAGCACTTGTTTTTCGACGCGCTGAAACTACTTTCGCAGGCAATTCCCGATTTTTCCCTGTCAGCGATACATGAACCCATTCTAGGATGGGGCTCGGCGTGAGAATGAGCGAAACACTATGGCCTGACTGCCCCTGACGATCCCTTCCTTATTATTATTTCGCCTTCAAATTCACGTATTTCGCATTATAAATCCCGTCTATTTTCTGTAATTGCTCAAGTATGCACCCAGTGACAGGCTCGTCAATATTTAAAATCATTATAGATTCACCGCCTGCCTGTGCGCGAACTTTTCTTCCTACCTGCATCATTGATATGTTAATGTTCTCTTTACTTAATAGCGTTGCCACCTGGGCAACCATGCCTGGTTTGTCTTTATGAGGGAGGACCAGCATATGTTCAGCAGGCTCAATACTTGTGTTATAACCGTTAATTCCAAGAATCCTCGGAATATCGCTGCCTATAACGGTTCCTGTCGTCTTATTTGTTTCTTTGTCTGTAGTCAGGACAACTTTTAACAGGCCGAGATAGCTTTCTGAATCTGTTGCTGTCGATTTCTTGAAGTGTATTCCGCTTTTTTGAGCTAACCTCGGAGCGTTAACATAATTAACTCCTTCAACACTGCACTCTAAAACCCCTTTAGTAACTGCTACCACCAACGGAGAGATTTCCAATCCGGACAGTTCACCGCAGGCAACTATTTCAATTTCCTGTGCTACGCCGCTTGTAACTTGTCTGACGAGAGATCCAAGGTTTTCAGCGAGTGACATATAATGTTTAACAGGTTCAAGTATTTCAGGCTTCAGACAAGGAATATTAACAGCGCTTCTTGCAGGCAGGCCCTGTGACATATCACGGATCTGCTCTGCAACGTCAACAGCAACATTTACTTGTGCTTCTTCCGTGCTGGCCCCGAGGTGCGGAGTAAGAACAACTTTGCCCCCCATCTTCAAAAGTGGCGAACCTTCAACCGGTTCTTTATCAAAGACATCTATAGCAGCCATGTCGACCTGACCGTTTTGTAATGCTTCTGCCAGATCAGCCTCGTTAATTATTCCGCCGCGGGCGCAGTTGATTATTTTTACGCCTTTTTTCATTTTGGCTATTGTGTCTTTGTTAATCAAATTAAGGGTATCTTTACTTTTGGGAATATGCAATGTAATAAAATCGGCTGACTTCCAAATGTCATCCAGTGATGCGACATGAAAAGCGCCTGTATTTTCTACGATCTCTCTGCCTACAAACGGATCATATACCAGGACTTTCATGCCCATTGCCCTGGCAGCAGAAGACACTCTGCTTCCCACCTTCCCGAAACCGACTACGCCTAATATTTTATTAAAGATCTCTTTACCCGTCAGCTGAGACCTGTCCCATCTGCCCTCCTTTACCGAAACGTCAGCTGCCGGGATATGCCTCGTCATGGCAAGCATCATGGCAATCGTATGTTCTGCGGCTGAAACTGTATTGCCTTCCGGGGAGTTAATTACAATTATTCCTTTGTCTGTGGCCGCGTCAATGTCAACGTTATCTACGCCAACTCCGGCCCTGCCGACCACCTTCAGCCTGTCAGCGGCAGCAATTATGTCTTTGGTGATCTTTGAAGAGCTTCTGATCATTAAAGCATCGTAATCTTTAATGATTGCTTTGAGTTCTTCAGCACTGACAACAGGTTTATAATCTACCTCACAGGTGCTTTGCAGAATCTTCACCGCAACGTTATTAATCTTATCGGTTACCAATACTTTATAATTCATTCTTGAACAGCCTCCTGCAAGATTATTTGTAATAGTTCAACAATTCTCTCAAACTCCAAGTCATAAATTAATATACTAAAGAGCGAGTATTACAGCAATATTAACGGTAAATTAATCTTTGGTTAAATTTGACGGTGTTTTCTTTACCTGTACTTTTGCCTGCTATTACTGGATAACTTATACCACATGGAAAGTAAAAAATCAAAAAAGGAGTACCGAGGCCTGGCAATAGCAATAGGTCTTAGTGTAGTGTTTCATAAGTAATTGGCATAAGTATTGCTTTCATTTCGGGTAATCCTATAGGATAAGGAAGGTGCCCGATGAAAACTGGTAGACCCAAAGAGCCTATTGTATTGACAGACGAGGAAAGAGAACAATTGGAAGCGATTGAACGGTCCCGCTCTATGCCGGCAGGAATTGTGCGCAGAGCAAAGATAATCTTGTATTCCGCTGATGGAATCCCCAATGCTGACATTGCGGAGCGTCTTGATGTAAGCCCTTATACGGTGGGCACTTGGAGAAAACGTTATTTGGCCGACCGCATTGAAGGACTTCACGACGAGTTGCGTTCTGGAAGACCTCGCTCTCTGAGCGATGAGGAAGTGGCGGAATTGATTAATAAGGCTCTTCAGACAAAGCCTTCCAATGCGACACACTGGAGTGTGCGCAGTTTTGCCAGAGAGGCAAAGGTCACAACTTCGATGGCCTTTCGTCTTTTTAAAATATTCGCTCTTCAGCCTCACAGGACCGAGTCTTTTAAGCTTTCCACTGATCCGTTCTTTGTCGAAAAAGTGCGGGACATTGTGGGACTGTACCTGAATCCTCCGGACAGTGCTCTTGTTCTGGCTGTCGATGAGAAAAGTCAGATACAAGCTCTTGACCGGACTCAGCCGGTGTTGCCGATGGGATTGGGCTATGTAGAAGGGATTACGCACGATTATGTTCGTCATGGTACGACAACTTTGTTTGCAGCACTGGATGTTGCCTCGGGCAATGTCATTACACAGTGCAAACCTCGTCATCGGCATCAGGAGTTTCTGTCTTTTATGAGGCATATTGATGCCAATGTCCCCAGCGATTTGGATGTCCATTTGATCATCGATAACTATGCTACTCATAAGCATGCAAAAGTCCGTACATGGCTTGCCTCACATTCCCGCTACCATATGCACTATACTCCCACTTATGCTTCCTGGCTCAACCAGGTGGAGCGGTGGTTTGCTCTCATTACTCAGCAAGCAATACGCCGCAGCTCTGTTAGAAGCGTCAAGGAATTGATTCGTAATATTGAGAAGTTCGTAGACCATTACAATGAAAAAGCAACTCCTTTTATGTGGACAGCTACTGCCGATTCCATATTCACCAAGCTAAAAAGACTTATGTTAGTTATTAATGAAACAGTACATTAGCACTATTTTTAATAAATCTGAATAAAGTTACTAACATATGTCAGTAAACTGTTAGTAACTTTATTACAAAAAAATCGCGCCGGGCTATTTCCTGAACTTGTAATTTGACTTTTATATATTATCTGATAATATGTTATGAGAGTCCCGTAAATGATTAAACATTCATCGGAAAATCTCCCCTCCCACCTCTTTGCCAAAGGGAGGGATTTAATAGATGCGGCATGTTGAATACAGTTTTTTATATTTCGGATTTCAAAGGAGGATCGTATGTCTTACACAGCAAAGGATTATGCAAAGCTTATCGGTATGGAAGGTTTCAGCGAGACGCTGCTTAAGAACCATTTTACACTTTACCAGGGTTATGTCACGAACACAAACAAGGTCCTTGATTCAGTCGCAGCAATGATGAAAGAGGACAAAGGAGGCACGCCTGAATTTGCCGAAATGACCCGGAGGCTCGGCTGGGAATTCAACGGCATGAGGCTGCATGAGTACTATTTCGAAAACCTCGGCGGCAAGGGAGTCACACAGAAAGACGGCAAGCTCGCTGCAAAGTTTTCAGAGGACTTCGGAAGCTATGAGGCGTGGGAGAAACACTTCAGGGCCACCGGCGCCATGAGAGGCATTGGATGGGCTGTACTTTACCAGGATCTCAATAATGGGAAGCTCATCAATTTCTGGATAAACGAGCATGATGCCGGACATCCTGCAGGCTGTAACCCGATATTGATAATGGACGTTTTCGAACATGCCTTTATGATCGATTATGGACTCAAGAGGGCTGATTATATTGCGTCGTTCTTCAAAAATATCGACTGGAAGACAGTAGAGGCTCGTCTTAAATAAAGGTTAAGGTACAGGGTTAGGTTAAGTTAGAGAAAACCTTTGCCTGTCCGAAGGACATTTATGCCGCATGCCGGGTTGATGAAAGCAGATGAACTGGGTCCGGAAGCAGCTGCGCTGCAACAGGCAAGGCTTCACATACGGGGGGGCAAGCGCCGGCTGAGGCAGGGGAAGATCTCAGCCGGCATAGTGACACTCTATGATGCTTTAATAAGTGCGACAGAGTGGTTTTTACTTTCCCCCGAACGGCGTGCGGCGCTGCTCATTAGGGCTGATGACGACCTTGGCAGTGACAAAACAGTTTTTGATGTACTTGTCCGTTCCGGGGTGATTGGCGGGGAGTTTGATTACGAGGCCTTCGACCGTGTAGTGGAACAGGCCCTGCATGAAAATCTCTCAGACTTCAATTATTCGGCGCTGCTTGAAGGGATAGAATCAGTGATGATGCAGCTCGGGGTCATGCCTTTTGATGAGAGTGCGCTTCCTCGCGAGGACCCATCTACGTATTGAAATGACAAACCATCACTATTATGATAAAGTTATCATATCGGCGAACTGGGTGTACTATGAAGAGCTTCGGGCATTATAAACAATTTTTGAGAGGTGGTTATGATTTTTGTTGATGACTTTGATGACCGGTTGAGAGGTCTTGCCGGAGAATTCTTCATTTTTGATATTCAGTATGTGCCGGACATAACATCGTGGGCCAGGCAGAAAAACATATCACTGAACGAACCTGCTCAACCCATGCGGCTGATCACCGACCAGGATAACCGGCTCGTGATGGTCATACAATCAGAGATCAGTGACGAAGTCCTTGACGGCATTATCAACGGTTTGAGCGTGAGGTGGACGGTCAGGGATGTTGCTGGGGACATCGCAAAACGCCTTAACAGTATCGAGAAACGGCTTGCCTTTTACTTCCTCAAGGAATATGCCCGGACCAGGAAAGAGATGGACGGAGACGAACTGCTTGAAGATGAGTGGGCGATCACCGAGATGGAGAAATTGGGGTTCTTCCGAAGTTAGAATCCATGAGCAGACTGGCCCAGGAGAAATCTCCCTACCTTGCACATGCCGCCGTTCAAAAAATAGACTGGTATCCCTGGTCTGAAGAAGCTTTCGAAAAAGCGCGCATCGAAGACAAGCCTGTTTTCCTGAGTTCGGGTGCAACATGGTGCCACTGGTGCCATGTTATGGCAAACGAATGTTTTTTTGATGACGGCGTCGCTGCTCTGCTCAACAGTCACTTTGTGAGCATAAAACTCGACCGGGATGAGCGGCCCGATATAGACAGGCGGTACCAGCATGCTGTAACAGCGATGGGAGCAGCAGGGGGATGGCCGCTCAGCGTATTTCTTACACCGGACAAAAAGCCCTTCTTCGGCGGCACCTATTTCCCTCCTGAAGACAGTCAGGGAAGACCTGGTTTTAAAAAAGTGCTTCAGGCAATTATCAATTTATACAAAACCAGCCAGCAGGAAGTCGACGGTTATTCGGAGCGGCTCATGAATTCTATCAGACCGGATCCTCTGATCAGGGGAGAAATAAACAGCGCTATGCTTGATGCCGCGCAGAACAGGATGCTCTCTCTGATTGACCCGCAAAACGGAGGGTTCGGCACAGCCCCGAAATTTCCTATGCCTGGTGCAGCATCATTCCTGCTTTACCGGTATTTTCTTGCCGGCGATGAGCCGAGCGGCCACGCTGTCAAAAAAACTCTTGAGTCAATGGCGAGAGGCGGGTTCCATGACCAGCTTAAGGGCGGATTTCACCGGTACTCTGTTGACGAAGGATGGATTGTCCCCCACTTCGAGAAAATGGCTGATGATAACGCCTGGCTTCTGAGAAATTATATTGACGCCCACTCTATCTTCGGCAGCGACTATTTCAGAGAGGTCGCGCGTGGCATTATCAGCTTTACAATGGACACCCTTTCAAGCAGAGCTGGCGGGTTTTACGCGAGTCAGGATGCCGACGTTACCGCAGATGACGAAGGAGGGTATTTCACCTGGACTGAAGACGATTTCAGAAGTGTTCTGGATGATGAAGAGTTTCAGGTGCTCACCCTTCATTTGCTCCATGACAAAGGCAGTATGCACCACGATAAATCCAAGCATGTCCTTTTTATTGCCATGGAAACCGCCGACATTGCCCGTACTTTAAAGATGGACCAGGAACGCGTCGACAGGCTGGTCGGTGAGGGCAAAAAAAAGCTTCTTCAGGCGCGCCAAACCAGAGAGGAACCCTTTATAGATACCACGCTTTATACTTCTTTGAATGGTATGCTCATCACATCGTATTTTAAAGCATACCGTGCGCTTAAAGAACGTGAGGTTAAAGATTTTGCGCTGAAAAGCCTTGATAGAATACTGCAGCTCCGATCCATGGGGAAAGAACTGTTCCATTCAGATGGGATAAAAGCGCTGCCGGATGATTACATATATTTGATCGAGGCGCTGGTTGCTGCGTATGAGGTTACCGGCAACGGGGAATATCTTGGCAGAGCAGATGAACTTATGGAGCAGTGTCTGGAGAGGTTCTGGGACAAGGCCGAAGGTGGATTTTTCGACTCCGAAACTGCGGTGCTCGGTCTAAGGCTGAAGGGGATAGAGGACATCCCTCACCCATCAGCCAATGCTGCGGGAATCATGCAACTGCTTAAACTCTTTCACATAACCGGCAACCCCCTGTATCGCCGGTATGCCGGGATTGCCCTTGAGGCATTTTCTACTAAGGTGAGCGAGTTAAGCATCCATGCAGGTTATTACTTTTGCGGGCTCGATGCGTATTTCCATACGGTACAACTAACAGTGGAAGCCCTTCCGGAGAGCAGTCTCGGTGCTGCAGCCCTCTCTTCGTTTGCCCCATACATGAGTATCGTCTACAAAGAAGACCATAACCGCGTTATACCTTGCGCAGGGAATGTGTGCTATGAGCCGATTGAAGACAGCGACAGTCTTCAAAAATTCATTAGTGAGCGAGTTAGAACCAGGTAGCCTGTCCCCTTTTCCTTGCTGGAGAACTTCAATAATCTTAAGGATGCTGTATGAAAGAATTCATATTAAGAAGTAGTGAGTATATCGAACTCAATCATCTTCTGAAAATCATGGGGCTGTGCGTCAGCGGAGGTATGGCAAAAGCAGTAATCGCTGAAGGATTGGTCAAGGTTGATGGAGCGGTAGAGCTTCGAAAGCGGTGCAAGATAAGAAATGGTCAGGTAGTTGAGTTTGAAGGCCACAAAATCCTGGTGAAATGACTCCCCATAATCTTTAACGAATCTTTCCCGAAATGTTTCTTTCTGTTGCAGCTAACGCAAGTTCAGGTCTGTGAAACTGGTCCTTTATGTTTCTAATAAACGGGTCTGCGAAATAGCTGCAAAATTTCACTACGCCGGTATTTGTCCGCTTGTAAGAAAATTAACTACGATGGAATCGGCACATTTCTTATAGTAATATCAGACTTCCTCCGATTAGCAACATAGGTTGTTAGGAATAAAGTTGACATGATTGATTATCATTTTTTTGTTGCGTTATTCAACGGTTTGTCTTTATTGTATTTACAACCTTTATTAAAGGAGGATATGTCATGAGATCAGTGGAGAGGGTAAAGCTCTTATTGGCTGCAGCACTGGCACTTTTAATCCTTACGGCATGGACAGGGGAGGGCAAAGCATCGGAGGGTGATGCTGACTACAGGACGCCGGACACATGGTCGCAGCATTTTACGCCGGGCGGATTTTCGGACATGGTAAACGGCATCAAACTTACGGATGACGCAGTAATGAACGTAGGGCTGACCTCGAGGTACGTACTGAGGACAAACACTTCCGGAAGCGACAGCGACTTTTACCAGTATTTAAGGGCGGATGTAGAGGGTTTCAAGCTGGGGAGCGGGAAAGTATACGGCACAGTATTTTGGAGGACAGCGAGTGACCTTGACAGGAACAGCGACCACAGCGGCTATCATTTTTACGATGACATACTTGATGCCGAGATAAGCCACAATAAAAGTGCATCGAGGTTGTATCAGGGCAACATCACCTTTGACAATGTAATACAAGGGACAAAGCTGACAGCCGGGCGTCTTTATTCGAGCCACATAAACACATTACAGATAGACGGAGCGGATTTCAGCGTAGGCACAGATAAAGTGAGGGCATATGCGTTTGGTGGGGAGCCTGTAAGCTTCTATTACGGCGGGCAGGGAGACACCGTATATGGGGGCGGGGTAGAAGTAACGCCGCTGACCGGGACCAAGATAGCAGCGGAATATACGGCATTGAGTATAGGAGGCACGCATGACGATCTGTATAACGTAAGACTTGATAAAGATGTAATAAGAGGGATGCATCTTTACGGCATATACACAGATCTGAACTCCAAGAACGCACTTGAAGCCGGGTTGCAGTACCGGATAGAGAGTACAAAGACCTATGTAAGACTGAAGTACAAGGGAGTGTATAACGAGATAGATTTGAACAATTCCTATCCGGTGAACCCGTTGTCGGTGACACTGTTGCCGTATGGCAAATTCAACGATTACAACGTAGAGGTAGGGCAGGGGATAGGGCGCAACGTGATGGTATCAGTGGGAGCAGAGGCAAAGGATGCAGGGGGGGAAATTGATTATGACAACAGGAGTTACACAAGATACTATGGCAACGTAGATTTAATAGGGTTGCCGGACAAAGACACATACATATCGCTTACAGTGGAAAGGTGGGTGGTAAGCGAAGACACAGCGGACAGCGTGAACCTGGGCCCCGGCTCTGCTTCAACAGGTAACGACGGCAAGACGCAGATAAGCGGCAGAATAAGTCAGAGAATAATGAAGGGGTTGGACCTGTGGGCAGGCACGAGCTATAACAAGTACACGTACGATGCGCAGAGCAATCGCATGGAAGAGAATGCGAGGGTTGTTTATATAGGCGGCCTTTGGGTGGTGAGCAAGCACGTAAGCGTGTCTACGGATTTGAGCCTGGAGAACGCCAGCGTATTTGCGGCGGACAACATAAAAGACAACTACAAAGTAGAGACATGGTTGAACCTCGTATATTAATTAATTAAAAAAGATAGAGGAGGATAAGTGATGAAAAGATACAGGGCTTTATTAGTGACTGCATTGATCGTCATAGGGTTAAGCGCGGCAGCAGTGTATGCTCAGGAAGGCACAACGCCGGCGGCGACACCTTACGGGACAGGCGGGGCAGTGAATGCAGAAAAGGGCGCGACGCCCGGCACAGCAGCGACACCTGAGAGCACATGGGAAAGCATAAAGCCGGCGACACATGACAGCACATGGATAAGGGCGCATGGCGAGGAAAGCAAATATGATGAGAACTCATGCCTTGGGTGTCATAAGAACAGGGTGGACTGCATAAAATGTCACCAGGAAGTGGCGCCGCGGAGCCACACGCCATCGTGGGCACGCATAGGGCATGGACTGGAGAGCAGGTGGAACAGGGACAAATGTCTGGTATGTCATCAGGAGGACAGTTGTGTAGATTGCCACAACAACACACAGCCATCGAGTCATCGTTCCGGCTGGGGCGGATTAGGGCAGGCAGTGAACATACATTGTCAAAACTGTCATTTCCCGGTACAGGATACAGGGTGCTTCACATGTCATAAAACAGTGCATACGCCTACACAATTCAGTTCGCACAGTGTGCGATAGGAAACGGGAGGTGAAAACTGAGGGAGTGTGCAACAGTTGAGAAAGGTTGATAGTACTGTCAGAAAAATTTTACAGACTAATGAATAAGGAGGACAGTATGGAAGTTTTAAAAGATTTGAAAGAAGCCCTTAGTGAGAAGACGACTGTAACAAGGAGAGGTTTTCTTAAAGGACTCGGCGCATTCAGCGCAACAGCTGCAATTTACGGCTGCGGAGGGGGAGCAAGCCAGTCCTCATACTCGACCAGCGCTCCTGTGGGAGCTGCTGTTGCGTCGCCGGCGAACAACCTTACCATTGACCCTGCGCTGACTACCGTAATGATCAGCCATCCGTATAACTGCGGCGGCAGGTGCATGTTCAAAGTGTGGGTAAAAAACGGGGTCATGAAGAAGATTACAAGCGGCATGGGCGATGTCCCGATGGGGCCTGCCGCGGATGCTTCGGCTGAGAATATCAACCAGCCGGAATTCAGGCCTTGTGCAAGAGGTTTCGCGCAGGTAAAAAGGACATATCAGCCTGACAGGTTGAAAACCCCTATGAAACAGACCATCGCGAGGGGTAACTTGAAAGGATTTGTTAGTATAACCTGGGAAGAGGCATATGACACGATTGCAGCAGCCTATCAAACGGTAATAGCGCGGAAGGCCGCGTTGGGATATATTCCTGCGGTAGGAAGCTTGTTTAATTATTTCGGTACTGCCGTTTCTTTTGCAGGCTCTCCGTCAACTGATAATATGGCAGAAGCGAAATATGGTTTAATCGGTTCGAGTACGAACTCGAACTACCTTGCGGACATGCTTAACTCGAAGTTTATCCTCAACGTCGGAGGCAATGTTGCTGTTTCGTACACCCATCAGTTCCCGAGCAACTGGTATATGCTCAAGGCAAAAGAAGCGGGCATTCCTATTGTGAGCATGGATCCGATCTTTCAGGATGCATCTGTAACTCTTGCCACAGGCTACCCGCAATATAACGTGCCTTCATACATAAACCCCAGGATCGGCACGGACGGTGCAGTTTTTGCGGCCATGGCGAATGTGATCTACCAGAAGGGACTGCATGACCAGAATTTTATACAGCAGTACTGCTTCGGATTTTATCCCGGCGATACCGTAGTAAGTCAATCGACCATGAAAAACCCAATCACCGGGGCGGCCTATGCGGGACAAACCTTTACGACCCCTACGGGGATGTCCTTTGTTGAGTATCTCAACAGCCTGATGACAGCGCATGGAGGTTACTCAGGGGTTTTGGCGTGGGCATCGCAGATTTCGGGTGTTCCGTCGGCGACCATAGAGAACCTTGCCATTGCTTATGCTACGACAAAACCTTCCTGGATATATGGGATATACGGGGGAGGCGCCAGGTCGGTCAGTGGCTATTACATGGTAATGATGGCGATTGCCCTTGCAGCCATGACTGGACAGTCAAACAAGATAGGCGGAGGTCCCGGATATTCGAGTCTGAACGATCCTACGCCGGTCAATCTGGGAGCAACAAAAAATCCTACCACCACAGCCACTACATACGGCACTATTAGTTGTTCGTGTTATGCCACGGCCAAGGTAATCACGCAGGGCACAGACAACAGGAGCTATGCGCAGCTCAGGGCAGATGCCCTGGCGCTCAACAATATTGACCTGGGCGCATACCAGACAGTGCGTAATGACGCGGCTGGTCATGACGGCAGACTGAGAATAGAAATGATAGCAAGCACCGGCAATAGCAATAGGTTTAATCAGGGGGCCGGCCCTATGAGCAAACTCATGCTGTCGTTGCAGCAGGTGAAATTCATGTACTTTACGGACCATTTCATAACACCGTCTATGGCGCCTTGCGACATAATCCTGCCCCAGACATGCCACCACGAATATGATTCGTTCCAGACCAAAAATGCTGTTTATTATTTCAGCAACAAAGTAATACCGGCCATGTATCAAACTATGGACTCGGCTGTGATTTCTGCTGAAATCCTTAACAGGCTTGGCATTAAGTACGGTATATACGGGCCGCAGGGGACCGAAACCGCCAAGCAATTAATGGCGGAACAATGGGCAGGGGCGACAATCAATGCGCAACTCCTGCAGATTAACCCCGGCGCTACATTGCCGAGTTTTGCGACATTCAGCCAGCAGGGGATATTCCAGTTACCGTTGCCTCCTTCCGTGGTCTCTGCTTATGGGGCGATAGCAGCATTAACCCCCGGCAAATTCCCAACTGATACAGGCAAGTTAAACTTCTTTTCTCCCTTTTATTTCAACAGAGACCAGGCCCTTGGTTCTGCCTATCAGCATGCTGACGGAGGATACTACCGGAGCGCATTTCCACCAAAGGCTATGTATGCGCCGCCTGTTGAAGGCTTTGACCCTGTCACAGGCGCGTTCCTGGGAAGCTATCAGGGTTTCAAAGTCAAGAACGGACAGAGGGTCACATATACCCTCCAGCATTCGCAGGCCCATCACAGGAGGCGGGCTCATTCGGTGTATGACAATGTAGCGGTGTTAAAGGCAGACTATCCCGCAGTTGCGACAATGAACATTACGGATGCTGCTGCAAGGGGAATAAGCGACGGTGACACTGTGTATGTGTACAATGACTGGGGATGCAACAAAGTGAAGGTAACCGTGACCAACAGGGTCTCACAGGGAATACTCCATATTGCTGACGGAGAATGGTACCGGCCGAGCGATACCGAGACATACCAGGCATGGTTTGATCAGAACGGAGACGGAGTGCCTGAGATGAATGTAGTGCCTGTTGATGTGGGAGGAGCGCCCAACAACCTGCAGCCTGACAGGGATATCGGACCAAAGGAGCCTGTTGTTACCTTTGACAATAGCTTCCACGGTAATTTTGTAGAGGTCAGTTTGACCCATCCCGACAAATAAGGAATAGGAGGATAGATATATGAGCCAATGGGCGTTTTATTATGATCAGAGTAGATGTGTAAGCTGCAAGGCATGCACAACTGCGTGCAAGTCATGGAATGACGACTTAAGGGGAGATGTTAACCTCACTGTAGACCTGAACTGGCTTACAACAGGCCAATATTCAAACCCTTCGGAATATCAGGACCTTTCCGGCAGCGACGGAGTGCAGAACTACGCGGTTTCCGCGCCATACTTCATGAAGGAATCCTGGAGAAGGGTTACCAGGACGGAATATGGCACCAACCCCCCTGCCGTTGACCTTCTGAGCACTTCCATCGGGTGCAACCACTGCACCACACCGGCGTGTATACAAGTATGCCCCATGCAGATAATCTACAAGGAACCTACTTACGGTGCAGTGCTTGTCGATAATACAAACTGCATATCCTGCGGTAAGTGTCAGGACGCTTGTCCGTGGGGTGCGCCTCAGTTTTATGATCCGAACTTCAGGTCATATACACAGGCAGACCCGGCTAGGCCCAAGATGACGAAATGCACCCTGTGTATTGACAGGATCAGCGCCGGATTAAGGCCGCAGTGTGTCGCATCCTGTCTCATGAGGGCATTGGATGCAGGGCCGATTGATCAACTGAAGGCGAAGTATCCGAATTGGGCGCCCGGCTCAATGATAATCAATTTCCCGAGCGACTCGGTGCCGAGCCTGGGGATAAGCACAGGGCCCAACATAATTTTCAAGCCAAGGACGCTGAAGGTTAGCGGACAAGGAACCGTAAGGATCGGTTATATGTAAGAATGCAGCGATAGGATTATGGAGGGGGAAGGTTTTTTTACCTCCCCCTCTGCATTTGCAGGTCGATGCTGATGAATTTTCTTTTAATCTATGTCTCACTTTAATATTACGGCAAGCGCAAAGACGCAATAAATTACGCCGCCAAAAAGCATTACCGCAGGTGAGATTTTCTTGCCGAACTGTATATTTGCCAGAACAATCAACGCGGAAAGCAGCGCCAGGACTGCCGACAGAAGGGCCAGTCCTGAGATATGCCATTCCGTAAACAGTAATCCTACCGAGACCGGAAATGTTGCCTGAAAAACCATCGCGCCGGTTATGTTTCCCATGGCAAGCGTGTCTCTGCCTTTCAGCGTCCATGTCACGCTATTAAATTTCTCGGGCAACTCCGTGGCAATAGGCGCTACCAGCAGGGCAAACAGCAAGGGAGTCATGCCCCACGAGACTGAAAGTTTTTCGAGACCTCCGACAAATATGTGTGCGCCTCCCACCATCAGGCCAAGCGAAGCGGTTATCTGAAAGCAAATAAGTATCAACGAAGTGGTTTTGTATGGCTCTGCCCGGGCAGATCGCAGTTGCATACCTGTAAGTCTCCTGAAATCGGAAAACAGCTTCTCAAAATGCAATTGATCGGCATGGAGGATATCGGCACTTTCGGCCTTAAATGTCGAGTAAACGTACAGGACATAACAGATTACAAGCAAGCCTGCAATCAGGAGGTGACTGTATGGAACAATAAATGGCAAAAAAATAGCCGAGCTGTACATGACAATGAAAAAGATAAGATCGCGTCTGACAGAACCGGTATCGACATAAAGCACGAATTTTCTCTTTTTTCTTAGCGTGCCGATTACTACTGTTACACCTACAACAAAAAAGGCGAGCGTCGAAAGCATGAATGGAGCGCCAAGGATTGCCCCGACCCCAATGTTCCTTGCAGTATTACCGCCGTGCAGCAGGATGGCAACGAGGGGGAGGATGGTCTCGGGCAAAGCAGTGCCTATGGCAGCCAAAATGCTTCCGACAACAGCCTGCGATAATGAGAGCCGCCTGCCGAATGATTCAACACCATTGGTAAAAAACTCAGCGCTGAGCAAGATTATAAAAAGGCTGCCGATAAGGAACAGAACCGCCTGTATCATCAGCGAATAAGCATTACCGGACAAGGTGAAGATTTGATTAGGGCTTCAGCTATGCTTCCGAGCAGGACTCCCTCTGTGCAGGACACTCCCTGTGTCCCGATAACAATCAGATCAGAGTCTCTCTCCGCTGCTATCTCATTGATGGCTTTATAGGTGACGCCTATTTTAATGATACGCTCCGCTATGTCTCCCACATTTACGGTAGAGGATATCGCTTTCTCAGCCTCCTGAATTGCATAGTCCCGATAGTTTTTTTTATCCTCTTCGCTTAAATTCCTGAGATTGGCAAAGCTCTTTTCGAGTTTGAGGCTGGAAAGGATATGGGCAATCAGCAGGCCTGATGAATTCTTCCCGGATATAGCCTGCGCAAACTCAAACGCCTTGTTTGAATGAACGGAAAAATCCACTGCGCACAAAATATTTTTTATGCCGACTGACCCCAATACGACGCTGTCCGACTTCCTGCCCCTTACAACCAGCATCGGAACGTTAAGCGATTTTATGAGCCGCTCTGAACTGCTGGTCCTTATTACGTGAGATTTATGCCCGAGTACCATGGCGGCAACAGGAACACTGTGTATTGTTTTGCTGAATGTATCGACAAGCATGCCGACTGCAAGCCTGACAGATGCGGTCGCACCGTATTGTTTCAGGCGGTCACACCATTGCTTAAGTTCCACACCGCTTGCCTCCTCTTCTTTTTCCATATAGGGCAGAAGGTACGCGGGGGGAGTAAGGGCATAATCCATGACATTGAGGATTGTGATGTCCCTGCCGCCATCCGCAAGAGCTTGCGACAGCCATAATGAATAAGAGAGGACTTTCTCTGTATCAGTGCCCAGATCTATTGCGGCGAGAATTGTTTCCTTACGGTCCATGTGTGCCTAAAGTATAACAGCAGGTAAAGGTATAGGTATAGGTAGAGAGGTAGAGCAAAAACTAATACAGCCTTTATCAGGCTTTTTCTCTACCTCTACTGTTTTCATTTTGTTTACGCAACAAAAAAGAGGTGGGAGAGTAATCTCCGCACCCCTTATCTCTGACAGTTGTTGATGATACAACTATTTATAATTATAACTTCCGGTAATTTCTACTTCACAGCGTCTTTTAGTGTCTTGCCTGCAGTAAATTTTGGGACCTTTGCTGCTGGAATCTTAATTTCTGCGCCTGTCCTTGGATTGCGGCCCTTTCTGGCTTTCCTTTTTGAAACTGAAAATGTTCCGAAACCGACAAGTGTGACCTTGTGCCCCTTTTTGAGAGCTAATTTAACTGCATCAATAGTTGCATCCAGTGCCTTCCCGGCATCAGTCTTCGAGAGATCCGCGCCCGATGCAATTTTGTCTATAAGATCTGCTTTCGTCATAACCCTGCCCCCCCCTTTCTCCCAGTAAACTAATTTTATAATTTCAAGACTGGTATACACGATAACAGGAAGATGCTTATTTGTCAAGGGAAAAAATAGCAGGGAAATAGACCGATCAAACGTAATTTTCAGTGGTGGGCTTCAGCCCAGTTCTTCCCCCATCCAATATCGACTTTCAGGGGGACAGAAAGACGGAGGGCTGTCTCCATTTCCATGGTAATTAACTCCAGGGTTTCATTGGTCTCATTTTCCGGTACTTCAAAAAGAAGCTCGTCATGGATCTGCAGGAGCATTCTCGCTGAAAGATTTCTCGCCTGCAGCGCCTTTGAAACACGCACCATAGCTATTTTAATCAAATCAGCGGCTGTGCCCTGAATGGGGGTGTTGATGGCAAGCCTCTCTGCCTGCTGCCTGATCGAGGCATTGCTGCTGTTGATTTCGGGCAGTGGTCTTATTCTCCCCATAAGTGTAGTAACGTATCCGGCTTGCCGGGCTGCCTGAATAGTACGTTCCATAGAGCGTTTTACTCCGGCATGCTTATTAAAATAGTTTTCTATGTACGCGGCTGCCTCTTTGGGGGTAATAGAAAGGGCCTCGGATAACCCGTAGGCACTCATCCCATACACGATACCGAAATTCACAACTTTTGCCGCTCTCCTCATTTCGGAAGTCACTGCATCGAGCGATGTCCCGAAGATCTCCGAGGCAGTCGTGGTATGGATATCAATGCTGTTTTTAAAAGCATCAATAAGACTTTCATCTCCACTCATATGGGCCAGCACCCTCAATTCAATCTGGGAATAGTCTGCTGAAACAAGGATATGACCTTCATCAGCAATAAAAATCTCCCTGATTTTAGTCCCCCACTCACCGCGAATGGGAATATTCTGAAGGTTGGGATCGCTGCTGCTGAGCCTTCCGGTTGAAGTGACGGTCTGATTAAAAGAGGTATGGATGCGGCCGGTCCTTGCATTGATAAGTCTGGGCAACGCATCAGTATAGGTTGTTTTTAGCTTATAAAAAGACCGGTAATCAAGGATTTCCCGCGGGAGTTCGTGGCTCTTTGAGAGTTCCTCGAGGACCTCCACATTTGTAGAAAAACCGGTTTTAGTTTTTTTCATCGGCTTCAGCCCCAGGTCCTCGAAAAGCACCTTTCCGAGCTGACGAGGAGAGTTTATGTTAAAGGCGCCTCCTGCCAGATTATATATTTTTGACTGCAGCTTTTCCAGCTCGAGGTCGAGTTCCCTTGATAATCCCTCGGTCAGCGCTCTATTGATTTTGATTCCGGCCTCTTCCATATCAGTCAATATATAGATAAGCGGCATTTCGATTTCAAAGTAGATACGTTCGAGTCCATTACTTTTCAGCTTGTCGAAGAGAATATCTTTCAGCTCCATTGCCAGTTCGGCATCTTCCGCAGCATACTGCGCAGCCTCTTCAACAGGGACCTCTGCAAACGATGCCCGTTTACCCAGGACTTCTGTAAAGGGGCGTTTCTTATGCGCGAGGTGCTCAAGTGCCGTATCCTGAAGACTGTGGTCGGGCTTAATCGGGTTCAACAGGTAGGATGCCACCATGGTATCGAAGAGAATTCCCTTCACGTGAATTCCTTCCTGCCTGAGCATGAGCATGTCGCATTTCAGATTATGCCCTACTTTTGCTACCGCAGGGTCTTCCAGTACCGGCATTAAAATGGACAGGGCATCCTGAATATTACATGCTCCGGCATGCCTGACCGGAACATAATATGATTTTCCCTTCTCCTTGCAAAGGGCTATCCCCACAATTGCATCACTAAGGGGATCTCTCCCTGTCGCCTCTATATCGAACGATAATTCCGAAATAATGCCGGTATTGATTGACGCGGGAACTTCGCGCTGTGGATCATTCACATTGTCCCCGAAGAGCAGACATTGTTTCATGTGGTAAGCCCGAGGAATTCCTGAAGATGTTTACGGTTCGTGATTGTGAAATATTCTCCGCGAGGCGCATAGCCCTTGGAGGGGATGAGTCTTAGAAGGCTTCTGAATTCAAATTCCGTAAACAGGTGCAGAAGCGCTGTCCAGTCAGGCTCTTTGATCATGAGTCCTGCAGATGCGCCTCAACCGGCAGGTCCATATCTATGGTTACAAGTTCTTTGCTCAGTCGTATATCCCCGATGTTTTCAATAATAAGCTTTCTCAGACGTACGTTGTCGATCTTTTCGGGATGTTCCAGAAGGTGGTCCAGCCCCCCCGACTTCAGGAGGAGTCCTTTTGCGGTTTTCTCTCCTATGCCCTTTACTCCAGGTATATTATCTACAGCATCCCCGGTGAGTGCCATAATTTCGGCAATGTTTTGCGGAGCCATTTCGAAACGTCTGGTTATATATTCCTTGTCAATAATTACGTCCTTCATAGGATCGTAAATTTTGATGAAACTATCAACCGCCTGCATCATATCTTTATCACCGCTGACAATGAACACGCAGGAATGCTGTGAAGCGGCTTTCCTTGCAAGTGTGCAGATCACGTCGTCCGCCTCGTAGCCCGGCATTTCGAAAACAGGGATATTGAAGGCCTTGATGATCTCCTTGATCCGGGGAA
The DNA here is from genome assembly GCA_963830245.1 of Nitrospirota bacterium. GTDB lineage: Bacteria > Nitrospirota > Thermodesulfovibrionia > Thermodesulfovibrionales > Dissulfurispiraceae > JADFXI01. The sequence goes on from CAWHNC010000097.1 coordinate 35,452, forward strand.
TTTGAATGATAAGTTCGCCGGGAGTTTCGGGCCGATGAGCTTTATATTGCTCATAGAGCCGGTGCCGTTGGGTCGGCACCGGGGAATCAAAGACTATTGCCAGCGCATCCGGTTTTTTCTCCCGGAGTATCTTCAGTATCATGGTTGTGAAACCGTAAATAGCGTTTGTGGGAGCGCCTTTTGAGTTTGTGAGCGCTTTTATGGCATGGAAAGCCCTGTGGAAATAGGAGTTTCCGTCGATCAGGTAAAGATTCATCCATGATTATATCATTAAAAAAGACTATGGGTCATAGGTAATAGGTTATGGGCTATAGGAACGTCAAAAAAAATAAAGAAAAAATATAAAAGGTATTTGCGTTTTGCCTATCGCCTGTCTTTGTTTAAATTGCTGAAAGCAGTTGAATATGGTAAGATAAGCAGAGTGATTTTACATTAGCGTTCCACATAGGTATAACCCTTATGCTTACCGGCTTGTCGGCTGGTCGGCGTATCAGTGTCGTTAAACGGTCTTGCCCAGGGGAAGATCAATTTCAAATATTTATACAAGAGAGGACAATGGCAAATCATAAATATATCATAGGGGTTGATCTGGGCGGTACTAATATCAGGGAAGCCCTGATAGATTCCGAGGGCAAAGTGGTAAGAAGATCAAAGGTGTCTACCGGTACAGACCCTTTGCAGGTACTTTTCACGTTACTGGATTCAGCTTATTCCGGCAAGGCCGGGGAAGTTGCCGGTATAGGCATTGCGGTCGCAGGGCTGATCGACAGTGATAATGGTGTTGTCATCCGGTCGCCCAATATTCCTAAATTAGACGGAGTAAACCTGAAATCTCAAATAGCTGACCGTTACAAAACACGCGTTGTTGTCGTAAACGATGCCAATGCCGCCGCTTATGGTGAAAAATCTTCGGGGGCCGGGAAAAATGTCAAAAACTTTGTTATGTTCACCCTCGGCACCGGAATCGGCACTGGAATAGTTTTCCATGACAAGCTGCTGCCTGTTGCTGCTGAAATCGGCCATATGACCATCAATGCAGACGGCCCTCAATGCCCCTGCGGTAATGTGGGTTGCCTTGAACTTTATGCCTCAGCAACCGCTATTATCAGCAGCACCATTGCCGAGCTTGAAAAGGGGAGCAACAGTATTCTCAAAGATTTCAATAACGGTAATTTCTACAAAGTTGAGGCCAAAGATATTTATGATGCCGCGCTTGAAGGCGATCCGCTTGCAAGAAATGTTTTACGGGAGGCCGGCAAAAGCCTCGGCCTCGGCATTGCCAATATCATTAACATCATGAGCCCTGATGCAATTATCCTTACCGGCGGTCTCATGGGCGCCTGGAATATTTATATAGAATCCGCGATAAAAGAGGCTTCAAAAAGGGCTTTAAAGGAACTTTACGGTAAGGTGCAGATTATTGCTTCCACGCTGGGAGATGACGCCGGACTTATCGGTGCTGCTCATCTCATTTTAAAGCAATGCTGAATGTTAAATTTTGAATGTTGAATTCTGGAAAAAAATCTTTATTAATTGATTCAAAGTTCAAAATTATTTATAAAGTGCCATGCCAAAAAACATCCGTAATTTTACTATAATTGCACATATTGACCACGGAAAATCCACTCTTGCCGACAGGCTCCTCGAGTATACGGGAGCCGTAAGCTCCAGGGACATGATGGAGCAGGTGCTCGATTCAATGGACCTTGAGCGGGAGCGGGGTATTACGATCAAGGCGCATGCAGTAAGGCTCGGCTATACGGCTGATGATGGCAACGAGTATGTACTGAATCTTATCGATACCCCCGGACATGTTGATTTTTCATATGAGGTATCCAGGAGCCTCGCCTCCTGCGAGGGAAGCCTCTTGATTGTTGACGCCACCCAGGGCGTTGAGGCGCAAACCCTTGCCAATACCTATCTCGCACTCGACCACAATCATGAAATCATTCCTGTGATCAACAAAATAGACCTGCCGGGTGCTGAACCTGAGAAAGTCAGGGAACAGATAGAGAATGCAATAGGAATAGATTGCTCCGAGGCGATCCTTGCAAGCGCAAAGGAAGGCATCGGCACGAAAGAGATACTGGAGGCCATTGTCAGGAAGGTGCCTCCGCCGAAAGGCAGTGGGGAAGCGCCATTAAAGGCCCTTATCTTCGACTCCTGGTTTGACAACTATCAGGGGGCAATCGTCCTTGTCAGGGTCTTCGACGGGACAGTGCGACCCGGCATGAAGATGAGATTAATGGCTGCGGGCAAGGAATATGAGATTGACAAGGTCGGAGTTTTTCGACCTAAAATGGAGACTGTGTCCCAGCTTACTGCAGGTGATGTAGGTTATATTATTGCCGGCATCAAGACGGTCGGGGACACGAAGATAGGAGATACCATTACCGATGCGGCCCGTCCCGCCGAAACCCCTCTGCCTGGGTATAAAGAAATCAAGCCCATGGTATTTTCGGGACTCTATCCGGTCGAAAATATCCAGTATGCGGAGTTGAAAGACGCACTTGAAAAGCTTCGCATGAACGATTCCTCTTTCAGCTTTGAGCCGGAGACCTCTTTGGCGCTGGGTTTCGGCTTCCGGTGCGGCTTTCTGGGTCTCCTGCATATGGAGATAATAAAGGAAAGGCTCGAAAGAGAGTTTGAGCTTTCGCTGATAACCACAGCCCCCACAGTTATCTATAGAGTAACAGGTACTAATGGCAACGAATTTTTTATTGACAACCCGAGCAGTCTGCCGGACTCTTTTGAAAAGATAGAGGAACCGTATGTAAAAGTATCGGTCTTTGTTCCGCAGGAATACATAGGCCAGATACTCGAACTCTGCCAGGAAAAACGCGGCACGCAGACGGAATTCACTTTTATCAGTAAGGACCGTATAATGGTGACTTACGAGATACCGCTCAATGAGATCCTGTGGGATTTTTATGATCGCCTCAAGTCTGTTTCGCGCGGTTACGCATCCATGGACTACGAATTCATAGGCTACCGTCTGTCCAAACTTGTAAAGCTCGATGTGCTGCTTAACGGAGAGCCGGTGGATGCCCTTTCCTTGATTGTACACAGCGATAAATCTTATTATAGGGGCAGGCAAATTGTGGAAAAGCTGCGAGAGGTCATTCCGCGACAGATGTTTGAAATCGCCATACAGGCTGCCATCGGCGGAAAAATAATCGCGCGTGAAAGTGTCAAGGCAATGAGAAAAAATGTCCTTGCCAAATGCTATGGCGGTGACATATCAAGAAAAAGAAAGCTGCTCGAAAAGCAGAAAGAGGGCAAAAAGAAAATGAAGCAGATCGGAAAGGTCGAAATCCCGCAGGAAGCCTTTTTGACTGTCTTGAAAGTGAAAGAATGACGGTTTCGCAAAAAGCCCATATGAACAAATTAAGATAGGGGAGGCAACGATTTTGGAAAGAGGACAGAATAAAGTTTGGGAATATGCAAAAGCTATCGGCACCGCGCTGATCTTTGCGCTTATTATAAGAACATATATCGTGCAGGCGTTCAAAATTCCGTCAGGGTCCATGATTCCGACGCTGCTCATAGGTGATCATATCCTTGTGAACAAATTTTTATACGGAACACAGATTCCTTTTAGCGATAAAAAGATCCTGGCTATTGAACAACCCAATAGAGGCGATATTATTGTTTTTAAATACCCTGAAGATTTAAGCAAGGACTTCATCAAAAGGGTCATCGGCGTCGGAGGCGATATCGTACAGGAAAGGAACAAAGTGCTTTTTGTTAACGGGAAACCTCTAAGTGAACCATACGTTCAGCATACGGACGATTCCATAAACAGCATGGAACCAAGAGACAATTTCGGCCCTTATCTTGTGCCCGTCGGCAAGCTTTTCGTTATGGGTGACAACAGGGACCAGAGCTACGACAGCAGGTACTGGGGCTATGTTGATCTCAAGCTGGTCAAAGGCAAAGCAATGATTATCTACTGGTCATGGGACAGTACAAAAAACTTCCCGAGGTTCGATAGAATGGGGAAAATAGTAAAATGAAGACGGGTTATAGGTCATTGGTCATGGGTTATTGGTTTTGTTGAATCTTTTCCTATTACCCATCACCTATAACCTATGACCTTTTGGTGAGATATGTTTACAGGATTGATCATGGAACTGGGTGAGATTTCGGCCCTGGAAAAAAAGGCCGGGAGCGCAAGACTTTCGGTAAAGGCCGGGGAGATCGTCACTGATGCCGCCATCGGCGATAGTATTTCGGTCAACGGTATATGCCTGACCGTCACTTCCATCGATAACAACATTCTTTCTTTTGATGTTTCCTATGAAACGTTAAAGAGCACCAACCTTGAAAGCCTGAGAAAAGGTGAACGTGTAAACCTGGAACCCTCGTTAAAGCCGAGTTCGAAAATGGGCGGGCACTTCGTTACCGGCCATATTGGCGGTACCGGCAAAATACGCTCAAAGACCATCTCGGGTAATGCAGTAAGAATAGAGATAGAAGCCCCGGAGGAGATCTCAAAATATCTGGTCGAAAAAGGCTCGGTTGCCGTGGACGGCATAAGCCTGACTGTCGTTGATGTATTTAAGGATGCCTTCGTCGTGGTAATCATACCCCACACTGCAAAGTTAACGACTCTGGGATTTAAAGCATCAGGGAATACGGTCAATCTGGAGCCGGATATTCTTGCAAAATATGTAGAGAAATTTGTCCGGCCGGACAGCGGCTCCTCGCTTCTTTCAGCCCTGAAGCAGTCGGGGTTTGTGTAACATTACAAACAGGTATAGGTATAGGCAAAGGTAAAGACAGCTTTTTTGCAGCGAGTCAGTTTTCTCTACCTCTACCTTTACCTGTTTTTCTTTAAACGGTTATTACGTCCCCCTCTTTCAACAGTGTGAGGTTCTTCATTCTTAGTTTTGCAAGTTCAGTCCTGATGACCTTCAGGTGCTGGGGTTTTGGATGTGTTATATATATTCTGTCAGGCATCTGTTTTATCTTCCTGATCTCCGCTTTGAGCAGCCTGCTGGTAAGATGCCCGGTAAGTGCCGCCATATCGCTCATCCTGTTGGGAAATGATACTTCGATAATCAGACAGTCAAGCTTCCTGTCCCCTATTTTTTCCCATGTCCGGTCAGTAGGCCCGGTATCACCTGTATAAAAAAATCTCCTGTGGTTTCTGTCTTCCGCAAGGTATCCGACTGCCGGTACAGAATGATTCACTTTATATGCACTTATACTATAGTCGCCCGCTTTTAACGGCCTTCCCTCCTTTAGCGTATTGTAACGCAAAACAGCATTCTCATAATCGGGGATCATGGAAAAATCCGGCCACAACGAGTTGTTGAGAAGGTGCGCTCTAATAGTCCTTATAACACTGGGGATGCTTATGATGTTCACCCTCTGTTTTCTCTTCTCCACTATGATATTATCTGCAAGAAAAGATATGTCCCTAATGTGATCGAGGTGTGCATGGGTGATAAAAATATACGTGATCTTTGACTGTGCCTTCCTGTCCAGCACATGGGTGAGGGTCCCGGCATCGAATAGTATTTTGTGATCCAGCAGGAAACCTGCCGGATTATGCCCCGGAAACTCAGCGCCTGAACAACCGAGAACATCGATCTTCATAAATCACCCCGGATTTTTTACGAAATTATAGCATACATATTTTTTTCACGCTAATCCGCGTTGATAACCCAGGTGCTCTTAAAGAAATACGGCTTTGCCTGTATCTTCTCCCGTATGGAAAGACAAATTCTCTTTCTGTTATACTATATGCTTACCGCATATATGGCGCATGATATGGAGGTTTATCAGTGGAGAAAAGCAAAGTCAACACTATAGAAGAAGCGCTTGAGGATATAGCAAAGGGCCGGATGGTCATCCTGGTGGATGATGAGGACCGCGAAAATGAGGGAGACCTTTGCATGGCTGCCGAGAAGGTCACTCCAGAAGCCATCAATTTTATGGCAAAGTATGGGAGAGGGCTTATTTGCCTATCCCTCACTCCACAGAGAGTCGGGGACCTTAAACTACCCATGATGACCGATACCAATACTTCTTCCTTCGGCACGGCGTTCACCGTATCAATAGAGGCAAAAAAAGGTGTTACCACCGGAATCTCGGCCCACGACCGCGCTGTCACAATCCTGGCTGCTATTGATCCCAAGACCAAGCCGGAAGACATTGCAAAGCCCGGCCACGTTTTCCCCCTGAGGGCAAAACCAGGGGGCGTCTTGCAGAGGGCCGGACAAACAGAGGGATCGGTCGACCTTGCAAGGCTGGCACGTCTTAACCCCTCAGGAGTTATCTGTGAGATCATGAACGATGACGGGAGCATGGCCAGAATGCCTCAATTGATCGAATTCTCGCTGCACCATAAATTAAAGTTGATCACGGTCAAAGATCTTATAAAGTACCGTATGCGTGCGGAGCGTTTCGTGAGAAGGATAGCTACTGTCCAGATGCCGACGAAGTACGGCGGGGATTTTACAGCCATTGCGTATGCTAATGACGTTGACGCCAATATACATATCGCGCTGGTGAAGGGAGAGTTCACACCGGAAGACAGAGTGCTGGTGAGAGTGCATTCAGAGTGCCTTACCGGCGATGTGTTCGGTTCAAAGCGGTGCGATTGCGGCGACCAGTTGCAAAAGTCGATGGAAATAATCAAGAAAGAGGGCAAAGGTGTTGTCCTTTACATGAGGCAGGAAGGCAGAGGGATAGGACTTGCAAACAAGCTCCTCGCTTACGAACTTCAGGACAAGGGTCTTGATACTGTCGAGGCCAACCTCAAACTCGGGTTTAAAGCTGACCTGAGAGACTATGGCGTCGGCGCCCAGATTCTGGTAGACCTTGGGATTAAGAAAATGCGGCTGATCACAAACAATCCAAAGAAGATTATCGGACTGGAGGGCTACGGGATTAAAATCGTTGAACGGGTGCCTGCTGAAGTCCAGCCGCATGATAGAAATATAATTTACCTTCAGACCAAAAAGAAAAAGATGGGCCACCTGCTGGAAAATGTATAGTAGGCAGCAAAACAGAAGGAAGTAAGCAGTAAAGAAATTTTTAAATCGGTGTTTACTGCTTATTATGTACAGCTTACCGTTTTTTTGCAAGTGCGCCTGGGAGGATTCGAACCTCTGACCCTCGGCTTCGGAGGCCGATGCTCTAATCCACTGAGCTACAGGCGCTTAAATGGTCTGCCTTTATTCTAGCATGAGACTACAGCAAATTTGTAACAAACTGCTCTGCATCGTTTCTCCGTCCATCAAAAATATTGACAGAACTCCCGGCTCATGATTATGTCGGTCATGCCGTCGCCTCACGCAGCCTCACGGCTTTTTTGAACGCAGCATGACGGAGACTGATAACTTCCTCAGCCCTCCCCTTTTTTAACTCATCCAAAGCCAGTTGCACTTCAGCGACGAGCGGTGTCATTTCAGCATATAGTGCTGACGCTTTGTCCTTGTCTCCGGCATTCGCTGCCCTGACTACATCGGAAGCTATTTTGTGCGCCTTTATGTGCAGCGCCTCAACCCTGGCGTATCCGGGCAAATAACCGAGGAGCCTTTTACCTTCATCTCCAAACCACTGATTGAACCTGCAACTCTGATTGTTTGCAACAACGGTCGGATCCAGTTTTTTGATCCCGGTTACGCAGTCACCTATGTTGTAAAAGAATGATCTGAAATTGGCTTTCGCAACTTCTATCATTGCAGCAGCCCGGCCTGCGGTCTGAAGCCCGTTTATATCTTTTTTCAACTCAGCCGAGACCTCGATTAGTCTGTTGCTGTTATGCAAAACACTTTCTGCCAGCTTCTCGTTCTTTTTTGTTATCAGAGACGTTTGTTCTATATTTTCGGCTATTTGCCCCGCTGCTGCGGACTGCTGCACCACTGCGGAAGCTATCTGTGTAACCTGATTGTTGGACTGTGATATAGCTTCAACAATCCCGTCCAGAGACGTCATGACCCCTTTAATCGAGTCATCGACCTTCGTCACCACCCCGGCTGTTTCGTTCATCGAAAAAGAGGTCTTCTCCGCCCCTTCCTGGACCACGTTAATCTTGCTCGTTATTTCGTCAGTTGCCTTGATGGTTTTCTCTGCGAGTCTTCTAACTTCATCGGCAACCACGGAAAATCCTTTCCCTTGCTCGCCGGCCCTTGCTGCTTCAATAGCCGCATTCAGGGCCAGCAGATTTGTCTGGTCCGCGATATCTTTGATAACGGTAGCTATATGGCCTATTTCTCCTGTGCTTTCGTTCAGGGTCTTGATCATGGCTGATAGAGAGTTTACGCTCGCCTGGGCGCGGTCGACGGCACGTACAGCCTCCAATACTGTTTGCCTGCCGACATCTGCAATATGCATGGCACTGTCCGAAGTTTTCGATGCCGATGATGCATTTGTCGCTATGTCCCTCACAGTGTGCGCCATTTCTTCGGCAGCTGTGGCAATCTTACGCGCCTGGGAAGACTGTTCCCTGGCCCCTGTTGTCATCGTATCCGCAGTATCTTTAAGCACAGCCGATGTCAGGACCACCTTGCCTGTTTCGATGGTCAGCTTGTCCATCAGATCACAATAGGCATCGAGCACCTTATTGATACTTTTTGCGATTTTCCCTATCTCGTCATCGCTATTTACGGGAAGCCTCTCCGAGATGTCTCCTTTGCGGTCGGATACAACGGAAAAGAAATGTTCCATGATGCCTTTGTACTTCTCAATCGGTTTTGAGATAGAACCGCCGATTATGAATGTAAGCCCTGTTGAAAGGATTGAAATACAGATAAAACAAACACCTAATGTTTTCACAAGAAAGAAGCTGAACCCTTTCGTGTCATCCGCGTAAACTCCTGAACCTATGACCCAGCCCCAGGGCTTGTAAAGCTTTACGAATGAGATCTTGGCTGAAGGTCTCTCGCCGGAAGACTTAGGCCATAAATATTCGATAAAACCACTCCCTTTTTCAAGGCAGATTTTGCTCATTTCCTCGCGATGAGCTTGCCCCCTGGGGTCGGATAGCGTTTTACCCTCGAGTTCCGGCTTAGGCGGGTTCAGGAGCGTAACCGCGTTGAGATCGTTGATAAAGATATAGTCCCCCTCATCTTTACCGAACCTCATCATTCTTATCAGACCTTTCGCTTTTTCCTGGGCTTCTCCGGTTGAGAATTCGCCGTTCGCCGCTCGCCTGCCATAATCCTCTGTAAGAGAATACGCTATCTTTACAGCGCTCTCAGGCACATCTTTGATCTTATCACTCACTCTTTCCTGAACAAGCGGCACAAACCAAAAAATCATTACCAGCCCCACCATGCCCATTGCAAGCGACGGGATTGTACCGATTTTCCAGTAGACCGGCCAGTTCCTGAACTGAACAATTTTTTTGATACTCATTTCTCCCCCTCGGTTTTTTTCTGATTTAATGCTTGGTTTTTTTCTGATTGGGTTTTACGATATTGTTGATCTGACTTAATATACGCCGGCACTGTTAACCCACAATTACAATCAGATTAAGAAAATGTTACAAGAATTTACTTTTTAAAATTTCATCAGAATACGGAAAATCATATTTTGTTTTTTTTATCCGCCGGGACTTGACCCCATATGTATTTAATGATCTCTACTAAGTATGCTTACTTCTGATTATCAATCGATAATCTGTTATAATTGTTAGATTAAAAAAAATCTTGAGAGGTGATGACCTAATGGGTCCCACGCTTTTTAGAATTATTATTGTCTTGTGCTGTTCAGTTTCCATCTTTCTGGCAGGATGCAAGAAAGAGCAGAAACCAGCACCGCCGGCTCCTGTCGTCGAAGTAATGGAAGTCATTCAAAAAGATGTCTCAATCCAGCATGATTGGGTCGGCACTACCGACGGCATGGTAAACGCTACTATAAGAGCACAAGTAACGGGTTACTTAATCAGGCAAAACTACAAGGAAGGTGACTTGGTAAAAAAGGGACAGGTTCTGTTCGAAATCGATCCGCGGCCTTTCAAGGCTGCGTTGGACCAGACAATGGGAGACCTGGCACGGCAAGAAGCGCAGTATAATAATGCCAGGGCGAATCTTGACCGGATCAGACCTCTCGTTGAACAAAACGCATTGAGCAAGAAGGACCTGGACGACGCTATAGGCGCAGAGCAGTCAGCCTTGGCAGCAGTTACCGCGGCCAGAGCAGGGGTTGAGAAGGCCCGGCTCGATCTCAGCTTCACAAAAATCACCTCACTCATCGATGGCATGGCCGGCCTTGCCAAAGCCCAGGTCGGAGACCTTATTGGACCGGCACAGGCCGGCGAACTGACAACAGTCTCTACGATAAACCCTATCAAGGTGTACTTCACAGTCAGCGAAGAGGCATACATCGACTTCGTGAAACAGTTCTCATCAGAGGCCGCCTTTCTCGAACATGCGAAAAAACTGACGTTGCAGCTTATACTGGCGAACGGGTCTCTCTATCCATACACAGGCATGATCTACGCCTTTGACCGCGAGGTGAATGTAAGGACAGGGACGCTCCGGATTGCCGGACTCTTTCCGAATCCAGCCGATCTGCTCCGTCCCGGACAGTTTGTAACTGTCCGCATACTGCTCGGAACTAAAAAGGGGGCATTGCTTGTGCCTCAGCGGGCTGTGACGGAACTGCAGGGGAGCTACCAGGTGGCAGTCCTGGGAACTGACAACCTGATAGATATCCGGACGGTCAAAGCAGGGGACGTGGTAGGCCCATTCTGGATCATCGACGAGGGCTTGAAACCCGGAGATAGGATCGTGGTCGAAGGGGTCCAGAAGGTGAAGCAGGGAGTGGCCGTGACTGCAAAGCCATTCGTCCCGGAAGTCCCACCCAATCAGGAAACCTCAGCTGTGCGCCGGCCCCCGGCTGCAGTACAGTAAACAGTCATGTATCGCTTCTTCATCAGACGTCCCATCGTAGCGATAGTCATTGCGATAGTGATGGTCATTGTCGGCCTTGTTGCACTATCAGGGCTGCCGGTGGCGCAGTATCCCAATATTGTCCCCCCCGAGATTATCGTACAGGGCACTTATGTAGGCGCCGACGCCCTGACGATTGAACAGTCTGTGGCCACACCTATAGAGCAGCAGATGAGCGGCGTGGACAACATGAACTATATGTATTCCCTCAGTCCCAACAACGGGTTGATGCGGATGATTGTGAACTTCGATGTGAAGACCGACCCTAACACCGACCAGGTGCTGGCCCAACTGCGCGAGGCCCAGGCAGAATCGCAGCTTCCGGTCGATGTCAGAAACTACGGCGTGACAGTACAGAAATCGTTTTCTGCGCCGTTCATGCTGATTGCCCTCAGTTCGCCGAAAGGTACGTATAACTCAACATTCCTGGCGAACTATGCCTATATACACCTGAATGACGCCCTGACGAGGGTGCGGGGAATCTCCAGTGTCACGGTCTTCGGAGCGGGGCAGTACGCTATCCGCTGCTGGGTGCGCCCTGACTTGCTGGCCAAGCTCAATATCACGATTCCGGAGATCGTCGATGCGCTTCAGAGCAAAACACAGTGAACCCTGCGGGACAGGTCGGCGGCGAGCCTATTCCTCCCGGCCAAGAATTTACCTATGCGATCCGGGCACAGGGGCGGCTTGTAGACCCCCAGGAGTTTGGACGGATCGTCCTGCGCGCCAACCCTGATGGTTCCATGGTGCGTCTCAAAGACGTTGCCCGCATCGAGTTGGGCGCACAGGACTACAATATCCAGGGGCGCTTCAACGGCAGGCCGTCAGGGATACTGGCGCTTTACCAACTGCCCGGCACAAACGCACTGGAGGCGGCAGAAGGCGTAAAGAAAGTAATGGCCAAGCTCAGTGAGTCTTTTCCGGCGGACCTGCAATACAAAGTAGCCCTCGACACTACCCGCCCTGTTACCGCCGGGATAAGGGAAATCGTCGAGACCCTCTTTATTGCAATGGTCCTTGTTATCATAGTGGTGTTCATTTTCCTGCAGGGTTGGCGGGCCACACTCATTCCAGCCATAGCAGTGCCCGTATCTCTTATCGGCACATTTGCCTTTTTCCCCCTGCTTGGCTTTTCAATTAATCCGATTGCCCTAATGGGCATGGTTGTGGCGATAGGACTCGTCGTGGACGACGCCATTGTAGTGGTCGAGTCTGTGGAGCGCCACATAGAAGAAGGTCTGACACCAAAGGAATCGGCCATCAAGGCAATGGAGGAGGTTGCCGGACCGGTGACTGCCATAGCGCTCGTCCTCGCGTCCGGATTTCTCCCGACAATTTTCCTTCCAGGCATCACAGGGAGGCTTTACCAGCAGTTCGCCGTCACTATAGCGATATCGATGCTCCTGTCTGCCTTCAACGCCCTGACTCTCAGTCCAGCACTTTGCTCCATCCTGCTGCGCCCGAAAAAAGAAACGCGCGGTCCGTTGGGCTGGTTTTACAGATGGTTTAACCGCATGTTCAAGCGAACGACCGATGGGTACGTGAGCTTATCCGGTATTATAATCCGTAAAGCAGTTATTGGATTCGCCATTATCCTGGCGGCAGCTCTGGGTATCGGCTTGTTTGGGAGGTTGGTGCCGGGCGGTTTTCTGCCGGAAGAGGACCAGGGCTACCTTTATGCCGTCGTTCAACTGCCCAATACCGCATCGCTCCAACGCACTGCAGCCGCCACCCGCGAGGCTGAGCGGACTATATTGAACATACCAGGCGTAGAGGGCTGTGTCACGGTCAACGGCTTCAGTCTCTTAAGTTATGTGCGGGACACATACAGCGGCTTCTTCTTCGTTGTTCTTAAGGAATGGGACAAGAGGAAAAGTCCGCAGGAGACTGCGCCGGCAATTATGGCCCGCATTAACCGCGAGCTTGGCCAACTGCCGCAGGGTAATGCTTTTGCATTCTCCCCGCCGGCCATACAGGGGGTCGGCACAGCAGGGGGTGTTACATTCATTTTGGAAGACCGCGCCGGCAAGGACATCGCTTTTCTGGCTGACAATACACAGAAGTTCATTTCCGCTGCACAAAAACGCCCGGAACTGGCACGGGTAAGCACAAGTATTTTACCAAGGGTGCCGCAGTTTTTTGTGAATGTGGACCGCGATAAAGTGTTGAGCGAGGGCGTAGACCTCGGCCAGGTTTATGGCACGCTCCAGGCGTTCATGGGCGGACAATTCGTAAACTACTTCAACCGTTTTGGCAGGCAGTGGCAGGTGTATGTGGAGGCAGAGGGAGACTTTCGGAGAGACGTCAAACAGTTAGGACAGTTCTACGTGCGCAACTCTAACGGCGGCAGTGTTCCGCTGGCAGCGGTGACGCACATAGTGCCTCACGAGGGTCCTGAGTTCACAATGAGGTACAACCTTTACAGGTCGGCTCAAATCAATGCAACTGCTGCCCGGGCTACAGTTCGGCACAGGCGATGAAGGCTTTGGAAGAGGTCTTTCACCAGACC
>CAWHNC010000098.1:0-16458 GCA_963830245.1 Nitrospirota bacterium
ACACATTTGACAACCAAAAAGTTGACTCATCGATTCCTGAGATTATAGACAGTATAAATAATATGCTATTAACGGGAGAATAGGCGCTCATTTTTGTGAAATGTGTAGGCCTGCCCTCAGAGCTCCCCTCCGCATTACTCGCCTTCACTGATTTTAGGACCGGGCTGCCGGAAGAAGAGTTTTATGATATGCCTCGCTTTTTCTTGTCAATTATAATTTGTGTGATATATACTGATGCATCTAAAAAGCCTTTTAAAGGAACTGAAAATGAAAGGGAAAACACCTCCTCCCCCTGACTTTCGCAAACTGCTGGTAATAGGAGTGCTGTTCGTCAACATTGCCATCATTGTCCTGGTTGGCATTTTCATCCGTCGGAGCCGTCTTCAGTATGAGGAACGCGCCACGATTACAACTCAAAACCTCTCGCAAGTGATCGAGGAGTATGTTAGTGGAGTCATCGCCAGGATTGATGTGGCACTGTTATCAGTGGCAGATGAAAGTGAAAGACAACTATCCGGCGGTAACTCAAACAGGCGAGCGCTTAACACATTTTTAGTTCAGCAGCGTGCGCGTCTTCCGGAGCTTGACGCTTTACTGATAACTAATGCAAATGGTGAGATTGTATATGGGACGGATGTGACACCTGGCTCTATGTTCAATGTCGCGGACCGTAATTACTTCATCCATCTGCGTGATGATCCGGGTAGTGGTGTTGTAATATCTCATCCCATAGTTGGTCGCGTCAGCGGGAAATGGATAATGACCATGGCTCGACGTTTGAATCACCCTGACGGTTCCTTTGCGGGGGTTGTATTAGGTACTATTGCGCTGGAGCGGTTTGCCGAGACATTTTCAAGAGTGAATGTAGGCAAACACGGGATTATCGTATTGCTGGACAATGATCGCAGCGTTATTTGTCGTTATACCGACAACCATGGAACAGATAGTGGTATCGGCAAGCAGTATACATCAGCGGAAATTCAGGAATTATTTAGAAGAGGTGTATTCTCAGCAACATATAGAACGCGTTCCACTATTGATGGCGTTTATCGTACACATTCCTATCGGAAAGTTTCCTCTTACCCCATTTACGTAGTTGTGGGCTTAGCCAGTGACGACTATCTTGCGGAGTGGCGGAATGATGTTGCAAAAATGTTGGCACTGCTGGCGCTGATCTTATTCATTTCGTTTTTTTTGGCATGGATGCTTTATCGTCACATCACCAGGCGCAGGCAGGCAGAGGAAGAAATAAGGCAAAGTGAGGAGAAATATAGACAGGTTATCAATTTGTCATATGATGCTGTTGTGATTTTCGATACCGAGTCTGGAAAGGTCATAGAAGTTAATAAAGCAGCTGAGACTCTCTACGGCTACAGTCAGGAAGAGTTTCTGAACTTGAGTCATATTGATATGACCGCAGAACCCAATGCCTCGGGATTATCCGTACGTCAAACTATCGATGAGAAGCACGTTTATTTTCCGCTACGGATGCACAGGAAGAAAGATGGAACGTCTTTCCCGGTTGAGATTTCCGCCAGTTCTTTTATGTACAAAGGCAGGAAGTTGATTTGCGGTTGTGTTCGTGACATTACCGGGCGCACGAAGGCGGAAGAGGATCTGCGGGCAAGTGAAGAGAAGTTTCGGAACCTCTTCAACAACTCCGAAGTTGGGATGTTCAGGTCAAGGCTCGACGGATCGGAGACCCTGGACATGAACCGGAAATTTCTCGATATCATCGGCAGGACGCGGGAGGAAACCCAGGGGAAGCCCTCGGTGATATTCTGGGCAGATCCAAAAGAGCGCGAGGAGATGTTCAGAAGGCTTATTGCGGAAGGCCGTGTGGCGGAGTTTGAATTTAGAATGCTCACCAAGCAGGGTGTTATCAGAAACTGTATTACGTCCCTTGTTCTCTATCGGGAACAGGGCATCTTAGAAGGGTCAATTCTCGACATCACTGACCGCAAGAGGGTGGAGGAGGCGCTGCGGGAGAGTGAAGATCAATACCGCAACCTTGTTAACAGTATAAATATCGGCATATTTAGAACGTCAGTAGGCGGAGGCCGTTACATTCAGGTAAACCCGGCTTTGGCAAATATGCACGGGTATGATTCTGTAGAAGAATTATTGAAAGTGCGGGTGACAGACCTGTGGGAGAATCCTGAGGATCGAAAAGACTACATTGACGAACTCAGGCGTAACGGTTATATCAGGAATAAAGAGGTAGCCTTCCTCAGAAAGGATGGCACGCCAATAGTGTGTTCTATAACTGCTGCTGCGCAATATGGTGAAAATGGGAACTTTGAATGGATACATGGGACTGTTGAGGACATAAGCGAACGTAAAAAACTTGAAGAACAACTGCGCCAGTCACAGAAAATGGAAGCGATAGGAACACTTGCAGGCGGTGTAGCGCATGACTTCAACAACATACTCACAGCAATCATCGGCTTTGGCACAATGGCGCAAAAAAGAATCAAAGATGACGAGAAAACAAAGAAATTCATAGAGGAAGTGCTTGCAGGTGCAGAACGTGCTGCGGATCTCACTCATAGTCTCCTCGCCTATAGCCGAAAACAGACCATAACCCTGAAACAGGTCGATATAAATGACATAGTAAGGAATATTAATAAGATGCTCGTGAGGGTCATCGGTGAAGATATAAAGCTGACAATGATTCTTATCAACAGAGAGCTTGCAGTGATGGCAGACTCGGGGCAGATTGAACAGGTCTTGATGAATCTTGCCACCAATGCGCGTGACGCGATGCCTGATGGAGGAGAGTTGATCATTCAGACAGATATAGTCAATGTTGACAACAGTTATGCTGAAGGTCATCTTTTTGAAAATACAGGAATGTATGCCGTTATGACGGTATCCGACACGGGTATGGGTATGGACCACAAGACCAGGGAGAACATATTTGAGCCATTTTTCACGACAAAGGAAGTTGGCAAGGGAACAGGACTCGGCTTGGCGATGGTTTATGGGATCGTGAAACAGCATAGCGGGGATATCAATGTGCAGAGCGAACCTGGCAAAGGGACCACCTTCAGGGTATATCTGCCTATGATAACGAATACAATGGAAGAAGAGCCGGAGACCGCTCAATCTGTTCCTTTGGGAAATGGTGAGACTATATTGCTGGCGGAGGATGATCCTCAGGTAAGAAATGTAACCGGCATGTACCTTCGGGAATTCGGTTACAAGGTAATTGAAGCTGAAAACGGGGAGGAAGCTATAAAGAGGTTTCTTGAACACAAGGATAAAATAGCCATTGTTCTTCTGGATGTAATAATGCCTTTAAAGACCGGCAAGGATGCATACGAAGAAATAAAGGAACTCAACCCTGCTGTAAAGACAATATTCATGAGTGGCTACACAGACGATGTAATAGCGAGAAAGGGTATACTGGAAGAGGGATTTGATTTCATCTCAAAGCCGATCAATCCTGGCGCATTGATGAGAAAGTTAAGGGTTGTGCTGGACAGATAGCACACTTCCAGATCGTATTCCTAACGAGATTGTTAGTTGCTGTTCTTGAACTAAATGAAATGCAGTTTTAAGCAATGCCGGAGGAAGAAGCTCATCTCTTCCTCCGGCAATCTCTATCATCAAACTAATGTTTTTCTAATAACTCTGGATGGTCCCCTGCCCTCCTACCACCGGAGTCCTGGGCTGGAAAATGATGTTAGGCCCTGTGTTTATCCCCAGGCTCGGCACTGCGTCACTCGGGAAATTGATTACTACTGATCCAGGCGCCCAGTCTGGATACTGCGTCTTCAGATCAGCTATCGGCCCTGCATCCAATGCCCTGTTCATGCACGCTGCCACACACGCAGGCTTTAATCCCGCGCTTATCCTGTCAATACACAGGGTGCATTTATTCATCTTGGGCCTCAAAGGGTCTGACTGAGTATAAGACCTGAAGTTGGGATCATAAAACTGAGGGGCGCCCCACGGACATGCGTCCTGGCACTTGCCGCAGGATATGCAGTTGGTGTTGTCTACCAGCACTATCCCATATGTGGGCTCCTTGTAGATTATCTGCATTGGGCAAACCGATATACACGCCGGTGTGGCGCAGTGGTTGCATCCGATGGAAAGATCCAGAACATCCGCATTAGGATACACAGCCCCATACTCTGTCTTTGTCACTCTCCTCCATTTCTCTTTCATGTAGTACTTCCTGAATTCCGCATAATTAATGCTTCCGTCACTGCCGGGCGGGAGCTCATACGCCGCAGGGTTTAAATACTGGTCTGTTGCTGATGTCAGCCAGTTCAAATCTACATTGATATTAACATCTCCCCTCAACTGTTCATTCCAGTTCTTGCACGCTATTGTGCATGTCTTGCACCCTATACACCTGGTCTGGTTAAAATAAAATCCCCATTGGCTCATTTATATATCCCTCCTTTACTTATCATTATTGGGGCTTTGTCGTACTGACTTCGCAAAGGTTCCCGTTAAAATGGTTGTTGGAGACAGCCGGCGTAACAAAATCGATCGGTCCGTCGTCATAGTCATGCGTTATAGTATTGGGACATCCTCCAACATCGACAGGAACTGTATGCTTTTCAGGAATTCCGTCCATGTTCGTATCAAACCAGGCATCATATGTCTCTTCTGTGCTTGGCCTGTACCAGCTGCCGTCCTGAATATCCACGAATCCGGGTTGATGTCTGATCGTAACCAGAGCAGCTGTTTTTATGCACCCCCAGTCATTATAGACATATACTGTATCACCGCTGGTGATGCCCCTTGCCGCTGCATCTATGGGATGCATCTTTACTACTGTTGGGAATTCATCTTTTAGCATAGGGACATTGTCGTAGTTTGTATGCGCCCTGTTCCGTGGATGGTTTGTCGTAAACTGAAGGGTATATTTGATTCCCTTTGCTCCCACCTTGCCGGCAAGGATGTTCTCATATCCTTCATGAGGAATTGCATACATTGCCTTAGGAGGGAATGCCGTCCTGTAATAACCCCCGTCCGGCTTTTGGTACGCGGCCCCAAGGCCCTGGTCCCTGTAAAAAAGGAAGGGGGAAAAGAAGTTTATCCTGCCTGTCTCTGTTGAATATTTACCGGCTGCGGTGGATGCCATCCCTACAAAGGCCTGACTGGGAGTGAGGGGAAACTCGGCTACTCCTGTTGAACTGAACTGAGGCCAGGTGGGTAGCGTTGCAGTAGGGTTCACTGCCTTGTATGCGGCACTTATAGAGGAATTGGCCCACTTCTCCTGCATTTCGACTGCTTCTGTCCGTCCATTCACCAGTCCATAAGTAAGTCCCAGCCTCGGGGCAAGTTCGGTATCAATTTCAAGGTCGGTCTTGCACTGGTACATAGGGGCGATCACTTGATTGTTGCAATAGTTATAGTAGCTGCTCGTATAGAGGGGTCTTTCGTGATGAGTTGCAGCAGGCAGAATAATATCAGCGTACGCCGCAGTAGGCGTTATAAACTGTTCGTGTATGACGTAGTATTTAATGTTTGGGTGTGTCAGGCCCATTACATTTTTGTTCGTGTTAGGGCTGGCATTTAAGGAGTTGCCTCCTATGCCCGGCGCCCCATACACCATTTCTACATGGAAACCATTAGGTCCGATGTCTATCCCGTGACTTGCTATAACATCAGCCTGTATCTGAGCAAAGGTTCTCTGATCTCTCCCATTAACAATCATGTCGTAAACACGAAGGCCTCCCGTCTTGATCTGCGGATGGGCCACAGCAGTTGTCAAAGGGTAGGCAGCTGCTCCAAGTGATACAGCGCCAGGGCCTCCGCCCAGATCAAAGCCGGGGCCTCCACCCTGCTTGTTGGTATTGCCTGTCATGGCTGCAAGTGCCATCTGGAGCATGCAGTTCTGCATCCCGTTGTTTGTCTTCTGCCCCCCCGAGTTGCCCCCCCACAGCATGGCAGGAGTAGTGGATGCATAAGCTATGGCCATGCTCTCTATTATGTTTACAGGAACTCCCGAAAGATTCGACGCCCATTGGAGCACTCCGCTATAACCGCCATAAGTGGTCTGAAGTCCGTTAAGATATTCCACAAATGACATCCCGGTCGGGGTCGTAAAGGTCTGTCCTGCATAGGCCGCGCCTGTCAAGGGGTTTTTCATAGTGGATTGACTTACCACTGTATCGCCTGGATAAAATCCGAAACAATACTGTTTTATAAACGTTGCGTTATGCAGTCCTTTCTGGTATATCACATTAGCCATGGCCGACATGACTGCACCGTCTGTCTGGGGCCTCGTCTGTATCCATCCCGGGAGGTTATATGCTGCGTAGCCGCTGGATAATCCTTTAGCAGTGTCGGTCAGGGTTGAGGAGACTGTTACAATCGGAATGCCGGCCTCTTTAGCCTTTGTGAGAATAAAGGCATCATTAACGGCTTTAATTGTAGGGTCCTGTCCAAAGATAAGGAGAAATTTGGTATTAAACATGTCAACTTTCGAGTTGCTTGAAGCACTCGTCCCCATCATGGCATATTTGGCAAAGTTAAGATTTTCGCTGGAAGGGGTGCCTGTTAAATTTATGGTTGTACCCAGGTACTGAAGAAGATCGGTCCCAGTCTTCCATGTGGTTCCATTTCTTATTTGACAGGTACCACAGTCCAATATCGGCAGGTATTTTAACCCCAGCGTTGTCTGCCTGGCCTGCATCGCCTGAATCCATGATGCTACTGTGTCCAGCGCCTCCTCCCAGCTTATATTTACAAATCCCTTCAAGTTACCCCTTGAGATGGTCTGTTTCAAGGGGGTTTTCAATTTGTCAGGCGCATACGTCCTCTTTATCTGCGCATACCCCCGCAGACATGCCCTGCTTTTGTAAGGTGAGATACTCTCGTCTATCGCCGCAGCGCCTGCCCGCGGAATATCGCCTACAGATGTAATCTTCGTCATCACCCCGTTTTTAACATGAAACTGAAACGAACACCTGCCGCCGCAATTAAATGGGTGGCTGCCCATTATTATAGTTTCCGCCGGGTCCATGACAAGATTGTCTGCCGGCGATGCAACAGCAGCTCCCACAGGAGCGCTGGTCGAGTATGAGGACTGGCTTGCTCCCCCTCCGCAGCCGTAAAGTGCAGCTGTTGCGCTGAATGCGCCAAGTCCTTTAAGAAAGCTTCTCCTGCTTACCGTAGTCTTCTCAACGAGGGCCTCTTTCAAATCCTTTAAAGCTTCCATACTGTCCTCCTTATTCATTAGTCTGTAAAATTTTTCTGACAGTACTAGCAACCTTTCTCAACTGTTGCACACTCCCTCAGTTTTCACCTCCCATTTCCTATCGCACACTGTGCGAACTGAATTGTGTAGGCGTATGCACTGTTTTATGACATGTGAAGCACCCTGTATCCTGTACCGGGAAATGACAGTTTTGACAATGTATGTTCACTGCCTGCCCCAATCCGCCCCAGCCGGAACGATGACTCGATGGCTGTGTGTTGTTGTGGCAATCTACACAACTGTCCTCCTGATGACATACCAGACATTTGTCCCTGTTCCACCTGCTCTCCAGTCCATGCCCTATGCGTGCCCACGATGGCGTGTGGCTCCGCGGCGCCACTTCCTGGTGACATTTTATGCAGTCCACCCTGTTCTTATGACACCCAAGACATGAGTTCTCATCATATTTGCTTTCCTCGCCATGCGCCCTTATCCATGTGCTGTCATGTGTCGCCGGCTTTATGCTTTCCCATGTGCTCTCAGGTGTCGCTGCTGTGCCGGGCGTCGCGCCCTTTTCTGCATTCACTGCCCCGCCTGTCCCGTAAGGTGTTGCCGCCGGCGTTGTGCCTTCCTGAGCATACACTGCTGCCGCGCTTAACCCTATGACGATCAATGCAGTCACTAATAAAGCCCTGTATCTTTTCATCACTTATCCTCCTCTATCTTTTTTAATTAATTAATATACGAGGTTCAACCATGTCTCTACTTTGTAGTTGTCTTTTATGTTGTCCGCCGCAAATACGCTGGCGTTCTCCAGGCTCAAATCCGTAGACACGCTTACGTGCTTGCTCACCACCCACAGGCCGCCTATATAAACAACCCTCGCATTCTCTTCCATGCGGTTGCTCTGCGCATCGTACGTGTACTTGTTATAGCTCGTGCCTGCCCACAGGTCCAGGCCCTTCATTATTCTCTGACTTATTCTGCCGCTTATCTGAGTCTTGCCGTCGTTACCTGTTGAAGCAGAGCCGGGGCCCAGGTTCACGCTATCCGCTGTGTCTTCGCTTACCACCCACCTTTCCACTGTAAGCGATATGTATGTGTCTTTGTCCGGCAACCCTATTAAATCTACGTTGCCATAGTATCTTGTGTAACTCCTGTTGTCATAATCAATTTCCCCCCCTGCATCCTTTGCCTCTGCTCCCACTGATACCATCACGTTGCGCCCTATCCCCTGCCCTACCTCTACGTTGTAATCGTTGAATTTGCCATACGGCAACAGTGTCACCGACAACGGGTTCACCGGATAGGAATTGTTCAAATCTATCTCGTTATACACTCCCTTGTACTTCAGTCTTACATAGGTCTTTGTACTCTCTATCCGGTACTGTAACCCGGCTTCAAGTGCGTTCTTGGAGTTCAGATCTGTGTATATGCCGTAAAGATGCATCCCTCTTATTACATCTTTATCAAGTCTTACGTTATACAGATCGTCATGCGTGCCTCCTATACTCAATGCCGTATATTCCGCTGCTATCTTGGTCCCGGTCAGCGGCGTTACTTCTACCCCGCCCCCATATACGGTGTCTCCCTGCCCGCCGTAATAGAAGCTTACAGGCTCGCCCCCAAACGCATATGCCCTTACTTTATCTGTGCCTACGCTGAAATCCGCTCCGTCTATCTGTAATGTGTTTATGTGGCTCGAATAAAGACGCCCGGCTGTCAGCTTTGTCCCTTGTATTACATTGTCAAAGGTGATGTTGCCCTGATACAACCTCGATGCACTTTTATTGTGGCTTATCTCGGCATCAAGTATGTCATCGTAAAAATGATAGCTGCTGTGGTCGCTGTTCCTGTCAAGGTCACTCGCTGTCCTCCAAAATACTGTGCCGTATACTTTCCCGCTCCCCAGCTTGAAACCCTCTACATCCGCCCTTAAATACTGGTAAAAGTCGCTGTCGCTTCCGGAAGTGTTTGTCCTCAGTACGTACCTCGATGTCAGCCCTACGTTCATTACTGCGTCATCCGTAAGTTTGATGCCGTTTACCATGTCCGAAAATCCGCCCGGCGTAAAATGCTGGGACCATGTGTCCGGCGTCCTGTAGTCAGCATCACCCTCCGATGCTTTGCCCTCCCCTGTCCATGCTGTAAGGATTAAAAGTGCCAGTGTTACAGCCAATAAGAGCTTTCCTCTCTCCGTTGGTCTCATGAGCATATCCTCCTTTAATAAAGGTTGTAAATACAATAGAGACAAACCGTTGAATAACGCAACGAAAAAATGATAATCAATAATTTCATCGTTTGTCCAGCTTTTTGTTGACAGCTTTTTCCTGGCAGCAGCTTTTTTCTGACTCCACTTTCGCCATTACCAAAACAGTGAAACGTAAACGAACTGCAAATAATGAGAAAATAGTCTCTTTGGAGGGGTTGCCTAAATTTTCGGAAGATCGAGATTGAGTTGTTTTAGTACAACGGCTTGGTCTTCAGGTAGACTGCATAATTGGCGTTCAGTTTTTTGGAGCCCGGATAATAAAGGATCAAACAACCGGCATCACCTTCGGGACCGCACCGCCAGGACGCGAGTGAAGTAGTTGGAGTAGTCGCGGTAGTAAGTGTACTCATGGCCAGTGGGGAAAAAAAAGAGCCACGCAAGCGACGTATCATCCGAATATACCTCCGAGGACCATACCCACTTTCCATTGATCTTAAAATCAGGATCAGCACCACCGGGTTTGGTTGCATCATATATACTCTTCAGTTCCGACCTTGTCGGCAGCCGCCAGCCGCCTCCGGCCAGGCCTAAACTCCGGACTTCGGCACGGTTTAAACTCTCGACATACTCCTCTGCCTGATACTGATTAATCTCCCGATCAGGGGCGGGCGCCCATTGGAGCCCGAGTATGGAGTCATAAATAACCCCATCTTTCAAAGTGAATCTCGTATCATTCGAAGCATGGTAGACAGACACACATGAGAGAAGAAGGCAGGTCAAAAGTCCCATGATTAAGCTACTTGTTTTTATCTGCATCTAAGATTTCCTTTAAAAAGTAATGTTGTTGAATTGAATATTAGCAAATACCACGTTCCGATGCAAGATAAAATATGCTTGGCTGCCCTGTTTGGTATGGAACTACGAGTCAGGGTGATATCCTACTGTGCCCTTGCCTCGAAATTTTGATTTTAACCGGAAAACTGGTAATATGTTCAGTAGATAAACAACAAAGGAGAACGGCATATGCAAGCACGAGGACAACTCATGATTGAACACCGCCTCATTGAACGGATGCTCGCAGTAATTCAGGATGCGTTGCCGCGGGTCGAAAAAAGCCGGATAGTTGATCCGTTTTTTGTTGACACCGCCGTTGACTTCATACGGACCTATGCTGACCGAACGCACCACGGGAAAGAAGAAGATATTTTATTCAGGGACTTGAACAACAAGGACTTGTCGGATGTTGACCGGGCAGTCATGAATGAACTTCTGGAAGAACATGTTTTAGGACGAAGTACCACCAAGGCTTTGGTCGAGGCAAATACGCTCTATAGAAATGGTGACGCCTCGGCCCTTGGAAATGTTGTGAGTTGTCTGCGCATACTCGTGGATTTCTACCCCAGGCATATCGAAAAAGAGGACAAAGTATTCTTTCCTGCCTCCCGTGCATACTTTTCTGAAGCTGAGGACCAGGCGATGCTTGCCGAGTTCCTGGATTTCGATCGGAAAATGATACACGAAAAGTATAAATCTGTCGTAGATGACCTCTGCTTGAAATGAACTTCTCTGGCAAGGTGATATTGAACTGGAGGATTCAGTAGAAGATAGATTATACTTGTCCATATGACGGAATTCAATCCTGTTGATGAATCAGAAACAAAAAAAGAGTCGCCTGCGGAGAATATCAAATTCTGTCCGCAATGCGGAAAAGGAATAACTCAATTAACTAAATTTTGCCCCAACTGCGGACATTCCCTGGCGCAGTTAGCTGATCAGTCAAAATCAGAACCCTCTTCGCAACTTCGGGTTGCTGAAGATGATTTCACCGCTTTTGTCGGGAACCATGCCGTTTACTACGTGCATGAATTCAAAAAGTTTGAAAGCTCCGGCGAGGATGCCTTTTCGCTGACCTGGAATTGGGCTGCATTCTGGGGAGGCTTTGGGTGGCTGCTATACAGGAAAATGTACATGTGGGCGATCATCGCCTTCTGCCTGATGTTTATGCCATATTTAGGTTTGGCCGCATGGATAGCTCTTGGGGCTGTTGCAAATTATTTATACTATCAGCACGCAAAAAGTAAAATACTCGCAATCAGGGCGTTGCACCAATCAGAGGATATTTCAACTATTCTTGCCCAAACCGGGCGAGTTCATAGATGGTTGCCAATTGCGTCTGTAATCGTTACCATTTTGCTCCTGCTTTTATTCATGGCTTTAATCTTTTGGTCCCCCTTTGGTATCTCTAATCTCTTCAGCATGCCATCACAATATATCTGAATCGTTTAAAGCGAATTCAGTAATTTTATTACCGGTATTTGCAACTTTTTCTTGACACCCCGCTTTTTCACTCCTATAATTTTACAGAAACCGCATGCGGGATAATAAACAATATTCACCGGTCAGGAAGAGGGAATGAGAAAAATAGCCATGGCCTCGGATCATGCAGGGTACGAGCTGAAAGAAGTGATCAAGGCCCACCTTGCAGCCAAAGGCTACATCGTGAACGACTTCGGGACGGTCAGTGTCCAGCCGGTTGACTATCCCGACTTCATCAAACCCGCGGCAATCAGCGTCGCGGCAGGAGAGAACGACGGCGGCATTGTCCTCGGGGGCAGCGGAAATGGGGAAGCGATAGTAGCCAATAAAGTGCGCGGGATTCGTTGCGCAGTCTGCTGGAATACAGACTCCGCGCGACTTGCCAGGGAGCACAACGACGCAAACATGATCTCTCTTGGAGCAAGACTGATAAGCAAGCCTCTGGCGATAGAAATCGTTGATGCATGGTTAAGCGCGGAGTTTCAGGGCGGTCGTCATGCGCGGCGGATCGGGAAGCTCGAGTAAACAATACCATATAGAAAACCAGGATGATGACGCCTGATTCAGTATATCTCAGATGCAGGTCTTGCGGCACTCTCAACCGCGTACCCTCGAACAGATTGAAGGAGCGGCCGCATTGTGGAAAGTGCAGAAGCTTTTTTGAATTTTCCACAAGGCCCATCGACGCGAGTGCGGAGAGTTTTGGGCGTGAAGTATTTGAATGGCCCGGAGTCGCCATTGTCGAGTTCTGGTCTTCCACATGCGGGGCTTGCGCTTTGATTCAGCCCCTTTTGGAAAGGCTGGCATCTCAGAAGGCCGGGCTCGTAAAAGTGGTTAAAGTCAACATTGAAAGAGAACTTTCTCTTGCCAACCGTTTTCATATCAGGTCTACGCCCTCTATTCTCGTATACCGGAACGGAAAGCTGATCGATGAACTCTTCGGGGCTTACCCTGAGCCTCAGATGCAGGCGTGGATAGAGGCTGCGATCAACCGGTAAATGAAACACAAAATTAACACTAATTAAATAATGCCGTAACATATTTCAGATATACTGATTGCAAGAGATAAAGAGGGTGAGAGATCAGGAATAAGGAGGTAACGCCATGAAATGTCGGGTCTGTGGCCGGGAGATGCTCAACAGAGGTTCATATTTTGAGTGTTCCAATCTTTTTTGCGATTATGAAGAAGACATTAAAAATCAAGGGGCAGCCCTCAAACAGGATTCAGAGGCATCCAAAATAATCGTGTTCAGGTCAACAATAATGACCCGAACCATAGCATCGGAAATACATCTGCTTCATTAAAAGAATCGGCATTGCACATGCGATGCAATATGTCTGACTCCGGCACCCAATAATTCTCAGGAAATAAAGCGCTATGCGTCCGGAAATGTCGGCCGCGGATAGAGTCCTGCACCTTTAAGTATCTCAGGCATCGCACTCTCCCACTCGATCGCCTGGATGTGAACACCCCTTACTCCCGGGATTTCGAGCACCTGCTGGATCAGTTCGATCGCGATTTTTATTCCCTCGGCTTCCTGTGCTGCTTTGGCTTTCTTTTTATCATCACCTGCAGCATCCTTCACCTTCATCATCCGCTCTATCAAAACCTTGGGCACACTCACTCCAGCTACATTAGAATCCATATAGCGGAGCATCATTGCAGTCCTGGGAACGATAATCCCGCCAAGAATCGCTGTCCGCTCGTGAACGCCCAGATTTCTAACCTTCTCCATCTGAGATTTGAACATTTCTATATCATAAATGCCCTGGGTCTGGATAAAATCAGCTCCTGAGTCGACCTTTTTCTTCAGACGATGCGGGCGATAGTCCATAGGCTCGCCGCCTGGAGTAAAAGCTGCTCCTATGAACAATTTAGGTGCGACTTCAAGCTTGTCGCCGCCTTCCTGCAGCGACTCATCGCGCATTTTCTTAAGTATCCCGACAAGCTGTATGGAGTCGACGTCATAAACGTTTTTTGCTCCGGGGTGGCCTTTAAGCCTTCCTGCCGCACTGAATGACTGATGATCACCGGCAATGCAGAGGCAGTTTTTTATCCCCAGGGCGGCAGCACCCAAAATATCGGCCTGTATGGCAATACGGTTGCGGTCCCTGCAGGTCATCTGCATGACCGGCTCAAGCCCCTCCCTCAATGCCAATACAGCAGCGGCTATACTCGAAATGCGGACCACGGCTGTCTGGCAATCGGTAATATTCGCGGCATCGCAATAACCTTTCAGCAGATTTGCTTTTTTTATCACTTCATGAGGATCAGCACTCATGGGCGGGCCAAGTTCGCCAGTTACTGCAGGTTTTCCGCTTGCGATGACTTTTTCAAGATTGCTTCCACTTTTCATTTATTTTCCTCCAAAAAACTTAACCACAGAGATCACAGAGAAAATCATTAACTTAAAAACTTAATTGCCGAGTACACAGAGAGGACTCTGTGCTCTAGAAAGACTTTCTTTGCCTTTTGTATAAGGATGTCTCCGAGTACTCTGTGGTTTCATGTTTTCTTTTCAGCTTCCTCTTCTTCGAGGTCTTTAATATGCTCAAGCACTACCCGGCGCGGTCCGCCATGCCTTGCCGTAGCCCAGTTTCTGGCCGGCTGAATGTCATAGAGCTTCTCCAGAGAGCCGAGCTTCTTCATCCGTTCAACAATCAAATACCAGCCGCAATCAACTTCCTGGCTGATCTCGCACTTTCCGTTATTGGTACCTCCGCATGGCCCGTTCATGAGCGATTTTGAGCAGCGGGCCACAGGGCAAATTCCTCCTGTGAGGTGAAGGATGCAATTGCCGCATCCGGCGCATAGCTCTGTAAAGACGCCGGCCTGGGGCACTCCCCCATAGAACTCTGTGTTAATGCCCGGGTATACAGGAATGTTTCCTATCCTTTCAGACAGGAAGTTGACTCCGACACCACAGGCCGTTGAGAGCACCAGGTCGTATGTTTTGACCTCTTCCATCAGAGGCTCGAAAAATTCGACCTCGCAATGTCTTTCAATACCGGCATGCTTAATTTCCATAGGCACACCCTCTTCCGAGGCCTTTATCCTGAGCATGGTGGCAAGAATCTCAGCCTCTTTGCTTCCGCCTGCATGACAGATCGCAACACAAGTATTGCAACCGTAGACAAGGACTTTCTTAAATCCTTTGACCATATCCCATATTTCATCAAAAGGTTTCTGTTCGCCTACAATCATTGCTGCTCACTCCTTTTTGACCCGTTTCGTTTGCAGACTGCAAACCAGACAGGAGATGGCCCGAGCTTACGGATTCGAGCAGTAAACTCGGTGCATATTTCTGCCCATCTGGGACCCATGGCCGCTGACAGGTTAAACATTTCGAGGCGTTCAGGATCGATGCCCAGTTTGGACAGCAGATTTTTTAAGTATTTGATTCGCCGTGCAGCATTCGTATTACCTTCCAGGTAATGGCATTGCCCTTTTAGTCAACCGGCTGCAAACACGCCGTCCACCCCGCGCTCAAAGGCCCTGAGCACATGAATGTGGTCCAGCTTCCCGGTACACGGAAGGCGTATCACCTTCACGTTGGACGGGTAGGAAAGACGCATGACTCCTGCAAGGTCTGCTGCAGCGAATGCGCAATAATGACATGCAAAAGCCAGAATATTCGGCTCCCAGTCTTCAGGTGTCTCGCGAGGCTTCTCAACAGATGAGCGCTCGTTTTGTACGGCTGACTCCGCGAGTTTCTCCATTACTCCTCCTCTTTAAAAACCAGGTTAGGGTTAAGGTTGAGGTTAAGAAAGTAAAAACTCTTTACCTTCCGCTTAACCTTTACCTTAACCTTAACCTGCCTCATTTGCAATCCACTGCGACATCGATCATGGCCAAAATCTGGTCATCGCGGAAATTGTTGACCTGGAATGCCTTGGCCGGGCAGATGCCGGCACAGATCCCGCAGCCGTGGCACTTGACTTCGTTATGAGCGACTTTCCCGTCTTCGCCTATGTAAGGCGAACCAAACGGACAGACCCTGAAGACTCAGGCAGGACATACAAAGCTCTTTCCTGTGCTTTGCGATAATGCCTGAAACAGCAAGCCGCTCATGAGAGAGAACTACGCCGGCGCGACCCGCAGCAGCCAGGGCCTGTGTAATCGTTTCGTCAAGGTTCTTTGGGGCATGGGCAAGGCCTGCAACAAAAGCACCCTCGCTCGCGAAGTCAACCGGACGAAGCTTTACATGGGCCTCAAGGAAATACCCGTCGATATTGCGGGTGACTTTAAACAACTCGCCGACCTTATCGGTAGTGGGGTGAGGCCTGAAGCCTGTTGAAAGCACCGCCCAATCGGCCTCAATATTCAGTTCCCTGTTCAACATATAATCCCATGTTTTAATGCTGAGCTTGTTGCCTGACTTTGCCACCTGCGGCTTCCTGTCAACTTCATACCGCACAAAGATTACACCAAGCTCACGGGCTTTCCTGTAATAATCTTCGCGCAGACCATAGGTGCGCACATCTCTGTAAAGTATAAACACCTGCGCGGAAGGGTTTTTTCTTTTATCTCCGTGGCGTTTTTCACCGCATCCTGGCAGCATATGCGAGAGCAGTACTGGAAGCCTTCTTCACGTGAGCCCACGCACTGGATCATCACATAACTTTCCCCGCGTTTTGCAATACCGCCTGCGGCAAGCTTCTTTTCGAGTTTGCGCTGGGTTATTACCTGTTCGCTTTCTTTGTATAAATATTCCGACGGTTCGTATTCCACGCCTCCGGTAGCCAGAATAATAGCTCCATGGTC
>CAWHNC010000099.1:0-5022 GCA_963830245.1 Nitrospirota bacterium
TTCCTGTGAGATGCATACCTCCTCAGATCAGCTGATGCTTCAACTTTGCCGATGCCGGTCATATAAATGGCCCTGACGTAGACGCATGGAATTCCGAGCTGCGGCAATTTATGGGTGATCGCAAATTCCTCGAAGGGACTGTTAATTCCGAATTCGCATATCCTGGAAGAGCATTCTTCCTCGCTCTCGTTAGGAAGTTCTCCGACTCGTGACGTGGCCCATACAAGGTGAATGTTGTCCTTTGTTATAGTGTAAAAGACTTCCCGGGGCTCTGAAAGCCTGATGGTGGGTGTTTTCCTCCACCTCTCAGGGAGAAAATAATCGAATAACCCCGCATTGTTCCCTACCACCCACAGATGTCCGCCCGTACTTTCAGCACGTCCATAAACATATGGTACGCCTAATATTTCCATGTTCGACAAATGGGCGGGGAGAGGAGTAGGGATAAAACGATCGCGTTGATCATCCAGATAAGAATGCCTCTTGAAATTAATTACTTCTTCTTCGTGTTCAGAAGTGCGCAGCAGAAGCTCATAATCAACCACTGAATATTTGGCAGCATAAATAAGTTGATACATATACTCTATCTGGTCTTTTGTGGGATCGATCTTCGGTGTCTGCTCTATTTCTTCAATATGCTTGGTGTCTTCTTCGCTGATAATTATATGCTCAGGTTTCATATCAGCCACTAGATACCCTTTACTGTTAAGGTCAGACATCGCGTGATAATTGATCTTTGTCAGATGACTGATTCTTTCTTCCAGGTTGATATCGACATGGCTGAAAATTTCCTTGATATTGCGGCCCTCTATCCATTCGTAAATAAGCTTGTATTGTTTCAGGATATCCACATCTATGCCTGGATTTTTGGCGCGGATACGATTAATTTTCGCTATGGACCTGCCGCTCTGCCATATCTGCATCCTTTCAGGCGGCACATAGATTGCGAGGGGACGTTGAGTGTGTATTTTCAGGTCTCGCGGACCGTAAAGGCTTTCCCGCATTTCTGCAACAAGGGAAAACTCTTCCCACGGACTATTGAATTCGGCGTCACAAAATTCCTGTAATGTATGGGTATCGCAAGGGACGTCCTCGCCGACCCGGCAATTCTTTACAACAAGATCCAGGCTTTTGCCGTCAACCATTTTTGTAGGCAGCCGATAGACTGAACCAGTGCCTTCAAGCCGTACCTTATGCTTGTCGAACCAGTCCGGTTCATACCAGTTGCATGTATCCAGCTGTTCCTGGTAATTTTCGGCAAAGCGTGTCAAATAAAGGTCGCCGCCGTCAGAAGTCTTCACATGCGCATAAACGACCCCCAACACATTAAGGAGCGTTTTTTTTGCAGGCTTTGTCTGCATCTCAGCGAAACTGAAAAATCATCCGAGCCGTCGAATGAATTCCTGAAACTGTTTTTTCAATCTTTCCGGCAGCTTGTTGCCAAACACCGAAAAGTGGTTTTCTATATCTGGAATCTCCGCTTTCCACTCCGCTGCATCGACCCCCATGAGCTCTTTCATGTTTTCAGGAGGCAAAGAAAGACCGTTCAGATCAAGATCTCCTTCATTAGGCAATAAACCTACAGGAGTTTCCCTGGCTCCCACTTTGCCTTCGATACGCTCGCACATCCACTTGAGCACACGGCTGTTATCACTGAATCCGGGCCATAAAAACTTACCGCTCTGGCCCTTCCTGAACCAGTTGACATAAAAAATTCTGGGCGCTTTATTGCCAAGACTGTCGCCCATAGCAAGCCAGTGCCCGAAATAGTCGCCCATATTGTAACCGCAGAACGGCTTCATGGCAAAAGGGTCCCGCCTGACATTACCCACGGCGCCGATATTGGCGGCAGTAGTTTCCGAGGATGCCGTGGCGCCGAGAAAAACCCCGTGGTCCCAATCATAGGCTTCGCACACCAGCGGCACGACACTGGCCCGGCGGCCGCCGAAAATAAATATATCTATGGGCACGCCTTCAGGTTTCTCCCAATCTTTGCAAATTGCCGGGCACTGGGCCGCAGGAGCTGTAAATCGTGCATTGGGATGCGCGGCATCATGGGTGCTTCGCGGAGTCCAGTCGTTTCCTTTCCAATCGATTGCATGCGCCGGCTCTTCGCCATCCATGCCCTCCCACCAGACATCGCCGTCATCGGTCAGCGCGCAGTTGGTGAAAATAATATTTTCCTTTAATGTATCCATTGCCATCGGGTTTGTCTTGTAAGATGTGCCGGGGGCCACACCAAAAAAGCCGTATTCAGGGTTAATAGCGTAAAGGCGGCCATCGGGTCCTAGGTTTCATCCAGGCAATATCGTCACCGATGCACTCTGATTTCCAGCCTGCAATTGCAGGCCGTATCATGGCTAAATTAGTTTTACCGCAGGCAGAGGGAAATGCAGCCGCAATATGGAACTGTTTCCCCTCGGGATTGGTCAACCGGAGAATCAGCATATGCTCCGCCATCCAGCCCTCACGTCTGGCAAGGGCAGAGGCGATACGAAGCGCAAGGCATTTCTTTCCCAGCAGGGCGTTGCCGCCGTAACCGGAACCATAGGACCATATAAGGTTCTCTTCAGGGAAATGGCTGATATATTTTTTTTCAATCGGAGCGCAAGGCCAAATGGTGTCTTTCTGTCCACTGGCAAGAGGAGCTCCTACCGAGTGCAGGCATGGGATGAATTCCCCGTCAGTGCCAAGCTTCTCCAAAACCTTGGGACTGACCCGGGTCATAATGTGCATATTGATAACCACATAGGGACTGTCAGTCACTTCAATGCCTATCTTTGAAATAGGAGAACCAATGGGACCCATAGAGAACGGGATTACATACATAGTGCGGCCCTTCATGCATCCCTGATAGAGTTCCCGCATGGTCTTTTTCAATTCTGCGGGAGCGATCCAGTTGTTGGAGGGCCCTGCATCTTCCCTGGCAGTGGTGCTTATGTAAGTACGGTCTTCAATGCGGGCCACATCGCTCGGATCGGTCCTGAAAAGGAAACTGTTGGCACGTTTCTTAAGCGGCATTGCAATACCGCTCTTGAGCAACAGGTCAATCATCTCATTATATTCCTCTTTCGATCCATTGCACACATATGTAGCGTCAGGTTGGCAGAGATCCGCCGCTTCCCTGATCCATATGTTTAGTTTTTCATTCTTTGTCAAACCATTCATATCCTTTTCTCCTTTGACCCATCACCTATCCTCAACTTGCCGCATGCAGGACACTCGGGTCCCTATATGTTTTATACCGATTAAACTCCATTTTTTTGCCCTCCCAGACAAGGATCCTCCCTTTCAGGTTTTCACCTATACCAGTCAGGTATTTTATTGCCTCAAGCGCCTGAAGGGAACCGATGATCCCGGGAGTCGCCCCAACAACCGGAAACACCTCTGACGGCGGGGCAGCTGGGAAAAGACACTTAAAGCAGGGAGTTTCAGGAGGGCTGAGGAAAGCTGAGCCTTCCCTCCATGCCCCAGATGCTTCCATATACAAGCGGGATACTCTTTCTGATTGCAGCTTCATTGAGTAAATACCGCGTCGGGAAGTTGTCCATGCAGTCCACTATCAATGCCGCATCTCCTACAAGATCATCAACATTTTCAGCAATAATTTTATCGGTAAGGGCCGTAACATTAACGTGCGGATTCAGCTCGCTCAGCGTCTGTTTGGCTGAGACCGCCTTATTAATGCCGATCCTGCCGTGGCTGTGCAAAATCTGTCTATTAAGGTTTGACCAGTCAGGAGAATCAAAATCGCAGATCCTGATATTTCCAATGCCTGCAACTGCAAGATAAATGGAAACCGGTGAGCCGAGGCCGCCGGCGCCTGCAATAAAAACCGTTGAGTCCTTAAGCTTCTGCTGCGTCTCCTCTCCCCACCCATCCATGATCATTTGACGGGTATATCGTTTTAATTCTTCTTCAGTCAACATCAAACCCCCTTTGTCAGTCCCATTATCTCTCTGACTTTCTTCATCATATCTTCAGCAGCAGACCGGGCTTTTTCAGATCCCTTTTGAGCAATATCCAGGAGCAGGCCAGGGTTGCTGATAAGTTCATTGCGCTTTTTCCAGATAGGCTCCAGATAGACAAAAATATTTTTTATAAGTACTTTCTTGCACTCTATACAACCAATCTCTGCAGTCCTGCATCCGTGCGCGACAAATTCGAGTTCCTCCTTCGAGGAGAAAATCTTGTGCAACTGGAATACCGGAGAAAGCTCCGGTCCCCTTTATCGGTCCTTCTCTGTCTCGCAGGGTCGGTGATCATGGTCCTGATTTTTTGGTCCACTACCTCCGGCGGGTCGCTTAAATAGATCGCATTATCATAACTCTTCGACATCTTCCTGCCGTCCAGCCCCACTACCTTGGGGAACTCCGTCAACAGGCCTTCCGGTTCAGGGAATATTTCCGAATCATATAAGTGATTAAATCTCCTTGCAATTTCTCTTGAAATTTCGAGATGCGGAATTTGGTCTATTCCAACAGGCACATGTTTCGCCCCGTAAATAATTATGTCGGATGTCATCAGTACAGGATAGCCCAGAAACCCATATGTGGAGAGGTCCCTGTCCTTCAATTGCTCCTGCTTCTCTTTATAGGTAGGCACTCTTTCGAGCCAGCCCAGCGGGGTGATCATGGATAAAAGCAAATGCAGTTCCGCATGCTGGGGGACGATCGACTGGATAAATATAGTGGATTTGTCGGGATCAAGTCCTGCGGCAATAAAATTTACCAGCAAGTCTGACGTACTGTCCTTTATCGAGGACGGCTTGGCATACCCAGTGGTGAGAGCATGCCAATCAGCAACAAAATAGAAACAGTCATACTTGTCCTGAAGGCTTACCCAGTTCTTAAGGGCGCCGACAAGATTGCCGAGGTGCAGCTTTCCGCTCGCCTGCATGCCGCTCAAAACGCGCTCTTTATTCATAAAAGTTCCTTTCTGTCATCGGTTCTTAACCTTAGCCTTTTCATTTAGCTATAAGCAATACGAGAACTTAAAAGTTGAAGAGAGGGCAATAAACAT
>CAWHNC010000100.1:0-80262 GCA_963830245.1 Nitrospirota bacterium
CGTTCCCGGGTCTGGTAACAATATGATTGTTACTAGAAGAGGCGCACTGGACAAGATTCGATCACAATATGGCCCCAAGGAAGCTGGAAGCGTCGCTGTTCAAGAAAATCTAGCTCCCGATTTTCACCCGCGCTTTTTGAAAGTTCAGAAAGCCTACCAGACATTTTTATCCAAGAAAGGAGTAAAATCGAAGGAAAAGAAGTAGATCTGGACTTCTTATATATGTTACAAGTTGTAGATCATCCAAAGTAGAACAACTTAAAGGAAGAACTACTCTCACAGTAGCCTTCGCTTTTTTTTTTCTTCGCTTAACCGAACTCCTGCACCAAAGCACGCTCGCTTACACTAAAATCACGAAAAACACCCTACTTTAGAAATTTAATATCTTAACTTATAATATTACTATTAATTAGCGGTTTAATAATATAAAATATAATTTAGCTTTATATTATATTAATATAGAATTTTTCTTTATATATAAAATTTAAATATAATAAAACCTTTCTTAAAAGTAAGCTTAAGTTTTATAATTTTCTTTTAATTTTCTTCTTTTAATAATATAAGTATTTATTAATATAATTTAAAGTTTTAAGATATATTATATAAATATATTATATAGTTATTAAATATATAAGTTTAATTATATTTCTTATTATTATTTCTTATTATTTTTAATAATTTATAAAATTATAAAATTATATATAAAAGAGCTTATATATAAAAGAAAAACTAGTAAAAACTTGATTTCTATTAATAAAGTAAAAAATTCTTAAGTTTTTAATCTTAAAAATTTAAATTAAATTATTATTAAATTATTAAAATTATTTCTTATTACTTTTATATATTAAATATATAAATTATAAATAAATAAGTAGATCTAAGCTATATAAAGCTTATATAAGCTATATAAGACTATATAATAAAACTTCAAAATTAATATATAATATTAATATTAATAAAACTCTTATAGATTCTTATAAATACTTAAATAAAATACTTAAAACTATATTTATATGTAAATAATATATAAATATTTTTTTTTTTTTTTAGTTTTTATATTTAATATTATTACTTAAATTATAAAAGATCTTTTAATTTTAAAAAATTAATCTTCTTTTACTTATTATTTTTATAATATTTTAAATATATTTTATAAATATTATTTAATAAACTTAATATTTATCTAAAGCTTAACTTATAATTTTAGTTTTATAATAATAGCTTTATTAGTTATTAAGTAATTAAGTTGCGAAGTAGGAGTGTTTTCGCGGTAAATCGCGTGCTTTGGTTAAGGACGTGCTTTGGTGCGGGACTTCGGTTAATCATTCAACCGCCTCTAACCATATCTCTCGGATTTCAAACTCAATTCAAGCAATTATTTCCAGACG
The DNA here is from genome assembly GCA_963830245.1 of Nitrospirota bacterium. Classification (GTDB taxonomy): domain Bacteria; phylum Nitrospirota; class Thermodesulfovibrionia; order Thermodesulfovibrionales; family Dissulfurispiraceae; genus JADFXI01. The sequence goes on from CAWHNC010000100.1 coordinate 1,389, forward strand.
ACTAGGCAAATTAGAACCCTATATCGTTCTGGGGATTCAATTCTCAACCCTGAGATGGCTCTTCCAAAACAGCTGTGACACGGGCACCGCCTATCAATGTACCGGTGAGGCGCTTTATCGAATGTCTCAGCCTCAGCACGCCTAACTGCGCCGATATGCACGGTTTCATTCATCCATTCGGTCTAGTAATATTGATTTTGTTTTTCCGATTTGCAATTATAAGTCAGCTTCCCCAGTTTCGCTGCTCGCATAAATACGCATTCTCGCAGGATGTATCTTTCAATTAAGTTTCTGTCCGTATGTTGTACCGCCATCACAACAGTGTCAGCGTCTACCAAACCAACTTTCGGCACTTCTCCAAAACGCGGACTTGTGTTCACACCCAATAGCGCATACCCTAACGATGACAAGATCTGGGTGCAATCGAACAGCGACCTCACATGGTATTACAATTATGGATGGACGCCTTCAAAACAATTCGCGAGCATTCCCCAATCGAAGTTCGAATATGTACCGATGATCTGGGGAGCTCCCTCCTCGACATCAGATGATTCATTCCTCAACGCCGTGAAGGCACTCATCAAAGGAGGGAGGAACATAACTCATGTATTGGCGTTCAACGAGCCAGACATGATTTGGCAATGGGGTGGAAGTGACATTACTCCAAGTGTAGCGGCGCAAACTTGGGAGCGGGAGATTGTTCCCTTGCAGAAATTGGGTATCAAGGTCGGAGCGCCTGCCTTGGCAATTCCAGGCTTGACATGGCTGCAGAATTTCACTGCAGCGTGTCCAGGCTGCACTTTTGATTTTATCCCCATTCACTTCTATGGAGATCATTATGGTCTCGAATGGGACGTGAATTTAGTCCACGCTGCGTAAGTCTTCACTGAATTTTCAGAGAAAAGCTAACTGCTGATATGAGTCAGATATCCTAATACGAAATTGTGGGTGACGGAGTTTGCAGATGCGCAAGCAACGCTTGAGAAAAGTCAACTTGAATTCAATCTCTCAGTGGCTTTTCTAGATAGCACTCCCTATGTTGAACGTTACTCGTACTTTGGGGCATTTCGGAGCACCAAGAGCAATATAGGACCAAATGCAACTTTTCTGGATGCGAAAGGGAGGCTGACGGATATTGGGAGCTGGTATCTGGGAGGGCCTGCAACGGGAAACATCCCAACAGCTTGATTTTCGTGCATTATTCGTTGCCAAATGGACTGGAGATCATGATTAAGGAATGTCTTCAGTGCTTGTCAAGTGGAATTTTAAGCAGTCTCTAGGGGTTAGTTCTGCAGCTGAAAGAATGCTTTGCTTTTCATGAACAAGAAGCCTCTACGTGTTGAAAAATTTCCTCTTTCTAGTAGCGAGATTTGGAGAACCTACTCGTATATTATTTGAAACCATATTAAGAAATCAAGGATTTTTTGATCTAAAACGATTATCAAAAAGAACGGGAGGTTTAGAATAACTTATATATAGAAGCGGCCGCTAGCGCATTCAGGGGGCAGGTCCTGAAATCGCATCTTCAGATCTTTCTTACTTTCTCACCAACACAGCACTATTTTTCCTGACATTGCGAGCATAGGAAATGATGTCCTCCCTTCCAAAGATACATACGCAACTGATACAGCGGATACTCTGTTTAATTCGTAACCTGACATGTTGCGAAGGCAGGGCTTGCGGCTCGACCTGAAACGGTGTTTAATTCCTCCGTCTCATTACCAGTGCTTCCTACGTTGCAATAAAACTAGCAAGCTCTGTTTTCGACGAATACCACATCGATATCTTTACTCTCAAGCGTATCGGCCGGAAATTTCGAAACAGGAACATGGCAGTCCAACAGCGATTGCGCAAGACAACGCCTCTTTCCCGTACGCCCCTCTGAAATCATCGCCCAATACTCAGCCCCTAATTCGTCTACTTGAGCTATTTCCATGCAAAGATCATCTGGGAGAAGTCAAGGCCTCTTTAAAACAGGCTTCTCTGTCACGCGAACTAGATTACGAAGCAGTCTCCTACTGCTGGGGCGATCCCAAAGACAGAAGCATCATTATTTGCAATGGGGAACAGCTTCGCATACCCCGCCACCTCGAAATCGCGTTGCGAAACATACGACACTCCGACAGACCTAGGATGATTTGGGCAGATGCAATCTGTATTAATCAATTAGATAAAGCCGAAAGAGAAAGCCAGGTACAGCTCATGCGTTCCATCTTCTCAAACGCTCAGGGAACCCTTATATGGCTCGGCGATGTCGGAGAGAAGCAAGCACAGAAATTGTCGAAGTTTGCCCTTTGGTCAATCCAACTTGGTCTATCAATTTTCAGACGCCGCATAGACTTGCTCACCAGCCCTCAAATTCAGGTGTGGGACGTGGAAAAGGCAGTTTGTCGCAGATTGGCCCCTTTCTCTTCCGAATTCTATCTTGAACTGATTGGCATGCTCCGAATGCCATGGTTCAAACGAGCATGGGTTGTCCAGGAAGTCGTAGTCTCCTCAAAAGCAACAATCTTCTGGGGCGCATCTCAGTATGATTGGGAAGACACGATACAAGCATTGAGATTCATGTCTCAAGTGAATTTCCCTTTGGCATTCATCGTTACTCTTGAAAACATCTCAACGATTGAGGAGGAACGAATTTTCTACAAAAAAGGACAAAGCAAACTAAATGGGGTGCTCATGAGGCACCAACGATGCATGGCTACCGACCCAAGAGACAAGATATATTCGTTTTGCGGACTTGTAGAACCATCATCCAGCGGTCACAATCCTGTACGCATCAGCTACGAGGACGATGTGGAAACGATATATCGTGAAGTGGCTTTGAAGATATTGCACGACGATCATTCCCTGGATCTTTTAAGCCGGCCACCATCTTTAGGAGAGTCTCTTGTGGAGGATCTTCCATCATGGGTACCAGATTGGAGTATCTCCTCTACTTCAACATTGACTTACGCCTGGGGTCACGGTCCCCTCCCACTTGCCGGGACGAAGCTCACTGGTGCAGAGCCGCGTCCTCGGTTTGCAGCTTCTCTGGGGTCCACATACTCACCAAAGCTGTCCCAGACGGACCCGGATGCACTGATCGTCGAAGCCCACGAAATTGATAAAATTGCCGAGATAGGACCAATGTTCCAAGGCGTCCAGGTACCGCACGAGGTCAATTCATTCCCCGAGATTGTTCAAGAGTGGATTTATTGTTTCTACACACTCTTCCGTGCACGAAATGTCTTCGTGCGGTGGCAAAATATAGCAGGTGTGCGCTCGAGTCGATGCTACCCAACTGGTGAAACCATGCGTGAAGCATTTCTACAAACGCTCTCCGCGGCTGAGATACACGACATTGAACGGGTAAGGATCGAATTGGAGCTATGGGAGAAGGGAACTAGTTTTCCCTTCGGCCTTATGTACAGTGTATTTGTTTTTGTGAGGGGCTTAATAACGAATAGGCCTTTTCTGTTATTTGAGATTCAGGGCCGTTATGCGCTGCATAGAAGAGTGGCGAGGACAGAAGGCGGCTACCTCTGTCTTGTTTCTCATGCTACGGAAGTTGGAGATAATGTTATGATTTGCAAGGGTTCTAGTGTTCCGTTGATTATGAGGAGTTCGGGGCAGAAAGAGGATGAGTTCAGGCTTGTTGGTGATGCATATGTTCATGGGATCATGAATGGCGAAGTATTTGAGATTGACAAGTGTCGGACAATAACTATTAAATGAAGTTTTGCGGATGTGCGATACTCGTGCAGATAGGAGTGGTTTTCTTCTGCGTGTCGTAGGTGGAGTAAAAATAATGCTGCAATACTGATTTTCTTCAGGATATTGAGTCTGGGGGTTTTATTTGAGGTGAAGAGCCATACTGGAAACTCATGAAGTCCTGTTTGCCTTTTGAATAATAGTTAACATCTAGACGGGTGGACAACATACAACAGTCAAATGTAGACTAGAAAAGAAGTAACGATACTCAAGGCGGAAGACTTCATTCCGACATCTCACAAGGGAGGTAGATCCCATATGTTAGATAATTTCTATTGCACTTTTTATGATTTCTTGACAATGTTCTTACGTCTTAGACGCTTGTGATAGGTAGTGAGGATCTTCCTTCAGATTACACTGTGGGACTACAGTCACGTGATCTCAGACCTGCCCCGCGGCAGAAACTCACCGCCTTCCCCTTGCCACCATTGCGCCTCCAAAAAGGCATCATCTCCAATCCACATCTCCAAACCTCAACAACACACACAATGCCAGCACTCAGCTCCCCCACCTCAGGCACGGACCCCTTCCCCTACACCTCCACCTCCCGCTCACGCTCCCATTCTCCTCCTCAACCGCCCTACTCCCCAATAACGCCCACCATCTCGTCCGCGCGGCTGCCTTCCCCTCCTCGGCGAACCTACACGCACACCCAAGCACCACAGACCTCCATCCCACAACCGAAACCCATCCCTATAACCTACGATGAGAACCCGGATGTCCTGGCGCTGAAGAGCGCAGCGTCTATCCTGCAACTGCAGGCGCGGAATGCGGTAAAGGATATCCAGGCCCTGCAGCGGCTCAAGGAGCGAGCGGGGAAGGACCCGGAAGGCTTCGTGGGGGCGCTGGAACGGGGTGAGGTTAGAGTTAGGGGAGATCCGCTTTTTAGTCCTGGGGAATATGGTGGGGATGAGGAGGAGGGAGAGGATGTGGAGATGAGTGGTGTGGGGAAGAAAGTTAATGGGAATGGGAAGGCGAAGATGAATGGGAGTGCGAAGGGGAAGAGGGGGGAGAGGGTCGTAGAGAAGGATAAGGAGGGAGAAAGGGAGAAGTGGGAAGCGCTGCCTACGCCGCAGAATGTCGTGCGGTGTCCGCCGATAAATTGGAATCAGTATGCGGTGGTTGGGGAGTCTTTGGAGAAGCTGCATAGGGATCAGGTTGAGAGGCCGAGCGAGGGCGTGCCGCAGAGGGTGGCGAGTGATGGGAGCCTCGTTGCTGGTGGGGAGGGCCACAGGAGACAGGGTGATTTGGGCATTGCGGCGCCGTATCAACCTGGACGGGACAAGATCGAGAAGGTGGGTACGAGGAAGGGCGGGAAGAGATAGGGGGGGCTTTTGATGGCGTTATGATGTCTCGAGTACATGGATCATGGATGGGCATGGTTCGGCGTTCGGGATTACTTTGGTCCTGGGATAGAATTGTCGGAGTACAGAGCGGACAGCTTTGACGCTTTATGGGCTACGAGGGAATGAAAAAGCGGCATTTTCACGGGGCAACCATGTATTAGAAATATTGCCGAATCCATAATTCATCGTGTATATTCGTTCTATTTGCTGTCTCGCGACGTAGTGTACAGCTCTATTCTAATCCTCAAGCAGCGGATTCATGGAAGTCAAACTCCACCGTCTTGGTAATTGCACCACCTTTCTGTTGCAGCTCATATATCTCTTCACTACTGTGGTGAGTCCCGGCCTGAGAGAGAGTACCTTCAAAAATCCGCTCCTGCGAGCTGGACATGACGCCATGCGCATCGACTCGCGTCTCAACATGCGAGCCTGGGTAGATGGAGATATCAGAGAGACCATTAGTATGCTTGCGACTTGAGGTGTTGTTGATCTGACGGCTGCGACTTTGAGACGAGCTTTCATGGATATGGTTTGTGACAACGAGCTTTGAGGCCAGTATATCGATGCTGCACATGTTAGTGTCTTCGGTATAGGGGGAACGGATGCGAGGCCTACAAAAACATGACAGGAAACATGCACTCGAGTGTGTACACGAAGCGGTCGCACTGGCTTGCAGTCGTGGTGGCACTTTGAGCAGTCGTTTGGAACGAATATGTAATGGCTCGCGAAAAGCCGATGATTGCCAAAGACGCAAGTCTGATTTCCGTGCTTTCATCAAGTAGCTGAAAAGTCCTGAGGTTGAGGAAGCTTCTACCGAAGTCCGGCGAGCTGCGGCGAATTTCCTCAACAGGAAGAAGGCACTGATACATTCGACAAGTGCTATCGAGCTGAAGTATCCAACGTGGAGATGATCAATGGTGGTCTGACGGCTGGTGCTCCCTTGCAAAATGTCTTTGGCGCGGCTCGCAAGAATGAACATGCGGATGGTAAGGAGGCCGGCCATGATTGTCCAGAAGAGAGACATGAAGACGATGCGACTTTGATTTTTGAGGACTCGAACAAGGATCAGGTAGCTGTAGAAAGACAGTCCCGCCTCTTGGATCTGCAACTCTTGTATAAGCATAGAATAGGATGATGAGAGGCGTGCCCTTACGAGCCATGTCAAGTCTGCAACTGCCGCAGCAACGACGGTACCATTCTTCGCATAGTCGGCGTAGAAAGCGTAATAGCAAAGGCCATTTGCGATTGCACCAGCAACTGACACAATTATAGGAACGAGAGAGATCTGCGAGAGAGATGTGATCCCAACAATCATCAAGCCAAACAAAACATTGACCAAGCCAATACTGCTGAGTATTGCCCAGCTCTCTTCGAAATAGGCTGGGACAGCAGAAGTAGCAGACATGATCAATATGCATGCACAAAGACTCTTGGAATGCAGGAACTGGGTCCGGCACCAACCTTATACTGAGTGTGCTCTGCGGGCACAGAGATACTCATGCAAATTCGAAGGTCCGTGAACAAAGTAGAGCTCTGATTGATATCTGACTATTGGCTGAAAGACTTCGTGCCGCACCCAGTTCCATCTTCAAACAGGTGATAGCACTGGTCTGGAGCAGCATCTTGACTCTGTAGTGTCCACTGAACATTCCTCGCTGCCGATCTGGGGAAGGAATGCATGGTGCTCCCCTGTTTAAATTTCATCTCGTTCCACTGCGCTAGGAGGAGCGGCTCAGCCGCGTCATCCCAGCTTTTGCTGCGATGAAAGAGGGGTACTACTCTCCCAGAGAGAAAATATTGTCCCGACAGACTGGGTGCATTACGTGGAATTCGCTATACAACGGTAGTTTTAATGTTTGATCGACGTTAAAGCATTTTGTTTTTCCCGCACTCTTAATGCATCCACGAACAAACAAAATTCGAGCAGAAATCTGGAGAAGGGCACGGGTGTGGTGCGACTAACCGGGATGATCCTGAGCTGGAAGATTAGTCTAGTCTTGCCTTTCGAAACGTCTCCAATCCGCTACCAAGATCAATCACCTCTTGCCGCTCTTCATTCTGAAGAGCACTAATTCGTTACACAGGAGCAATGGCCGCGTGGGGTATCCGGAATCGTTCCGGATGGCCAGTCGACATGCATTATGTCTCTGCGAACTCCGGCCAATCAAGAACGTCGGTTCCAGGTTCGCATGGACAGCCCCTTGGACAACGGGTGCAAGAATAGATACAATTGAAACAGAGCTCTGCGTCTGAAGGGGTATCGCAAATGATCACTCGATCGTGTTGCCACGAGGCGCGGTGCAGATTAGAATCTGACCCTCAAATGAGCCCACTCCGGGTTCCGCGCACGGTTACCAGTGGAGCACTTGCATCTGGTGAATCCTTGATACTGTGCCTTGCAACTATTTGGCTTGCATGAGAGCCTTTGAGCTCTGTTGAAGGCAGCCAATAATGTTCAGCGCTTTCCCAACATCAATCGCTTCAGCGTTGCACCGCTTGATTGAGGGGAAATAAGAAAGGAGCGAAACCTAGCCACTTAAAGCCATCGTAAACGCTTCGAAGCTCATACCACCTCGATGAGAATCAAGAAACTCTAGGATGAAATCGATTCTCCACGTGTCAAACCCTCTGGCTGTGTCTTTTTCTGTGTAGCGAATTTTATAATTCCCAAGGCACAGGATACCAGCCCGATTAATGCCAATCGATAAGGCCAGAGGCTTTGAGTGTGTCGTAAGGATCTCTGGGCACCATGATATTGCTGCGATGTAAGTCGGCACGCCTGAAGATGATTGGTGCATCATCGAGCAGCCAATGGACTTGCGAAAACTTTTGGGTCTCCCCCTGGTGGCCGCGAATTATCGGCAAACCAGTCGTGGAAGCGTGGAAGGAAGCTACATCTTGAAGAAGCTTGGTGGCCATCTGCCCATGAAAATAACATCGCGAACATTTTGCCCACTGATGTTCCCTGGAAAGAATGAGATACAGCACCATATGTCACAACAAAGACCTTGACTATGAACGGATGGGCAGGGTCCTGCCTAAGCTGCCGTAAATCTCCCAAGATGCGATCCATTTGCACATATATGAGCCTTCTCCTCAATTTCCAAGCCCGGCCATGCATCTGCGAGAGTGATCCCATCCATCAGCTGCATATAGATGAGGGACTCGCCCTGATCACGATACCATCCATCAACTTCGGGAAACAGCACACTGGGAAGCAGATGCTTGATTGCCCACATACATTGACCTTCCGCGGCTGTGATACGGAGGCCATATTTGACGATTAAGTTGAGCGCAAGTAATCTGACAGGCACAGTGCTCTCCGCGGATCTATGCTGACTACTCGGCGAATATCGTCAGGTGTGGGCAACGCGACATGCCCTCCGGAGAAGTAGGTTGTCTCCTTGAAATACACGTTGTCGCCTGAGGGAAGTATGGACGAGATCAGATCGGGTCCTTTGCCTTCAGAATCGCGATGCATCTTGCGCGGTCATCCCTTGGGGATGGACGAGGATCTTTTGAGGCTCTTTTCATGACGTTGAATTTAGCTGCAGGTGCAGGCTTCGGCTGAATACAGCAGGAGCACGTTTGTCTTCGTGCATGATGTCTGTGGGTCTTGTTTGTTTGTTTGTGCAAAGTAAGAAATGACTCGGTTTCCTCCGAGTCGTGACACCCAAAACGTGGTTTTTTTGGCTGCCCCACACAATGCGATGAACCCCTGCTTGCCTGCTAGCATCCTATATTAAGGTTAGTGGCGGGACGGATAAACAGTTCGGAGAGCTTAAATCCTCAGTGAAACATCCCTCGAGTGATCAGAAATATTTCCAGGTCGTGACCACCACTTGCCCAAGTCACGTCTCCTTTGTGTCTACCCTGTATAATCACCGGTTCTGGTGGGCCCGTCCAGGGCAAGGTGGCGCGCTGGAAAGGCAATGTGAGAACACGCGTTTTGGTTGCTGGGAGGACCATTGCTGAAGCCCAAATTCACAGCTACGAACAAGAAACTTCACCTTCATGCTCCTACGACCTAACGACCCTCTGATGAAGATCCATGTTCATCTGCCACTCTTTGAAGACTTTTCCCAATCTCTAGCGATCTTTGCATGCCATCTCACGTCCTATTGCCACCGAGTCCTCACAGCTACGTCCGCCATATCCTCCCATCTCCTCACTCCTCAGCCTGGCACAATTCACCGCCCTTGATGCTCGCATATTCCCCGAACTGTGGTAAGCAGCATTTGATGTCAGTGCCTCGATATATGAGTCGGTGCCTGGCTCAGAGATTATGTCGATATCGAACTGACCCCGGACTTCAAATAGTGAAGGAGTCCTCTCAGCTTCAGATCTACACCACCTGTAAATCTGCTGCCTGAACGCAAGCGTCTCTTTCCAACCATCTCCAAGATGGAGGAAGAAGCTACGCAGCCAGGTATTCCCTCCTTTCTTGCTCCTAAATGTCTTGCTTCAGCGTCGCGATTACTTCCCTTTGCTCCAACCACTCATAATTCCACGACTTACGAACTCGGCTTCACAGCTACCCAAATCGTGGTCGATCCTCGACGACTCGGCCAAGGCAACTCGGGACTGAATGACGAAGACCTTGCAGACATCTGCTGCATCCTCCACCCTGCCTCCCTTCCCGCATACCGAGCCGCTGCCCACATCCACGACACTACCCCCGAACATACAATCAGCTTCGATAGCGATGTCAAGATCAGAGAGAAGGAGAATCACATAGATACTTTTGAATTGGCTGCGCAAGGCCTGAAGTCATGCGATATTGCTCTCCGACTCTCGGCTGATCTCAAGGATCCGATGGGAGGATTTCACTTCGGAAGAAACGCAACTCGATGTGACTTTGTCATTGGCAACAACGACCTGTCCAAGAGGATCAGCAACGTCCATTTCAGGATCTATATCAATGAATATGGCATCATCATGCTGGAGGATCAGTCAACCAATGGCACTGCGGTTGATGGCGCCTTGTTGCGTGGCAAGGAAAAGGAGAATGGCAAGGACTATAGACATACCCTCGAGCAGGGCTCTATCGTCCATCTGACAATGACTCCTCCCGAAGAGGATTACCGCTTCATTGTTCGGATTCCACAGAGGGACGAGATCTCCGAAAATGCCTATCAGCAAAACCTTACAGCTTTCTTCCTGCGCATGAATACCGTGCGGCTTGAAAATTTGGCTAGAGCTGGAGAGGTGGGTGATGCGATAAAGAAAGATCCCGTGAGTGGTATCTGTCCAAGCTTTGAACCAGGCTGACTCTCCGCAGCCGAACCTCTTTCCTACCCCTGGACCGGCAACACCAACACCAAATCCATCTTCATTATCTTCTATGGGTAAACATGTCAAGGAGTGGAAAGGTGGTGTCAAGTACAACAAGATTCGCTGCATAGGCAAGGGTGCTTTTGCTGTCGTCTACATGATCTCTGCCAAATTCGACGGCGTGCCATATGCGGCAAAAGAATTAGAGAAGAGACGCTTTATGAAGAATGGAATTCTAGATCAAAAGGTAGACTCCGAGATGAAGATTATGAGAAAGATCAAGCACGTGAGTTCAATCATTTCTGGATCGCTGCGACTCGAATTAACGTCATTCAGCCCAACGTCGTGCAATATATTGAACATATTGATTGGGAGGACTATCTGTACATCATCATGGAGTACATTCCTGGCGGTGATCTTGGCAGTTTGATCAACGAACGTGGTCACTTGCCCGAGTCAAATGTCCAGACCATGGCCGCCCAATTGCTCTCCGCACTTAAGCACTTGCACCAAATTGGCATCACGCACCGAGATATCAAGCCCGATAATATCCTCATTCCGACGAAGAAGCTAAGCAGAAATATCCGGACGGCTGGAAATCGCCTCGGCCCTACCTGCGAATCGTTCGCCAGCCAAACTGATTGCCGCGCAATCCACCGAAACCAGCAACCGAGGATGGTGCGCAGTGATCCTCAAGCAATTCTATTTGCCGTGCCTGGCGCACGCTTCCTACCTCATAGGAGACGAGGCGACCGGCACGGCAGCCGTCGTTGATCCGCAGCGGGACACCGATCAATACGTCGCCTTCGCCGCCGAGCACTCCTCGAAATCAAACACGTATTCCTCACCCATCTCCACGCCGATTTCATCGCCGGGCATTTCGAGCTGCGCGATCGCGTGGGCGCGAAAATTTATCTGGGCGCCGCGGCGAAAGCGGCGTACGCGTTTACTCCTCTTCACGATGGCGACATCGTTGAATTCGGACGCGTGCGCCTGAAGGCGCTCGAAACGCCGGGCCACACTCCGGAGTCGATCTCCATCGTCGTTTACGATCTGGACGTCGAGCGAGACGCAGCCACAAGCCGTGCTCACCGGCGACACTTTGTTCATCGGCGATGTCGGGCGTCCCGATCTGCGCGCGGCGCTGGGCTGGTCCGCCGGTGAACTCGGCGGCATGCTCTTCGATTCGCTGCACACAAAGCTTCTGGCGCTGCCGGACCAGAGCCTGGTGTATCCGGCTCACGGCGCGGGCTCGCTCTGCGGGAAAGCGCTCAGCAAGGAAACCGTATCCACGCTGGGAGAGCAGCGCCGCTCGAACTACGCGCTGCAGCCCATGAGCAAGGAAGCGTTCATCCAGGTGGTCACCGCCGATCAGCCGGAAGCTCCCGCCTACTTCACCTACGATGCGGTGCTGAACAGCAAAGAGCGGCCCACGCTCGATCAAACGCTGGCGCGCGTAAACCCCATGCCGCTCGACGGCGTGCTCGCACTTGCAAGAAGTTGGCGCGCAGATTCTCGATACGCGCGATCCCGGCGAATTTGCCGCGGCGCACCTGGCCGGCAGCATCAACATCGGCCTCGGCGGCCAGTACGCCACCTGGGCCGGAACCGTTCTCGATCGCGAGCATCCCATCGTGATCATCGCGGACCCGGCCACGAAAGCGAAGCGGCCACGCGGCTCGGGCGAATCGGTTTCGATCACGTGGTCGGATATTTGCAGGACGGATTGCACAGCCTCGAATCGCGCCCGGAACTGACTGCTTCCACCGAACGCCTCAGCGCGCCGTTCGCCGCGGAACTGCTTTCATCGGCCGAGCCGCCGCTCGCCATGGACGTGCGCGCGCCGCGCGAGCGCGATCAGAAACACATCGCCGGAAGCGTGGCCATGCCCCTGAATCATCTGGCGGAAAATCTCGAAAATCTTCCGAAAGATCGCTCCCTGCTGGTCTATTGCGCGGGCGGCTACCGCTCGTCCATCGCCGCAAGCTTGCTGCAGCGCGGCGGATTTGCTTCCGTCGGCGAAATTGCCGGTGGCATCGCCGGATGGGAATCCGCGAAGCTCCCAGTGCAAACCACCGCCTAGCCGTAATTGACGCGTACCTTGCCGCTGAAACATTTCCGGGGAATCCCGCGCTTAATTCTGGTTCTCGGTCCAGCGCGCCTGTCACACAGGTACGTGATGCGGATCACGATGTTCCAGGAGGAATGCAACCAGAATTCAAGGCGTGAACGCACGAGTTCATGAACGGAACTGTTCTGAGGTGAACCATGGCTGACTATCCTGCGCAGTCGCTGAATTCGTTTCGCCGATTCTGGGCCCGCTTCAAGAATAGGTGGATCATCAGCGAAATCCCGCAAGACATTGCACTTTGTGAGTTCGACTGCCGCAAAGGGCAATGCTCAAGCGGCGAATGGGCCGCCTGTAATCGCCGTATCTCAAGAGCCGCCGGAGAATTGTTGCCCCCTCCGCCCGCGTCCCCATGAAGATAGTCGCAACAACCAGGAGCATTCTCTTGCGCGGGCGTTCTTGCAGCAAGCCAGGCACTCACAAATTCTGCTTGTGCCGGATATCCTCAGGCGCGCGCTGCCGGTCGGCCGAAGCACTGGGAGCCCTAATGTCCTTCCCGATGCTCACCCGAAATCTCGCGCGATTGAATCCGCAAAATACAGGAACCAGCGCATATACATCCCGGCGCCCCAGGACCAAACTATTTTCATGGCACAAGAAAATACAAGTCCGGAACCTACAGGCGGATGGCGGCAGTAACAGGCTTTCTTGCGATCTGGGTCCTGATGTTTATCCGATCCTTATTCTGGGTGCTGCACTGGTTATGATTCCTCTTCTCCCGCATTTTCATCGGAGCCAGAGCCACCAAGAAGAGGTCATCTCACCCACCAGTCACGAGCCTTTCCATTTCTCCCTCTCGGTGTTGCCGCCTCTGAAAGCTCCTGCCAATCGCAGTTGATTCGTTCCAGGTTGGGGAGCGTACAAGTCGCACGAAGCACGGGCTCAACTCAGCACTATCAAGGCCCAGGTGAAGAGGATGATCGCGTACGCGTTGATCAGCGCGGTCTAATCCAGTGAGTTCTGAGTATCTTGGTTAGGTAAATGCTGTTCGAGCCTGCGCTGTCCTTGCTCAACTTTGCTGCCACCTACCCCAACACAGTGCTGTGAGCAGATGAGACAGAAGCTCGGCATCCGAGATTTCCCCGGATCGCCCAACTTGGTGAACCCGCCGGGTGAAACCAGACGAGCCGCGCGATCGAACCAGTCAACGCCCAGTCCGAGTGGAATAAAAACCCAGAAACGAAGCTTCCGCCAATGCGCCTCTTGCACAGCCGGGAAATCGCCGGCGTTCACAAGCCGCCACGATCGAAAGATGTCCACCTCGATGGCCCAGATCGCACCCGCGAGATAGAACGACAGAGCTAAATTGGCGAGCAGAAAAATCCTGGCCGGATCATACACGGGAAGGTCCAGACGAATCGACCGCTACGAAGCCCACCCTACGCTTCCCACGATTTCCTGCGCAATCAGGCAAAGTGCTTATGAAACGTTCGAATCGGGAGAATCGCTAGATGAAACATGGGAACATTATCGGGAGTTTTCTCTTCTGGATTTTTCGCGCTCGCGGCACGGTCCGTCGAGGCGCCCGCTCGTCTGCGCATTGCGTGTCATCAAACCGAAGAGGTCAGTTCGTAAGACGACGTAAGCTGGATCGCATTGTGCAGCGTCCGATACAACGGACAGCGCATCGCATAGATTCCGTGCACGCGCTCCACCGTGTCGCGGCTTTCTTCGGGAGCGGCCAATTGCATGGCCACGTGGATACGGCGGATCACGCAGAACGCCTTCCTCCGTTTCCACCTCGCCGGTTACTTCCGCGACCAGCTTGCCGTTGCTCGCATCGATGTGGCGCGCTTCCAGCGCGCCTCCGAAGGTGCCCAGCATTCAACCGGCGGTCGCGGCGATCACGTAGTCGATGGTCGCGGCGTGCGATTCCTTTAGTTTGGCGGGATCGACTTTGTAGTGCTCGGCGATCGCGCCGTGGACGCTGAAGATGACCGGCTGCGATTCACCAGGTAAATAGGCAATACGAAGCGGGCCGACTTTCCGCTCGATACGTACCTTGGAAACGTAAACCACGTCAGACATGAACGGCTCCTTGCTGATGCCCCGAGCAATCTGCCCGATGCATTCTCAACCGCATGAAAAACACTTCTCGTCAAAAAATTGATTGCACCACGCTACTTATGGCGAATATCCTCGGGCGCTCGCTGCCGGTCGAGCGGCACGACCTGCAATTGCCACTGAACCGGAACCGAAGTTGGCAGAAAGCAAATCTTGCTGTCGCAGGCCTGATACTCGAGCTTCCCCGAAATCGTGATTGTCTTTCCCTCCGCCCCCAGCGAATTGCTGAACTCCGCCGAAGTGTCTACCTGCAGATCCTGGCTGATCCTGAAGTGCCCTCGAATACAGGCACGCGCTCCTTGATCGCCGGCAGATAAAGAATTTTCGAGCGCCGGGTAGACGACGGGCTTGAGTTACACCCCGGGCGCGGGATCGATCAGCAGATTGATCGTTTTGTAGCCTTTCGTACCTGGCGCATAGACGTGCACGTCCGGCGGGAGACGTACTTCCGCGGTCAGAGTGATCTTGCTCCCTGGAATTCCGGTGCGATCGGACTGCTCCACGTCGAGCTGAAGATGAGGCGCTTCGACGGTGTCCGTGACTTCCTGGCCCAGCTCCGGAAAAAGTTTCGCAATCACATTGTTTCCGGAAAGGCGCTCGCGGTACTTCGCCTCAAAGAATTTCTCTCGAATCACGCCTTGGGTGTCGATGAAGAAATATCCGGGGCGCGCCATGCCCTTGAACTGGCCCGTGGCCTCGGCGTTCAGAACCTGGTAGGCGCGAATAGTTCGCGGAGTCGGGATCGGCAAGCATGGGGAAATCGATCTTGCGGCGGTCGGCGAAGGATTTCAGTATGGCTTCGCTGTCGTAGCTGATCGCCGCCAGTTTAATTCCCTGCTTCTCGAATCTTGCTTTTGCGTTTTGCAGCTCGACCAGCTGCCCTTTGCAGTAGGGTCACCAGTCCGCGGAACGGAAAAACAGGAGGACCGTTCCGTTAGGCCCCTTCAGACTTTCCAGCGTGTGTTCCTGGCCGAATTGATCGCGAAGAGAAAATGCGGCGCTTTATTCCCGACGGCGAGTCCAATGGAAGTGAGCAATTCAAGTGAGGAGACGTGGATGGTACTACCTTCAAGAGTCCCCTGCACCGTTACGCTATTTCCCAATTTCCCCGCGGCCTGCGTTTGCGGGGTCCAGGTCATAAATTTGCCGCGTGGTGTCATCGTAGAGCACCGGCTTCGCGCCCGGTGATTTCTCCGTGCACTTGGGGGCCTCGGCAAAAGCCTCGTCGGCGGTGCAACCGCTATTGATGATGACGCCAGACCATGGTCCGGATATTGTCATGCTTTCCTGTCCAAACGCGGCGAAAGTGGGAGCGAAAAGCAACGCCCCCAGCTGAGCGCTAGAGATAATTTCACCGTTTTTCGTTCGCGACCGGTTAAACCAGCCCCTATTCGGTATTGCTCTTGTTCACGTGACTTGTCTACGTGAATTGGTGTTCGCGCTCATTATATCCCACACCTACCGCGGCGCCTTGTCCATTTCGATCCCGCCGTGATATCGTTCGCATCGTTCGCCCTGCTATCAACACGACCTCGTTCGGAGACTTCGATGACCACGACCGGAAGATTTCTAATTATGCTCGCCGCCGCTTTTTCAGTTGTAGGATTCGCCATGTCCGCGAAAATGCAGATCACCAGTTCTGCTTTCGCAAATGGTTCTTCGATTCCCTCGAATTTGACCTGTGACGCTCAAATGCCTCCCAATCCTCCTCTCGCCTTCAGCGGCGTTCCGGCCAAAGCGCAGAGTCTCGTCCTGATCATGGAAGATCCCGACGTGCCCAAGAATCTCTTTAATGCCCAGCGGCGTTTTCGATCACTGGATGGTCTGGGATATTTCTCCCAAGAGCATGGGCATCAAAGAAGGCGACTCCGCGCAAGGCATCAACGGCACCGGCAAGACCGGTTATGTCGGCCTGTGTCCGCCGGACCGCTAAATACCGCCTACTTCTTCCATCTTTACGCGCTCGACACAAAGCTGGGCGACGCCAAAATCGCTAATCGCAAGGAATTGGGAGCCGCAATAAAGGGCCACGTGATTGAGCAAGCGGACCTGATGGGTCGGTACAACCGCGTCAAGAAGTGCTGCCGTTTTTGCCTCAAGAAGTAACTTGCAGCGCTTTTGCTTTGCTCCATGCAGCGAATCAGCCCGCTCCTGCCAATGGGCCTGGCGTCCTCTAACCCCTCCCTATCTCATGTTGTGGGCCACTCGTCACCGTAAATTGACATTCACCAGCCAATCGGTCTAAAAGAGATGCCCGGCAAGAAACGCATCGTCTGTAGCCGGCACACGCGGAGGAATCCAGCACATGGGCATTATCGAGTTTATTTTGGTCGGCTTGGTCGCTGGCTGGCTTGCGGGGAAAGTAATGAAAGGAGGAGGATACGGCGTTCTTGTCGATATCATCCTCGGCATTCTCGGAGGCGTCCTGGGCGGATGGCTTTTCGGCTTGGCGGGCTGGCAGGGCGGTGGGCTCATCGCCTCGC
Organism: Nitrospirota bacterium; assembly: GCA_963830245.1. Taxonomy (GTDB): domain Bacteria; phylum Nitrospirota; class Thermodesulfovibrionia; order Thermodesulfovibrionales; family Dissulfurispiraceae; genus JADFXI01. The sequence continues at coordinate 18,437 of CAWHNC010000100.1, forward strand.
TGGTCGTCGCTTTCATCGGCGCGGTAATTCTGGTCTGGATCACCCGCCTCTTCAAGAAGGCCTAGGCGAATCGAAGCGATACCGCGCTCAGCCGGGGAACATCAATGTACAGTATGAATCCTTCTCTGCCGTGCGGGATGCCGGGCTAATGGCCGATGCCACCAAAGTTTTCTTTCTGATTCTCAGCGCGCTTTTCCCCATTGTCGATCCGCTGAGCGGCGCCCCCATCTTTCTGGCTCTTACCCGCGACTACTTGCCTGAGACACGCAGGGCGCTCTCCCTGCGCGTCGCCATTGATAGCTTTTTTCTGATGATTGGCTCCTACTTCATCGGATCCCACCTTCTTGGTTTTTTTGGTGTGTCGTTGCCGGTGGTGCAAGTTGGCGGTGGTTTGGTTGTCGTCGCCGTAGGATGGTCCATGCTCATGCAGAAGGACGACGCACCGAATCCGACACGCACGAATATTCAATGCAAGGATGCGCTTCGTCGCGCGTTCTATCCTTTAACGTTGCCGCTCACTGTGGGGCCGGGATCGATCTCCGTGGCTATCACCTTGGGCGCCAATTCCACGCACCGCTACGGATTTCACATCCTGATGATCCTCGCGGCGTTCCTCGCTACGGCCCTGATCGGTGTGAGCATTTACCTCTGCTACGGATTTTCCGATCGCCTCGCGCGGTAATCGGCGACACGGGAATGACCGTCATTGTTCGCCTTTCGTCGTTTCTGCTGGTTTGCATCGGGGTGCAGATTATGTGGAACGGAATGAGCGCTCTGCTTACATCCGTCCAATTTCATGCCAATTAAGTAAGAAGATTCGAGCCGCAACGAGTTCGTTCGCCCAAGAACCGGCGACCTCATTGGGATTTGACGCTAGCCTGCTCGCTTACCGCAAGCGCCGTAGACCTCTCGACCGATGGCACAAAATAGTAGGAACCGCTCAACGGTTCGGTATAGCGCGTCAGTGCGTCGCGCGTGCCGGTGACCAGTCCCGCCATGCTATCGAGCATTCTCGAAAGCCGCTTCTGCTCTGCGCTGAATCCAACGAACACCGTGCCATGGTCGTCCACATTTCCGTACGGCATGTTGCGCCGAAAGATGTGCCCAAACTCATCCTGGTCGGTGCGTGCCACATGCGAGTCCGCTGGCTTGTTTTCGATTTCGATGCTGTCGAGTTTCGACCGCCCCATGATCCGTTCCTGCTGTGCACCGGCACGGCATCCCATTTTGCCACCTTGTGTTTCCACTTCTGCAGCAAGAGAATCGTGCCGGCCGCGCCGGGAACTCCTTCGGGCAATAGCGCCGCAGTGGGAGCGTCGAGCAGCGTCGGTTTACTAAAACATGACCATTTTCGATGGTCAGGGTAGTGTTTCTATCGATAGTTTGTTGTTTGTTTAGCACTAGTTGGGTTCTTCCGGAGAATTTCCATGATCCCCTGAGATTCATCATATTCCAATCTAGAATATCTCAAAAGAACTCCAATTGGCCATTCTCCGGAATCGCTTTGAAAACTTTCTCAAATTTTCCAGGAAGTTTGAAGGTAACGGTGAATATTTTATCGGAATTTGAAGAAATTTGAAAGCCGAGGATAGTTTCAACAGCTGCCATTATTGGTCCGGAATTATGTTTGAGTAACCAACCATCTTTCGAAGATCCAGACGATGTATCAGTGAGGGCATCCTTGCGAGATTTATATATTTTGAACATACATAGTCATTATAAGAAAAATTATATTCTAGATGAGGTTACGATCCCGTTTCCTATAGTCAAAAGAGTATTCTGGTCAGTTATGAAGTGTTTGTTTTCTGCTAATTGAATTCTTCCGAGATGATTATGATAAACATATACAATATCCATAAATCCTCCTGATTGGTCATATTCTAAATAACATCTATTAAAAAGAACCACTGCGATCGGAAATTCAACATCAAAAAGATGATAAAAGAGCCCTGGAATTGCTTCAAAAGTCTTTTCAAAAACACCTAAAATCCCAAATTTTACGCTGATAGAATTCTGACCTTCTGGTATCCGGAATCCGAGGATTGTTTCACCAATCCTCGGAATTTGACCAGATTGATGGCTGGAAAGCCAACCAGTTTTAGGAGCTCCTGCACTGATAGCAAAGAGGGCATCCCGTTGAGTTTTATATATTTTGAACATATATATACTATAAAAAAATATCTACTAAAGCTTTTGAATGATCGTTGAACATCCATTTTGAATAGTTATTATTTTATCTTCAGTATTGATCCTATAGATATTGTTGAGCATTTCGTCAGTTCCGGATTTATCATAAAGAACATGCAAGATTTCTACGGAACCTTTGAAAGTATATCTGAGGCTGCAGTTCGTCTCGAGAGCTCCAATTGGAAATTCGGCATCGAAGAATGGATATAGAACTCCCGGATACGCCAAGAAGACTTTAGTGAGGACATGCGGGATGACGAAAGTGATTTTTTTTGGATTTTTTCTGCATTCTGGTTTGGTCAAGATTGTAAATCCGAAGATCGCCTGACCTGCTTTACGAATAATTCCGGATTCGTGTGGAACGAATACAAATTCTTTTGAAGAACCGGAAAGGATGGCCTTTTGGCTTCGGAGACTGAAGTATGAATTGTTGTCATTGTAAATTAAAAGTTAGAAAATCATCTGCAAGGGATTTTTTATTTTTTTTTCATTTTCAGTCTTTATATAAATGACAAATATTTATGAATTTAGTGGTGAACTTGAAATCACTAATTCGAATGGAGATACGACCATCTTAAGTAATGCCGGATCTAGTGCAAACTGTACCTTTTATTTCCCGGATCTTCCGGCCGGATCATATACTTTAGGTGCTTCCGGAAGTTCCGTCCAAATTGGGGAGGTTTACGTGATGCAAAATGGTAATGATTCGACAGGGAATGGATCATTTGATATGCCCTATTTGACAGTAGCCAAGGCATGTTCCTCGATCACTACTTCCAGTGCTTCAAATCGCTATGTAATCATCGTCGGAGCTGGAACTTTCGTCGAGACAGTCAGCCCCCAGATCCCAAATTATACATCCCTTGTCGGCCTTGAAGGGCTCGGGACAGCTAGCCGGATTAATGTAACGGCTGCCGGAAATAACCTCCTTTTCAACACTGCTCAGATGAGCAACTGGAAACTTTCGGGCTTCGATCGCAAATATATACTTAACGGGAAGTACTAATCTTCTCATTGATTGTTATTCTTACGGTGGGACCTCTTCTTGTGTTATATCAATGGCCAACGTCCAAATGAACGGGAACTTAACCTTCACCGGAAGACCCATGGGTGGCCCGAATACTGCTGATTTCCTGGAAATTTTCAACGGATATAGCTATATCTTCGGAAATGTATCGATTACTGGTGGTCAGATTCTATTGGCTGGGTTGACCGTCGCAGGAACCACCTATATCACAACAAAGGATACTGGGACAGCAGCCACTTCAGTGTTGGTTACAGGAAATATTAATGGTTGTACATTATCCGGAGTGACATTTAACTCCGGAATAACGGCAACTGTAACTAATATGATTGAAATGGGATTCTGCCAAAATACCACGGTAGTAACGGCATCCTCAAACACTACATTGAGTTCAGATTCAATCTCAATACCATTACATCCTTCATATTCATCAATAGGAGGTAACCTGGTTCTCCTGTCCGACTCCTATCCAATTGCTTATTCGCCAACTACCCCGGCCAACTGGACATCAAAATTTGGATCAATTCCGACTACATCCCAGGGAGCCCTAGATTTAGTGGCTACCGGAGGAAGTCAGGGTATAGGGAACTGGAGCTCGACGACTGCGTATATTGCCGGGACGGATGTATATTACAACAACATTCCTTATGTAGCTGTGACGGGAAGTACTGGAGTAACACCATCTCTATCTTCATCAAATTATAACGGGGCAGCAACTCCATCTGAATCAATATCATTTCCGGGTGCTGAGATGGGTATGTTTTATACTGCTGTAAATACTATAAATGTTGTTGGATTCCGATATTATCGGTCCTTCTTTGAAACTGGGACTACCCAAACTATCAATATCTGGACTGCCACCGGAACGTTGCTTTATACTGCAACCATAACTCCAGTCGGAACTGGTTATCAAACTCAAAATTTAATAACCCCAATCTCCATGCCGGCTGGAACTTCTCTCGTGTTTTCATACGGAGTTGTCAGTCAATTTTCAGCTACTCCAACAACATTTCCAGTAACAGTTGGAAGCTTGACAGCAATTAATGCAGCATATTCAACATCTTATACTTTTCCAGCAACAGCATATAATACACCAACTCTAAATGCTTTCATCGAACCACTTTATGAAGGATCTTGGCTCCCACTTTCACTTCCTCCGGTGAGTACTCCAGCCTTCATCTCGAAGACAATATATGCATACATAACTGCTGCCGGAGCGATCACATATCAATCCGGAGGTATCGCAGCTGCTCAATATACAGCGACTGGAACCCTGACTTTAACAATCCAATCTGGGTTCTTTAGTGCCACTCCAATTGCTGGTGGCAAAAACACCCGAGGCAGCGTTGAAAGGTATCCGCAAGGTTGTGGCCGAGGTGATAGAGGATATGAAGAAAACAGGGGAGTCTATCCCGGAACCAATTGCTAATCGCAATTACAGCGGGAAGTTTGTGGTTCGCGTTACTTCTGAAACGCACAGAGACCTTGTTACCCAATCAGCTGAAGCTGGCGTAAGCCTGAATCGTCTTGTTGCCGCCAAATTAAGCCGCTGACAGCTGATTTGAAAAGAATGCGAACGTGATCGTTCATGAGACGCCAGGCAGAGATAGAGCATTTTCCATTCACATCTAAATCATTTCGACTTTTTGAAGTTGTTTCTTGCGAGTTGCTATACGCAGAGAGAACTTCAGCCTTGGCGCGGGGAAGATCAAGCAAGCAGTTGTATTCATTGTAAGGGGCTGATTACTCGTTCTGGAAACGGCATATTCGGCCTCTTTTTTGTGTCTTACATGCTGAGATTCCTGCTGCTGAAACCAGCCTCCCGATTTTAATATGGATAGCAATAGTATTCGCCGCTCGATCGGGAAGCGTATTAATAAGTTTGATTTTTTAGAATATTTTGTGGGTTAATAAAAGTGTAGGAGTAACGTTCAAAAATCGTACCGGATGGAATGAAAGATTCCGTCACTAACAATTTGGAGGCAACTATGTTCAGCGTACAGGATTCATTGGTAATACTGGCAATTGTGCTTGTGCTTTTTGGAGGGAAGAGGCTCCCGGAAATAGCATCCGGAATGGGAAAGGCTATAAAAGGTTTTAAAAAAGAGATTAGTAAACCCGATGAAATAGAAATCACACCCGAAAAAGATGATGCCGCCCAAAAGGATAAGGATATTGAAAAACAAAACGTTAAAAAAGACAGGTAGCTGCGATGGATGAGCAAAAACTTTTGATGCGAATAAGAAACAAGGCAGACAGTGAAAAACTGATGATCAACTCCCTTATGTATTTTGTCGGCGATACCGCTGTTTATACAGTAAACGATCTTGTCCGCCAGAAAAGCAGGCTTGTGATGGCATGGCTTGAGGAAGAAACGCTGAAAACCAAAAACCTGTATGAACCTGAAGGCACTCTTACCATTGGCAAGGTTTTCAAGAAAAGCGAGAAGGAAGCGATGCTGATTATGACCTCGGACGGAACAGTAGTGATCATATCGACAAAAGACCCGAAGGGCGTGGACCCGCAGATCACAAGGAAGCAGTCGAGTCCACAATGATCATTCGGTTTTCAGCGGCAAGTCCCTTTGATCGTTTTTTCTCTCTTTTATTTTTTGGCAGAGGGCATGGTGCAGGGCTTCTGTATCTGAGCCACGAGGTATAGGTTTCCATTCGATATAACGGGCATCATTCACAAACAATCTCAACACTTCGCCATCTTTAGTGCAATCGACTTCCGAAAGCACGCGGTACTTTTTGTCGTAGCAGTTCAATTCCTTATGGGCCTCAGTATATTCATAGCGCTCATACCCCTTAACCGTGAACCCCAGCTTCTTTTGTTCCTGCATCTGCAATTCACGACCCTTTTTGTCCCTTATTGTCCGCTTTGTCCAAACACTGACAATGTTTAACTTGGAGAGTTCCAGATTCAGGACATCATAAACGGTTTTATAAGGATAACTGGTCCGCGCAGCATCATAAAAGTAGGAAAAATACTGGTCACCAGCATAAGGCTTCCAGTCAGCAGCCCCGGCAGCGGCACTGCACCAGATACCTGCCATTACTATCACTGCAATAAAGGCCTTAGCGCCAGCTGACAGATTCTTTTTGTTTGCCATATTTATATCACCTCTTATCTGCAGTTCCGGACCATTACGCCCCGGCTCAAACTCTGTTATTATACCTTAGCCGCACCGGGAAATGCCTCGACACCCGCCAAAACTGTCTGCTCCGACAATATAATGAGCATCTTTACATTTTTGTAGTATTTTAAGTAAACTGTCATGCATGGTACGCACCGGCAACAAAACTGTAGAAATGACTGCTCTCTACGAGATCAGCAAGCTTCTGGGCTCCTCGCTGAATCTAAAGTCAAACCTCAGGGGCGTCATGAGAATGCTCGCCGAATATCTTGACATGAATCGCGGAACAGTGGCGCTGCGCAACAATAATTTAGTCTCTATAATAGCTGCTCATGGCATGTCGGAAGAAGAAATAAAGCGTGGAAGATACCGGCTTGGAGAGGGCATTATCGGACAGGTCGCAAAGCATGGCTCCCCTATTGTTATCCCTAATATCGGTGATGAACCGCTTTTTCTCAACCGTACCGGGGCGCGGAAACTTATTCGCAAAGAAAATATCGCCTTTCTGTGTGTACCAATAAAATTCAAAAACGAGGTGCTCGGCGTACTCAGCGTCGACAGGCTTTTCGGATCGACCGGGGTATCGTTTGAAGAAGACGTAAGGCTGCTGAAGATCATTGCCTCCCTGATAGCCCAATCAGTAAGACTGCACCAGGAAATTGAAAAAGAACGCGAGGCCTTCCTTGAAGAGAAACAAGACCTCAAGCAACAATTAAAAAACACCTACACGATAAAAAACATCATCGGCAATTCCGACCGTATGCAGGAAGTATTTGAATCTATCCACAAAGTGGCGCCCTCAAAAGCAAATGTGCTGCTGCGCGGTGAAAGCGGCACGGGTAAGGAATTGTTGGCAAAAGCAATACACTATATGAGTCCGAGGGCAGAGGGGCCTTTTATAAAGCTGAACTGCGCGTCTATTCCGGAAGGGCTCCTCGAATCAGAGCTGTTCGGGCATGAGAAGGGGGCTTTCACCGGAGCCATGGCTTCACGTAAGGGACGGTTTGAACTGGCAAACGACGGCACCTTATTCCTTGATGAAATCGGCGACCTTCCGATAGCTCTCCAGCCGAAAATACTGAGGGTGCTGCAGGAAAAGGAATTCGAGCGGGTGGGAGGCGAAAAAACGCTCAAGGTCGATGTGCGGCTCATTGCGGCAACCAGCAGAAACCTTGAGGAACTCGTTGCGAGCAACAGATTCAGGGAAGACCTCTATTACCGTCTCAATGTAGTCCCGATTTACCTCCCGGCCCTGCGGGAAAAGAGGGAGGATATCCCGTCACTTGCGGATTACTTCCTGAAGAAATATAACGAGGACAACCAGAAAGCGGTCGTTATGACACCGGAGGCCCTGAATTCATTTCTTCATTATGAATGGCCCGGTAACGTCAGGGAACTCGAAAACACCATAGAAAGGCTTGTGGTGATGTCAGGCGGCGCAGTCATAAGCCAGTCCGATGTACCCCTGAACATCAGGGAACAAGTGATAAAGGCGCGCTATGCGGTGCAGATGAAAGACGCGCTTCCCTCCGCAATCGAAAACATAGAGAAAACAAAAATCATCGATGCACTTAAAAGGACCGGCTGGATTCAGGCAAGGGCAGCAAGGATTCTCGGCCTTACACCGCGACAGATAGGCTACAAAATGAGAAAGTATCGCCTGCAAAACACAAACCCTGAACTGCCGGAACTGAATATCCGGAGTTGGGATTGACAGGGTTTGACTTTAGCAGCCGTACACGGGCCTGAATATTTACGTGGGCAAAATAATCGCCATAACAAACCAAAAGGGCGGCGTCGGAAAGACAACAACCGCGCTCAATCTTTCCTCATCACTTGCCCTGTCCGATGTGAATATCCTCGTCGTAGATTCTGATCCCCAGGGCAACCTGACCAGCGGGTTCGGTATTAAAAAAGACAAGATAAAGGCAGACCTCTATGAGGTCTATGTCGGCAGGTCACAGGTCCAGGACGCCATTGTGCAGTCGTTAATCCCCAATCTCCACGTGCTGCCGACTTCTATGGACCTGTTCGCTGCTGAAATAGAACTCCTCGAAAAAACCGACCGTGAGAATAAACTGAAGAAAATTTTAAAACCGCTCAAAAACAATTATCAATATATCTTTATAGACTGCCCCCCCTCCTTCGGTCTTCTTACGCTGAATGCTCTCGTTGCAGCCGAGTCAGTCATTGTACCGGTGCAGTGTGAGTATTTTGCGGTGGAAGGGTTAAGCCTCCTCATCAAACTCCTCTGGCGGGTGCGTGGCAGTTTTAACGAAGCCCTTGACCTCGAAGGCATCCTGTTGACAATGTATAATAGGCACCTCGCACTCTCCCGGCAGATTTCCGACGAAGTGCGGAGAGTGTTCAAATCAAAAGTATACGATACCGTAATCCCCCGAAATGTCATCCTGGCTGAATCTCCGAGTCACGGCAAACCGGCAGTGCTCTATTCCCCCAATTCAACGGGTGCACAAGCGTATATAACCCTGGCAAAGGAAATAATGAACGACAACGGCCTGCTGTTTTAATACAAGGTTATAGGTCATAGGTTATGGGTCATGGAATAAGAAAAAAGCCCTCTCCTCAAATCTATCACCTATCACCTATTACCCATGACCTATTTTTATCTTGCCAAACTCGCCGTCATAGCCCGGTACGATAAATATATCTCCTTCCCTGACTTTGGCAAGCGCCTCCCGCAGTTCCCTGGACCCCGCCCTTTCGATGTCATCCAGCCCTGTTTTCATCAGGATAGTAAACTCATTGCCCAGTTTTTCAAGGAGACTGAAATACATCTTCTGGACCGCTTTGCTGCCTGCGCCGACCTTCAGCACTTGCGAAATAATTTCAGGCAGAGGAATCACGGATTGATACGGGGGCGAACCGGCAGGCCTGAAGCCCTCCTTGCGGTCTGCAAGGTCTTCCACCCTATGCATCACTCCCACCGTCACTTTCTTGCCGCATACAGGGCAGCTATAAGCATGGCTGACGGTCTCTGCCGGGGTAAGACTCACGCGGCATGCACGGTGTCCGTCAAAGTAATATTTCCCCTCTTCAGGAAAAAACTCGATCGTCCCGGCAAAGCCCTTTCGAGTCTTCAGTGCCTTAAGCATCGCCGGGTACGAAACTTCCGTATCAAAGACGTTTGCCTCCCGTCCTATCTTTGATGACGAGTGGGCATCAGAGTTGGAAATGAGCGTAATGGAGTCCAGCGCTGAAAGGCGCCAGTTCATAGAAGGGTCTGAAGAAAGTCCGGTCTCGATAGCGTTAATGTACGGGGTTAATTCTTCAAAACATTCTTTAAGGGAATCAAACCCTGAATTCGCACCAAACACAGAGAAATGAGGCGTCCAGGCGTGGGCCGGGACCAGCATTCCTTCAGGAGACTCATGTATAACTATATCGAGAAGCGCCTTTGCATCAAGCCCCAATATGGGCCTGCCATCAGACTTGAGATTCCCTATCCTCGACAACGCATGGTTTATCCTTTCAGCATCCTCCAGAGACGGGACCAGTACAATGGCATGAATCTTCCTCACCTTCCCGTTCTTGCTGTATATGCAGCTTATCTCTGCTGTAAGCATAAAAAAAACATCCGCCTTGCACAATTCCGGCACATCCCTCACAGCCCCATTTACCAGTTCTCTCCTGAGCGTGAAAAGTCCGTTGCCGCACGGCACCAGTTTGTCCTTCAGTTCCTTTAACCATAGCGGGTGGGTAAAATCCCCGGTGCCAATGACCGTAATGCCCTTAAGCTGCGCCCATCTCCAGAGCGACTCGGGCTCCAGGTCTCTGCTCGTGGCGCGAGAGTATTTTGAATGGATGTGCAGGTCGGCAACAAAACTCATCAGAAAGTATACCACACTAAATATGCGGTATTTGGTCAATTCGGAAGGGAGCGGAAGGCAGACAAGGACTAATCGGTTGCAATAATATTGACTTCATTGCATAATATCTTATATCTTAAAAAGCTAAGCATTGAACTTTGGGGAGTCGTCCAACGGCAGGACGGCAGCCTCTGGAGCTGTTTATAGGGGTTCGAATCCTCTCTCCCCAGCCAAACTCGGTCCCATCGTCTAGAGGCCTAGGACGTGGCCCTCTCAAGGCTAAAACACGGGTTCGAATCCCGTTAGGACCACCAAATCGAATCAAGGGGTTACGCCAGTAACTCCTTCTTTTTTTTCGGCCCCTTGTAACAGACCACCGTGCCATGCCGATAGGCCCTAACTCTTTGACTAACGCCTCTATGCCTTGCTTGCGTAATTTAGCAGGGCTCAATGTCTGAACACTCATTTTTGAACCACCTCCATAAGCCAGTGTTTATGATCCGGCATGAGGAATGTCATCTCTTTGACCTTCTTATTCGCACACCTTCGGCTGTAACAATAACCAGATTCCCAAGTATATCCTTTTCTTGCATAGCCTCGTAAAATTTCTTAAATAGTAAAAGCGTGTCATCAACGGTACGTTTATAAATTTTGAGAACAACAATCCCCCCGCAATTCTCCGGGGGGAAACGGAATATTTTGGAAAAATCTTTGTCCATTGTTATGATTACCTGTTTGTCTTTGCAGGCACGTTTATAAACTTCATCGTCGGATATCCCCGAAAGCCCCGAATCTCTTATGCTGGCGACATCGTGGCCAATACTCTCAAGGTAATCAATAATAGGCTCAAAAAGATTTTCATCAGCCAACATCTTCATGCAGTAATGCCTGCTTCTTCATCGGCAAGGATTGAAGCGTAGTTTAAACACTCCCTGATATCTTCATCAGTAATATTCGGATATGCTCTCTTAATTCCGTCAAGGTTTTCTCCCGCAGCAAGAAGATCAAGTATGATATGTACGGGAATTCTTGTACCTTTTACGCAGGGTTTCCCGCTGCATATAACAGGATCAGATACTATTCTTTCAGTTATTTTATACATGGCAAACCTCCTATAAATCTTTCCCATATCATAACAAAGTTAAATGATTCTTGCCTCTAACCCATCAAATCTTATGCCTTCCCCCCCGTGGGTGGAACCGAAGATCGGCCATCGATATTTCAGTGTTAGCGGATTTGTAACAGAAAATATCCTAAAGGACGGAAAATACCGGAAAGCCTGTAAATTATGCAACGTCAAATCGTCCATTAAAACCAGCATATCGCGCCCGAACCGTTGACAGAGGCCGTTTTGAACCAAACCGGGGACAGCGACCGTTTTTACATTAAAATGATCGCTGTCCCTACTTATGATTGATACGGCATTTGACAGTGTAAATTTCCGGCCTTTTGGCACACTCGATGAGCATTATTCAAGCAATCTTGAATAATGCACCACCCGATGTTATACTATTCCTGCAAACTTGAATAACGAGAAAGCTATATGAACAGAAGCGGCACATATGTTAATCAGCCGGGTGGCTATAAGGCATTCATACCAAAACCTTTGCCGCCAACGCCTCCTGTGGCACTCGAAGGCGACCTTCTAAATATTCTCTCAAAGGCTGATATGTCCCTTGCCCGACTGGACGGCATTGGACATGTCCTGCCTAACGTGAACCTCCTCATCGCCATGTATGTGAGGAAGGAGGCGCTTATCAGTTCACAGATCGAGGGGACTCAGGCTTCGCTTGAAGATCTTTTTGAGTTCGAAAGTGGTGAGAAGCCCAAGAACATTAATGATGTGGCAGAGGTAGTCAATTATATAAAAGCCCTGAATTACGGGATTGAACGCCTCGGTAGTTTCCCTATGAGCCTGAGGCTGATCAAAGAGATCCATAGTGTCCTAATGAAAGGAGTACGAGGCGGGAAGAAGATGCCCGGGGAGTTCAAAAAATCTCAGAACTGGATCGGCCCTGCCGGCGCAACACTCAACGAAGCAACGTTTGTCCCTCCGCCTCCTCATGAAACGGAGAAGGCTATTGGCGAGCTTGAGAAGTATATGCACAAAAAAGAGAAGCTGCCCGTACTCGTGGACTGCGCCCTCATTCATTATCAGTTCGAGACAATCCATCCCTTTCTCGACGGTAATGGCAGACTTGGAAGGCTCCTCATAACTTACTATCTATATTGGAAGGGCGTGCTTACCAAACCTCTTTTATATCTCAGTTACTTTTTCAAGAAGCGCAGGCAGGAATATTACGACCGTCTGAGCCTGGTCAGAGAGAACGGTGACTATGAACAGTGGGTTTCCTTTTTCTTAACTGGCGTCATTGAGATTTCTGATTCCGCTATAGATACATCTAAAAGGATACTTGAGCTTCAGTCTAACCACCGGAATTTGCTTTGGAAGAAAAAAATCTCTTCTCCACTTGCAGTGGGAATCCTTGAAAAACTCTTTTATGTCCCCTATGTATCTGTGCATGACGTCGCCAGGGAATTCAGCATATCGTTTCAGGCAGCATCAACACTGGTGGCTCAATTTGAGACGGCTGGAATTCTTAAGGAAATAACCGGCAGGAAGAGAGATAAACGCTACATATACGCTGACTATATCAATATCCTGTCTGAAGGCACCAAATAGCTGTTTATACTTTGCAAATAATTTAGAGTGGGTAAGAGTATTCACGCCTTTGCAAAATATATCTGTGTTTCCTCTGCCACAAAACACATCACGCGCCGGCGTTGCTTCTATTTATGCGAAGTTCCGATTGAAATGATGCTTCAAGCGCCAGGTTCTTCGCAAGCCGCTCTTTAGTATAACCAGGATAAATATTGTTCATTACGCTGAGGATAAATGGGACATGTTTGTTATCTTTTATAAAGGGTACTAAAAAAGAACATCCCAAACTTCTGAAGAGGATGTAATCAGCAGGCAACTCGTCTTTAAAGCGCCATTTCCTGTCTATGAAACTGATAGAACCATTGTCAGGTGAACTCATCAGGTTCCACAAGACATAGTCTACGGCACTTCCATCAACCAGGTCATAACCCTCATCATCTTTCCGGTTTTTAGAGTACCCGGAAAGAAGACTGCCGTGCAATTTCCGCATAATATCAATAATCGAATTTACGCTATTTTGTGAAACGAACGCCCTATAGGCTTCGAAAATCAGCAGGTCGCCCTGCAGAAACCTATCCGTTTCATTAAGATTGAAACTGGTATTTTGAGTACTAAAAGAAGCTTTACCATGGGTTAGTGGCTGACGGGTTACAAAATAATTTTTGTTTTCATCTTTTTGAAGCGTTACCACATGGTGATACGCGGTATTATATATTTCGTCATTCGAAAACTTCTTGATTTGCCATTTGGCGCTCAAGTTCTTTTTCCCCGACTTACTGGCAAGCAACAGAAATGAATTCGAGAAATGCCAAAGAAGTCGGGCTTTAGTCAGGTTTTGCAGGAAAAGAGGTTCAGGGATTAAATTAAGTCTTTTGTCTGAATGATCCTCAAATGGAGTTTTTATCCAGTTATATAGACTCAGCGATAAAGTCTCGTCGTCTTCTTTTATGAAGGTTTGCGGCAGTTTATAATCGGGGAATACATGGTAAAACTGGATATTTTCAAATCCGGCAGCAGTAAGCATGACCCGGAGTTCATCCCTGCCAAACGTAACCGGGGTATGATTAGGATAACCGATCAATCCTTCGAAAAGTCTGTTTGTGTGATCTTCTTTGCAGCCGCTGAAATATTTTGCCCCAAATTTGTTCTCAATTGCTATAAGGAGCACTCCATCTTCCCGAAGGGATGATTTCAGTTTTTGCAGGAAATCGATACACGTAGTTTCCCGCGAAGCATGCCTTTTTGCTCGTAACGGGATGTACTCCAGTACTCCTATGAGAGAAACAAGCCCGTACTTTTCATGACTGAAGGATATATCCATAATGTCGCCGCAGTACACTTGCACATTGGAAAGATCTCTCGTACGCTCCCTTGTGACGAGAGCCCGAAGCTGATTCCCCTCTACGGCGTCAACGCCGTGAAAGCTTTCGCCGAGCCATCTGGTTATCGCTCCGCATCCTGAACCGAGTTCAAGGACATCCGTATCCCTGTCAAAGAGGTCCAAAACAGCTTTTAGAATATTTGCTCTCCGTAAGGAAAGGTGGTACGTGGTCGGCCAATCCTTGATATGGGGAAGCAATTCAGACGAATAGCTTGTCACGTCTTTAAGGTTTCTAAAAACATTCAAAAGGTACGCTTCACTGCTGTCTGAGTATTCCAGTGATGCTCCGGGATATGTATATATACCTGATGTCTTATCAAAAATAAAGTCTTTCATTTCTTTCTTTTTTCCCTTTGATGCGGCAGTCGTGCTCGCATACAATAAAAACTGTTCGAGTTCTCTTACCGAGTCCGGATTATTGTATAAAATGCCATTCCTTTCGAGCATCTTCTCACTTATTTGTCTTTTCCAGTCGGCATCATTGGCAAGTCGCACCGCGCACTGAATATATTGCTCACTATCTTGACAGACCAGGTCCATGACGCCCATTTTTTTATAGTAGGCGTAAGTAAAACGGCTTGCCATCCGGTCCGTCGGCCATGTTACTATCGGGCAGCCAACCGAAAACAGCTCCAGGCTGGTTGTACCACCGCAAAAATAAGGGGGATCTAAAACCGCATCTGCACTGCTTATAAAACTTATAAAATCATTAAAGGCAAGAAACGGCAAGAAAATTATCCTCTCCGCCACATCAGGAATTGATTGATGGAATCTATCCCTGAGCAACGTGCTGAAGGCTTCCTGCGGGACTTCGAATAGGATCAGCAAACCATTTCTGTCACGTCGTAAAATCTCAGCTAAAACAGCATCAAAATCAGGATGAAATTTAAATAAGGTTTGAGGAACGACATACAGTCTTTTGTCGTCCGGCAAACCCATTCTTCTTATGATCTCACGTGTACCGGTTAATTCAACAGCATCGGGACGGTAAAAATAATTAGGGATCTGCGTCATTCTTACAAGAGCTTCGGAATATTGAGTTTGAGATCCCTCCGCTTCAAAATCTTCACAGGATATGAAGTAATCCAAATTGGGGACTCCGGTCGTATCAGGATGCCCCCACGTCACGCACTGCACCGGCGCCAGCCTCGAAAAGGAGAGAAAATAAGTCAGCGGGTCCATTCCAATATCCGTATAAAAAAGTATATCCAACTCGCATTCGGAGACCTGCTTGCGGGCTATTTCCAGTGATGAAACAAGCGTCACTGATCTATCGGCATTTTTCTCTATGAATTGTGCAATGCCGTCAGATTTCTTTTTGTCGAAGAAAACATAAACTTCAAATAATTCACGGGACAGGTTTGCAATAACACCCCTGAAATGTTTGCCAATCGTATGTTCGCAAAAATTGCTCGAAATAAATCCAATCTTTATTTTTCCCGATTTCCCGATACCCCGTTCATTTTTGCAATGCGGCGCCACGTAAAGCAAGGAAGGGCAAACATTGATATAAAAATTTGCTATTTTAACCTGCAAGTCCCTATTGTTGATTCCATGGTACGCCAGGTAAAAATTGGTTTGACCGACATCTTTAAGAGGATCATTCAAAACAACTCCGGATAGGAGAAGGTCATCTATGGAATGGTCTAACTGCCGGCGATAAAGAGAAATATCTTCTCTGGACGGCATAATTGCAGGCAGCAACGTAGCCAATTTTATTCTGACGCCGTAATTGTCCTTTAACTCAAGTGCCTTCTGATAGCATGCTGTAGCCTCCTGCAACTTCCCCTGCTTGTTGAGAACATTGCCAAGGTTGTTATAAGCCTCTTCATTATCAGGTTTCAGGGCTATGGCGCGGTTGTAATGGGCTATTGCTTCATCCAGTCTTCCCTGCTCTTTAAGCGCATTGCCCAAATTGATGAGCGCCTGACTATAATCAGGTTTTATGGACAATGCGCGATGGTAGCACGCTATTGCCTCTTCCACCTTCCCATAGCCCTTAATAAGAGCATTGCCCAGATTATTGAGCACCTCATGACGGTCGGGCTTTAAAGACAATGCGCGATGGTAACAGGCTACAGCTTCTTCCAGTTTCCCACTATCTTGAAGCGCGATCCCCAAATTATTGAGCGCCTCATAATAATCAGGCTTTATAGACAAGGCACGATGGTAACAGGCTACAGCTTCTTCCAGCTTCCCCAGGCTCTTAAGCGTATTGCCCATATTGTTGAGTGCCTGCCAATAATCCGGTTTTATAGACAAAGCATGCTGGTAACAGGCTATTGCTTCATCCAGCTTCCCCTGCCCTTGAAAAGCAACGCCAAGATTATAATGCGCCTCAAGGTAATCAGGCTTCAGTGTTGCGGCACGCTTATAATGGGCTACCGCTTCATCCGCCTTCCCCTGCTCCTGAAGCGCGCTGCCCAGACTATTATGTGTCAGGTAAAAATCGGGTTTTAAAGACAATGCGCGTTGGTAACAGGCTATAGCTTCCTCTAATTTATTCAAAGCACGATACGCGTTGCCCGCATTATGATGAAATAAAGGGGCCGTTTGATTAACCTTTATCGCTTTCTCAATTAAACCAACCGCAATTTCGTTCTGCCCTCGCTGAAGGGCAATAACGCCCAGTAAATGTAATGCCTCGGCATTGTTTGGCTCAAGCTGCAATACTTGACGATAAATAGCTTCGGCTTGTTGCAGCTCCAGCTTCTGATGGTGCTTTAACGCCAGTTGCATGGCATGAGTAATATTTAAGGGCCGCTTTGCGTTGTCCATTTGTTAGTTGATAATAAGGTTGCCTTCTTCCCGTCATGCAAAACGAAAAAATCAGGCGGGACTAAATCCGTCTCCCCACCGCTGCTGCAATAGCCTTCATCTCACCCATCAAGACAGCAAATTGAGATGGGTTCAGAGACTGAGCGCCATCGCAAAGGGCTTTTTCAGGATCAGGATGCACCTCGATAATAAGCCCGTCGGCCCCGACCGCAACAGCCGCTTTGGACAGGGACGGTACGTAGCGGGCCTGTCCGGCAGCATGGCTGGGGTCGATAATTATGGGCAGGTGAGATTTGGCCTTCACTACCGGCACGCAGCTTACATCAAGAGTATTTCTCGTGGCGGTCTCAAAAGTCCTGATGCCCCTTTCACAGAGCACAAGGTCCCGGTTGTTTTCTGAGAGGATGTACTCAGCCGCCATGAGGAACTCATCGATAGTGGTCGAGGGTCCTCTCTTAAGCAGCACAGGTTTCCCTGCCCGTCCCAAGAGGGTCAGCAGGGCGAAGTTCTGGATATTGCGGGCGCCCACCTGGAGCATATCGGCGTACTTGGCGACCACTTCGACGTCTTTGGGATCAACAACCTCGGTGACGATAGGCAAGCCGGTAGCCTCACGGGCTTTGGCAAGGAGCTTCAATCCGTCCTCCCCCAAACCCTTAAATGAATACGGACTGGTCCTGGGCTTAAAGGCTCCGCCCCTCAGCATCCTGGCGCCGGCTGCCTTCACTTGCACCGCAGCGCTTACAATCTGGTCTTCTCTCTCGATCGAACAGGGACCTGCAATAACGACAAAATCCTCGCCGCCGAACTTCACACCGGCCACATCTACTATAGAGGCATCTTCTTTAACCTCGCGACTGGCCAGCTTGTAAGGTTTGGAAATCGGCACTACTTTGTCGACACACGGCAGTTCTTCTATAATGCCTACCCCTTCCTTGTTGCCGGAAACCCCGATGAGGCCCACAACGTTCCTCTCCTTGCCGTAGATTACGTGGGTTATGAAATCCAGTTCCTCAGCTTTTTTGCAGACGTGCTTCAACTCCGCTTCCGTTGCTCCGATTTTCATTACGACTATCACGGTTTTTCTCCTTATGCCTTTTTTTATAAGGTACAGGTTATTTTACTATTATCCCGGGGTATTTTTCAGCCCGCAAGATGACGGGCAGCAATCTTATTTTAACTGCCCGGATTGTTAAACGTACTTACCGCTTAGGAAAAATTATTTGATTTGATAAATAAATCCTGTATTATAGGAGATGATATCCAGACATGTCATGTGATTATAACTCGGTTCCATTTTATGCTAAAATGGATTTAAAGATCGTGGGAGGTAATAAGATATGCCGATACCGGTAAAAATCTATTCTCTCAGCACTTGCAGCCACTGCAGCGCTGTAAAAAAGTTTTTGTCGGATTGTGAAGTTAAATATGAGTTTACAGATGTAGATCTGCTGTCGGGAGAAGAGCGGCATGCAATACTTGAAGACGTAAAGAAATTCAACCCGGTATGTACTTTCCCCACCATAATTATCGGCGATAAAATTATCGTCGGATTCAGGGAAGATGAAATACGTAAGGCGCTCGGATTGTGAACAGCATTCAACAACTGTATGAGATGCTGAAAAAGTCTCAGGAAGCCAGGGGTTATCATTTCAATAGTGATAAAAACCTGGTCTTTGATCTGCTCAAGGGTCTCCTTATCAACAAGGAGCGATATGGATACATGTCATGCCCTTGCAGGCTGGCCTCAAGCGATTATGCGCAGGACAGAGATATTATCTGTCCATGCATCTACCGTGAGCCCGATTTGGGGGAATTCGGAAGTTGTTACTGCGCTCTCTATGTTTCACAGGATTGGTCCGACGGGAAAATCGAACACGCCTATGTTCCCGAAAGAAGACCTCCGGAAAAAATGTCTTCCCCTAACCCAGGCTAAGCCAAATATTGTCAGTGAGATGTTTTTTCTTTTTTCAGTTGTCTTTTCTCTTTAAGTGTGTGCTGTGGTTTTTTCTTTTCATTTGTTTTTTTCTTGTCTTTTTCTTTACTCATTGCATGCCTCCTTAATTAATGATAATAGTATGGTTCATTCCTCAAATTTTTTCAACAGGACATCACTCAGCAGTTCATCTATCAATCCCGACATCTCATCCCCGGTCCCGGCGCGAAACGCCCTGCCTTTAAGTACTCTTGCCTCCATTCCTCTCGCGTACCATCCAAAAAATTTTCTGAACTGCATGACCCCGCACTTCTCTCCGTAGAATCCTATATTCAAATTAAGATGTTCTTTCATAGTTCGCGTTATCTCATAAACATCAGGACTGAAGGGTTCCATTCCTCCTTTCAGATACTCGCCGGTCTCACGGAATATCCATGGATTTCCGAGGGCGCCTCTTGCTATAGCCGCAATGCCGCACCCGGAATCATCTAACAGTTTTTTGACAAGAAACGGTGACAAAGCATCACCGCTTGCAACCACAGGTATTCTCAGGGACTCTTTCACTTTCTTAATTATGGCGTAGTCGACTCTTCCGCTATATCCCTGTGACTTTGTCCTGCCGTGTATAAAAAGAGCGCATACTCCGGCGTCCTGCGCACGAAGGGCTATCTCCTCCGCGTTGATGGAAGTTTCATCCCAGCCTAAGCGTATTTTGACAGTGACAGGCACTCCGGCGTTCTCTACTATTATCTTCAGGAGTTTTTGGAACTTCACAGGTTCCCTGAGCAGCCAAGCCCCTTTTCCTTTTGATACCACCTTGCTTGACGGACAGGCTGCGTTAAAATCTAGTATATCGAAAGAATATTCAGAGGTAATATCCAGCGCCCTTTTGATTATCTCAGGATCACAACCGAGAATCTGGACGCCCAAAGGCCTGTCATTTGCACCGGAAGAAAGCATTCTCAGGGTGCGTTTGCTTTTGTAGATCAGAGAGCTGGCGCTTATCATTTCAGTGAACGCGAGCCCACACCCAAAGGCCCTGTTGATCAGGCGGAAAGGCAGGTCGCTTATGCCTGACATAGGCGCCAGCACTAGAGGAGAAGCAATGGTTAAGTTTCCGATTGAAACCATGATACTATAGTGTATACCATTTCGGAAGGTTCAGGACTTGAACAAGGCAAGAACAACTACTCTAAATCACCTCTCCCTTTGCATCCTTCTCATCAATTGAACCATCCTTTTTGAAGCGCTTCTGTCTTTTCTCTTCCTGTTTTTTCAGTTTCATTAATTCCTTTTTTCTTTTCTCGCTCTTATACGTTCCACCTTTTTTAGCCAAATCTTCCCCCTCTTCTCATTCCTTTAAGCAGGCAATTGGCAACAAGTTATCTCCACTTACCGCCGGCTATTCTATAAATTATAGCAGATGCAAAGATGATTTATCGCGGGTAATTATTCCGGGTCCCTGAGGAAACAGTCTATGTGGCAGCCTCTTCGCTACTGACAAGAACGGGCAATTCCGCGGTACTTTTATTTAAGTGGGCGTCACCATTAAATACTCCGCCTTTTGCAACAGTTAGACTTCGTGAGTAAATAGCTCCGTCAAGCCTGCCGGCGCCTTTTATTTCGACCACCTCATCCGCGCTGATATTCCCCTCTATCATCCCACCGATTACTGCCGCCCTTGTGTGCAGATCTCCTCTCACACACGCCTTCTCCACTATGATTATAAAATCAGCAACTATATTTCCCGTATGTATTCCTTCTATCTTCACAGTTCCGGCTGCTCGTATGTTCCCTTTTGATTCCGAACCAGGCCCGATGAGCACTTCAAATCTGTCTGTTTTCCTGAACAAACTTTTGATGATTTCTTTGACAAACGTCAGCAATCTCATCAGCGCACCCCTTTTGATGTCTTAAGCTCTTTTATTTCAAATAAGTATACAAGAATAATGTTACATCAATATTAACGCTCTATGAAACTTTCACCATCTATATAGGGGCTTAATGGTGCGGGCATATTACCCCTGATTCAGGAAGGCCAAGGATAAAACCGTTATCGGAGAAAGGACAAAAGACCGGGCAACAACCATTATACGGATTTATTTCCCGCCACAGTCTCCTCGGTTTTTTTATTTTCAGCCGTTTTACTATCAATCATCGGCTGTTTCTCGGCATCAGATAAAGCTTTTTTAAATTCTCTTATGCTTTTCCCAAGACCGGCGCCGAGTTCCGGCAGCTTGCCGGGTCCAAAAACTACCAGTGCTATAACCAGGACGATCAGCATATGCATAGGTTGAAACAAACCTTCAAACATTGCTTTTTACCTCCTTTTCCTTCAATTCTTCTTATTATATTTTATAACGCTACCATTACAATCGTCAAATCCTATTTTATCTTCATATATATATTTAAGCATTTTTGTTAAATAATACCGATCCGCCTATTAGGCGCGATTAATAGCAGTAGAAGGGTAGCGCTTGATTTTCGATGCGATGCACGGGTCTGCATATCAGTTTCAGCGCGTCGAAAATCAAGCGCTACCCTTCGGATACAGTACTTTCCGTTTGCCTCATGATCCATACAGTTCCAAATTCTCCGTCCTGATATGAGCGCGCAAGCCCGAGCCGTAAAATTTCGAGCAGAGCCAGGAAGGTGACAATAAGCTCGACACGGGAGTTGTTTTCGCTGAAAAGGGTTTCGAAGCGCGTTGTATGCTCCCCACCAATTTTTTCAAGAATAAATGCAATTTTATCCTTTACGGTCAATGTTTCCCGGGATATGCTCATGGCCTCAGGCGGGGCCTTTTTCAGAATTTTCTGCAGCGCGCCCATGAGGTCAAAAATATTTACCTCAAAGAGATACGGCTCAGTCTCTGCAGGCATATCCTCAATCTGCAAGGGCTCACGTGAAAAGCTATTGGTCCAGACACTTTCCCTGTCCCGCAGCGTAGCGGACGCCTCCTTAAACGCCTGGTACTCAAGCAGCTTCTGCACAAGGCCGGCCCTCGGATCTTCCAGGTCTTCTGCTTCGACAGTCTCCTCGGGGGGCAGGAGCATCCTCGATTTTACATAGATGAGAGTAGCCGCCATGACAAGAAATTCAGAGGCAATCTCGAGGTTCAGTTCTTTCATGATTTCAATATACTCAAGGTACTGCCCGGTTATCTGCGCGATAGGAATATCATAGATGTCAATCTTGTTATGCTTGATCAGATGAAGGAGAAGATCGAGTGGTCCCTCAAAGACAGGCACCTTAATACTATATTGATTCGTTTGTTCAGCCGGAGCCGGCGAGTTGTTTTTATCAGTAAGAGTGTTATCAGGTGCCTGTTCTGTCATTAATTGCCCGGTAAATTGTTGCCTTTATGCTTGACTCTCGACGTGCCTCCGCGCAACCTACTTTTGGTGCCTCCGCGCAACCTAACTTATGGCATGACGCTAAAACGCGCTAAGGAATAACCTTGTTTAACGGGTACTCAACAATGCCCGATGCCCCGGCGCTCTTGAGCTTGGGGATAATGTCCCTCACCGTCTTTTCATCGGTGATCACATCAATGGCGTACCAACCCTTGTCTGAAAGGGATGAAACTGTCGGAGAGTGCATCGCGGAAAGCAGGCTCAATACTTTTTTAAATGACTTTTCAGACACGTTCATTTTCAGCCCTACCTTTTCTTCGGCTGCAAGCGCTCCACGCAAAAGCAGGGCGATGTTCTCCATCTTCTGCCGCTTCCATTTATCCTGCCAGGCCTTTTTATTGGTAATAAATCTGGTGGTTGATTCTATCATGGTTTCAATGATTCTCAGATTGTTCGCCTTTAACGATGAGCCTGTCTCCGTGAGCTCTACGATGGCATCAGCTAGCTGCGGCGGTTTCACTTCGGTCGCACCCCATGAAAAGTCCACCTCCGCCTTTATCCCTTTTGATTTCAGGTACCTCTTTGTAAAGCCGACCAGTTCAGTAGCAACACGCTTTCCATTGAGGTCCTTTAAGGTTTTAATCTTTGAATCCACAGGAACGGCGATCACCCAGCGCACCGGCTTAAACCCTTCTTTTGCGTATAGCAGTTCTGCGACCTCAACAACATCGGCATTCTGCTCAAGCACCCAATCGCGGCCTGTCAGACCGCAGTCCAGGTGGCCGTCCTCAACATAACGCGCCATTTCCTGGGCCCTGATAAGCATGGAAGTGATCTCAGGGTCGTCGAAAACAGGATAATACGAGCGGGAGGAGACGCTGATATGGTAGCCGGCCTTTTTGAACAATTTAAGTGTCGATTCCTGCAGGCTCCCTTTGGGAAGCCCGAGTTTCAACATATGCTTATTGTTATTCATTTTCTTCTTGTCCATAATGAGTCTTTTATTTTAGAACTTTAGACCCGCTGTGTCAATCAACCTGAATTGCCGGTAGTGTCTCAGTTTGATTTTATGATATACTTTGTGCATGGCAGATACAACAGAAGAAACATTTGAGGAAAAATGGTCACGTTTAGCTAACTTAGTATCCGATGCGAATAATGCAGATGCCCTCTGTGTCAATATAAGTGAGACACCTCCCTTATGCTAAATTAGAGTAGAGGTCGGGGAGGAGAACATATAATGATAGCTGCAAAAATCAATGCAACACGGACAATGGAGGGAGCAAAGTTGACGGTAGCCCATCCGAACCCAGAGGTGCCGGATAAGGCTGCCAGGCGGCGTTTCACTGCGGAATACAAACTGCGTATACTCACCTTGGCCGATGCCTGCACTGAACATGGAAGTATGGGGGCGCTGCTGCGCCGTGAAGGTCTGTATGCTTCGAACCTCAATACGTGGCGCACCCAAAGAGAGAGGGGAGTGCTGTCAGCCCTGACGCCAAAGAAGCGAGGCCGCAAGGAATCAGTTCGCAATCCACTTATTACAGAAAATGAAAAGCTCCGCAGGGATAACGAAAGGATGACCAACCGGCTTAGACAGGCAGAGATCATAATAGATATCCAAAAAAAAGTATCAGAGATACTGGGGATCCCGCTTGCGATCCCCGAAGGAGGAGAGGCCGACTGATGGAAGCTGCAGTGATTCTTTCCTCTGAAGTTGGGATCAAGCATGCCTGTGAAGCGCTTGATGTTGCCCGTGCCGGGTTTTACCGTACACAGGCGCGCAAAGATGCCCCCTTTGTTGAGCCCATGCAGCATACGACCTCGCCACGTTCACTGTCTTCCGAGGAACGGCAGGGAGTACTTGATATCCTCCACACCGACAGATTTATGGATAAGGCACCCTATGAGGTCTATGCAACTCTTTTGGACGAAGGACAATACCATTGCTCAATACGGACGATGTATCGCATCCTCGATGAGAACAAGGAGGTCAAGGAGCGCAGAAACCAGTTGCGTCACCCGGTGTATAGCAAGCCAGAGCTTTTGGCTACAGCCCCGAACCGGGTTTGGTCCTGGGACATCACCAAACTCCTCGGTCCGGTAAAGTGGACTTACTTTTACTTGTACGTGATCATGGATATCTTCAGCCGTTATGTTGTCGGCTGGATGATAGCCCCTGCGGAATCAGCGGTCTTGGCTGAAAGGCTCATTGGCGAAACCTGTGCAAAGCAGAATATCGAGAGAGATCAGCTCACTATTCATGCGGACAGGGGCTCATCAATGAAATCCAAACCCGTAGCCTTGCTCCTGGCCGACCTTGGGATCACGAAGACCCACAGCAGACCGCATACGAGCGATGACAACCCATATTCAGAGTCCCAGTTTAAGACACTTAAATACCGGCCGGACTTTCCTGAGCGGTTTGGTAGCATAGAAGACTCCAGGAGCTTTTGCCAGGATTTCTTTCCTTGGTACAACAAAGAGCATCGACACACCGGTATCGGGCTACACACTCCGGAATCTGTGCATTACAGCTTTGCGCAAGATATACAGATAGCCAGGGGCGAGGTCCTGCGAACTGCGTATGAAGCACATCCTGAGCGGTTTGTTAAAAAAATCCCTATGCCGCCGCTACTTCCTGAGGCCGTATGGATTAATAAGCCGAAGACAGTACCAGTACCTGAGGAGAAAATACACTAAATGTGGACGAGAGGTGTCTCAAAGGCATTGACATATTCCGATGTGCTTCTTTATAGTGGCGAGATTGAGGTTTTGTCAATAGGTGTGTAAATAGCATTTAGGCGGCCTTCCTTTCCAGCACTTTTGATTCATGCTTCACCTTTACGCCATCGACAAACTTTTTCCCTGCATATACATCAGACAATAACCAAAATCCTTTTAAAGTCCGGAAGCTCTTCTCAGCGACCTGAAGAAGTTTCCAAATCATAGCAGTGGCATTTTGCACCTTCTTAAAACGCTTTGCCGCGTCGGTTCTCAGCCTCACCGAACTGAAAGGTGATTCCACAACGTTTGACGTACGAAGGTGTATCCAGTGCTCTTTCGGGAATGAATAGAATGTCACCATGCGATCCCAGTCCCTCAAGAGTTTCTCCGCGGCCTTCGGATAATTCGTCTGATACTTCTCCACGAATGCATCCCTGAGTTTGATGCATTCTTTAAGCGTCTCTGCATAAGGAATGCGTTTGAGATATTCAGCGGCCTCAGACCGTAACCTTTTAGGGAAACAGTCCAGTACGTTTCTGATCTTGTGGTTCCAGCACCTCTGCTCCTTTCCCTTCGGATGTATCTCTGCAAGAGCTGACCATATTCCAAGGTGCCCGTCAGCAATCGTCATGCTGCCAAGAGTGAGCCCCCTGGCTGTCAGATCCCGGAGAACGCCGCTCCAGGATTCCTTGCTCTCACGATAGCCACTCTCACAGGCAAGAAATACTTTCTTGCCGTTGGTGAGCGCTCCAATTATTACCAGAAGCGCAGCTTTATCTTTTTCAAGGCCGGCCTTCACGTATATGCCGTCGGCCCACTGATACACTACTTCAAGGTTTGATAAATCCTGGCTTTTCCATTCCGTATACTCCAGTTGCCATTTCCCTTTCAGCCGATCTATTGATGAGGCCGACAGCGGCGCTCCTTCTCCTAACAAGCCCCGCAGCGCCAGTTCAAAATCGCCTTTGGCCAAGCCATGCAGATACAGCTCCGGCAACAGTTGCCCTACCTCTTTTGTCCGGCGTTTGAAAAAAGGCATGATCTTACTTTCAAAGTGCTCCTCTGTGCCTCTTACCCGAGGCCGCTGCACTGTGATCGTGCCGTTCATCAATGCAAATTTCTTCGGCTTGCCGTAGCCATTCCGATAGCCGCTGGAGCCATCAATCTCTTTCATTCTCTCGGATTTCTTCCTCCCAAGAAATGACTCGACCTCTTCTTCAAGAATGTCCTGAATATATTCCTGCGCTTTCAATCGAACCATGTCCTCCAACATATCATACGTCCTGCTTGACTGCTTCGCCGTCTCAGTGATACTCTTTTTCATGGGTGGTGTCTCCTTTTTCTTAGTTGATTTCCAGGTCAACATATTAAGATTTAGGATACACCGCCTGCTTCCTATTTACACACTTTTTTATTGTACCTCGCGAGATTGATGATTACAACGTAGATAGATTAATAAAACTCTCAAAAGAATCCGGTCGAAGAGAAAACATTTTTTTAATGTTAACTACTAGCGGTGGTTCGCCTGATGCTGCTTATAGAATGGCTCGTTGCCTGAAACGTCAATACACAAAGATCATTCTTTATATTTATGGTGTTTGTAAAAGTGCGGGCACTTTAGTTTCAATTGGCGCAAATGAAATTATATTGTCGGATTTTGGTGAGTTTGGCCCATTGGATATTCAGCTTGGGAAAAAAGATGAACTTTTTGAAACAATCTCCGGGCTAAATATAACTCAAGCTCTAACCTCTCTTGATGCGCGGACTCAAGATGTATTTCGTTCTCTTCTCGTTGATCTTAAAAGTGGGAGCCGTGGGCAATTGTCTACAAAATTAGCTGCAGAAATTGCGTCTAATCTTGCTACTGGCCTTTATGAGAGCATCTATGCTCAGATTGACCCATCACAACTTGGTTCAATTGAGCGCTCTATCCATATTGCATCAGATTACGGTACACGTCTTCAAACAAAAAATGTCAAACGAGGTACGATTGATAAGTTAGTCAATGGTTATTCATCACACAATTTTGTTATTGATATAGAAGAAGCCAAAGAACTTTTTGAGATTGTTCGTATGCCCAATGACACTGAAGAAGAACTTGCAAGATGTCTTTCTTACGTAACTCGCGAGTCAGCACAAAAAATTTCTGTTTGGAAGCTTAACGAAGTTAAAAAGGAGGTAATAAATGAACCAGACAAAACATCAACCGAGCAAAGCGGAACAGGAGCGCAATCAGGAGGCGACACGGTTAACTCGACTTCTTCTAAAGCGAACAAAAAGATCGCTAAACGACCAAGAAGCGTTAAATAATAGAGAAGGTCAATCCGAAGCTGTGGTTACTTGTCTTATTGAAAAATAATTTATTTCAATAAGGCAACAATGTCTTCCATTGACCAGAGATGATCTGTTACGCCCGCTTCCATTGCTGGAGTCGATTTAAGTGTTTTATGAATCCTAACGAAGTTATACAACATGAAGTAAAGCGCCAAAGCATGACAATGATTCTCTACTTTCTTTGAGAAAGCATTTGTCAGTCGAGTGAAGCGACGCATAGACATTCTCATTGTTAAATTCTGACGTTCGACATGAGAAGTTGAAATATACTTATCGTCAGGCTTGCCTTGAATACTCTGTTTTATACTACCCGTACATTCAGCCGGACTATATTTCTTTTCAGCTTCTTTGATACTACTGCCTTCACTGCCATAAAGTTTTATCAGCATTGCATAGTCAACATTTGCCCCGAACGCTCTTTCAATGGCATCTATATAAACTTTGTGTCCATCAGAAGTGAGCTGCACCTTATGAAGTAATCTGCTTGCAAGATCGTCTATAAATTCTCTTGCGGTCTCAACATCACGGCTGCCGACTTTCCATGAAAGTATCAGCTTAGAATCGGCACAAATGGCCGTCCAGGTCCATACGTCACCAATGCCGTGTATCCCTTTAAGATCGTGAGGCACGTTCTTTTCTTTTGCATAGCAAAAACTCCAAATCTCATCACATTGTATCCGTCTACATGACAGTTCCCTTAAATGCTTGTCCTGGTATTCGCTACAGGCTGTCCCTGCATCAACTAAGAGCTTCGTCACTGTGTTTATAGACACATCGACAACCCTTGATATGGAGCGCATAGAAGAACCCTCACAAAGCATGTTCAGGATTTGCACTCTCTTTTCTGTCGATAGCTTGTTCATGATTTTAGTATAATCAATTCTGAAATAAATGTCAAGCATTATTTTCAGTTTGACATGAGGAGGTAAAAATGTAATAATGACCTTGAGCATGCCCCTGCCGGGAGTTGAACCCGGATTTTAACGCTTAGCGGGCGCACGCTGTAACCATTCAGCTACAGGGGCAAATGATCAAGGGGCTTTACTCTAATCCGGTAAAGCCTTTTCTTTTTATCATCAAACGATAGTACAAAATGCTATATCTTATTGAATATCAATAATAAAGATGAATATAACGAAAAAGTTATATTAAAGTCAACATGAGTTCTTGCATTTATAACAAAATTATTATATGATAGAAAAATGCTGGGAAATTAAAGTATTTATATCTGACACAGGCAAAAATGAGATTGACGCTTGGTTAAATGAAATACCCAAAAAAGCCAAAGCTAAGGTAAAAAAAATAATGACCTATTTAGAAAACGAGCGAGTATGGAAAGAGCCTTATGCCAAAAAACTTGAAGGAAGCGATACGATTTGGGAAATTCGAGTTATATTAGACAACATCCAGTATCGACCTTTAGGATGCCGTGGACCTTTAGAAAAAGATTTTACAATACTAATTGGGGCTATAGAAAAGAATGATAGACTATATCCACCTAATGCTATAAAAACCGCCGAAGACCGATGTAAATTGATCAATGAAAATCCGAGGTATACCGATGAATATAGTTAATCGCAGAAAAAAAATAATTGATGAACTCAGAGATAAAGAGTATCGAGATGCTTTTGTTGTTGAACATATCGATACGGGGATTCCATTCCAAGTACGCACCTTGCGTGAACAAGATGAAAGAAGATGGACACAAAAAGAGCTGGGCGATCGCGCTGGAATGGCGCAAGAAAGCATATCAAGAATTGAAGACCCCAATTATGGCAAACTAACATTAAATACTCTAAAACGGCTTGCATCTGCATTTGATATTGGATTAATGGTTAGGTTTGTTCCGTTAAGCGAATTAGTAGAATGGGAGCTTAACCTTTCTACTGAATCCTTAAAGGCATTAAGCTTTGATGCAGACCCTTATTTTAAGGAGAGAGAGGAAGTAAGGCCAGATGAAGAATTACCATCGGATAATTTATCAAATCAGTGTTTATCTCCAGGGAATAATGTAATTAACTTATTTAATCCTTATAGAAGAGAACAAGAAAACCAGGTGAAAAAAATGCTTGCTCCGTATGACCATCAACAAGAACTAATACAAGAACCAATAGCTATGGAGGGTTAACTATGAAACTTCTATCTGTTAATCTTGCAAGATCATTTTGGTTATGTCATCTTGACGAGTTCAATCCAAAAGGGAAAAGTTTGCTTCCTGCTATACTTCGCATGTTAGCAGAAATATATAAATTTAGAAACATGCCTTCACCTCAAAGCTCGCTTGATGATAAGTCAGGGATTACATTTGTAGATGGCGAATTTACGAATAGTGAAGGCGACACATTAATGATGAATTTTACTGCATACAGGTATGGATTAATGGCAGACACTAAGTCATCGACGCAATACTCAGATGCTTTTTTGTTCGATATGTTAAATCGTATTATTGAAACGTTCAACTTAGTAAAGGATGATCAGATAATCAGAAAAAAAACTTATTTTAGTCAGCTCTATATTTCTACAGACAAATCGCTCGAATTAATAAACCCCAAATTAAAACAAATTTCTCAGTACCTTGCAGATAATGTTTTGGGACAAGTTAGTGTTCCATACGAAGTAGGTGGAATTTCCTTCTGGCCAGATCAAACGCATTCACCGATTCCGCCCCCTTTTAGCATAGAGAGAGCGGCAGCCGCTCCTTTTTCTGAAAATAGATATATTTCAAGCTCCGCCTTACAAACAGACAAGCATATAGAATTACTCAATAAATTAGAAGATATATTAGGTAGTTGATTTATTCCAGCGAGATTGCGAGGCCTTTTTAGCTATCTCAATACGCTTTTTAGGAGAGAGCTTTTCTGCTCTGGACTTACCACCGATCTGTCCAGCCCTGCGGGTATACTCTTTTTCTGTGACATCTTCTTGCAGTTCACCCGTGGCGATCTTAGCCACTTTAACAGCGCAGCCGATCACATCAGCGGGTCTCTTTTGTCCTTGTGGTCCTTTAGGCATGAATTATTATGACACATTCCGCAGACCTTATCTATAGCCTGCAAATTCAAACTGAGACACTACCGAATTGCCGGCAGGAAGCCATGGTTTGACAGGCTCACCATGAAAATTGTCACCCTGAGCTTGTCGAAGGGTGAATACCATGTGTGGAGAATGGCAACCCCGGGGTGTTATACTATTTCGATAATGGCGTTATCCCACATTACTATTAAAGAAAATTACCCGCTAAGAGAATTAACCACATTTAAAATCGGTGGGGCAGCGCGCTACTTTGTCAAAGTGACCCGCGAACATGAAGTTCATCAGGCGCTTGCATTCGCTAAAGGTCTTGATCTTGATATCTTTACGCTCGGCGGCGGCAGCAACCTTCTTATAAGCGATGACGGCTTCCCTGGTCTTGTCATTCATAATAGAATAGAAGGACTTGCAAGCCGAAGTACGGGCGACAGCGTGATAGTCACGGCACAGGCAGGGCATGATTGGGATGACTTTACGAAATTTTGTACTGAACATAACTGGCAGGGTGTCGAATGCCTTTCAGGCATTCCCGGCTCGGTAGGCGCCGCACCGGTACAGAACATCGGCGCATATGGTCAGAGCGCGGAAAACGTGGTCGAAGAGGTCCGCGCCATTGATATAAGCACCGGAGCTGCGGCCATATTGGGCAACCGGGAATGCGGGTTTGATTATCGGAAAAGCATCTTTAATACAGCTGAAGCGGGACGATATATCATAACCGGAGTTGCCTTCAGGCTTGCAAAATCCGGGTGTCCCAATCTGACCCATCATGATCTGAAACGGTATTTTCCATCAACGGCAAACATTACCCTTGCACAGGTAAGGAGCGCAGTGCTCGACATAAGAAACACAAAAGGCCTTCTGGTCCTTGATGGATATGAACGCCTCAACAGCGCAGGTTCGTTCTTCAAAAACCCCATAGTTTCTCGTGATATCTTTGATCGCGTTGAAAAAACAGTTCACGACATGGGCGGATATGCGAACTGGTATTGGCCCCAGACATCAGCAGAGGTAAAAATATCTGCGGCATGCCTTATTCAGGCAGCTGGTTTGACAAGAGGCTACCGCAGGGGTAATGTCGGCATATCGCCCTGGCATACTCTTGCCCTCATTAACTATGGGGATGCCACAGCCTCCGAGGTCCTCGCCTTTGCGCGACACGTACAGGAACAAGTACGTGAAAAGTTCGGGATTACGCTCAAGCCTGAAGTACAATGTATCGGCATGCAGCCCACAGACCTGTTAACTGAATAGTGGTCGTATTCCCCGTGTTTCCGCGCATACGAAATAGTGAGCGAAGCAAGAATAAAAAAAGTCCCGGCAGTCTGGATTGTGCTATAAATGTTATGTTATATTAATAAGATAATATGATGATCTCATAAGGTATCATTATAAAAATATTTGTGAGGAGTCGGGCAATGTATAAAATTTTGGAGAAGCAAGTGTTGAGTGATGTGACTAAACTCATGGTAATTGATGCGCCCCATGTTGCAAAAAAGGCCAAAGCCGGCCAGTTCACCATTGTACGTATAGATGAACAGGGAGAGCGCATCCCTTTGACCATAGCAGACTTTGATTCAAAGGCTGGAACAATTACCATCATCTTTCAGGAAGTTGGAAAATCTACAATGCATTTGGGCGCCCTCAAGCCCGGAGACATGCTTGCCACATTCGTCGGACCGCTCGGTCACCCCACGGAAGTTGAAAATTTTGGGACCGTCATCTGTATGGGAGGTGGCGTGGGGATTGCTCCCATTTATCCTGTTGCCCGTGCGCTGAAACAAGCCGGCAACACCGTGATTTCAATTATAGGGGCGCGGTCCAAAGACCTGTTGTTCTGGGAAGACAAGATGAGGGCTGTATCCGATGAACTTCATATTTGCACTGATGACGGCTCCTACGGCCGAAAGTGCCTGGTCACCGACCCGCTCAAGGAAATTTTACAGGCTAAAGCCGGCGGGGACAAGAATGGCGTCGCAAAAGTCTGGGCAATAGGCCCTGCTGTCATGATGAAGTTTGTATCACTGACCACCAAGCCTTTTAATGTGCCGACGATTGTCAGCCTGAATACAATTATGATTGACGGCACCGGTATGTGCGGCGGGTGCAGAGTGCTCCTGGATGAGGGCGCAAAGTTCGTTTGCGTAGACGGCCCTGAATTTGACGCCCACAAGGTCGACTGGAACAGTCTTTTGTCCAGGCTGCAGTTCTATCGTGAAGAGGAGCAGTCGGCAGTAGAGCACTGGAAGCACACCTGCAATCTCGAAAAAGCAATAGCGGATGGAGGAAAATAAATGGCGAAGTTAGACCCAAAAGAGAGAATGAAAATACCCCGGCAGCCAATGCCGAATCAGGACCCTGTGATACGCAGCGGAAATTTTGAGGAAGTGGCTCTGGGCTACACCGAAGAAACGGCGCGCAAAGAGGCTGAGCGCTGCCTGCAGTGCAAGAAACCAGCCTGTGTGGCGGGATGCCCTGTCGGCGTGCTGATTCCCCAGTTTATCCTCGCTCTGCGCGAAGGGAATATGAATAAGGCTGTTGAGGCAATGAAAGTTAAAAATAACCTGCCTGCAATATGTGGAAGGGTTTGTCCTCAGGAAGTGCAGTGTGAGGGCAAATGCATTCTTGCCAAAAAAGGCGAGGCAGTTGCCATAGGGCGTTTGGAGCGCTTTGTGGGCGATTTCGAACTCGCGCAGCGCACCTGCCCGCTTGTTAGCGCTCCGGCTACAGGTAAAAAAATCGCTGTTGTAGGCACTGGGCCGGCTGGATTGACATGCGCTGTAGACCTGGCGAGAGAAGGACATAAAGTCACCATGTTCGAGTCCCTCCATGGCCCGGGAGGCGTGCTTGTTTATGGCATACCCGAGTTCCGGCTGCCAAAGGCCGTTGTGTTCGGAGAAATCAATTATGCAGCAGAGTGCCTCGGCATAGAAATAAGGAACGACCACGTCGTGGGCCGTTCTGTTTCACTGAATGAACTGCTCGGGGAATACGATGCTGTATTCCTTGGCACGGGAGCGGGCCTCCCTTCTTTCATGCCTATACCCGGCATAAACCTTAATGGCGTTATGTCTGCCAATGAGTTTCTTACCCGCGTCAATCTTATGAAAGGATATCTTTTTCCTGAATACAGTACGCCGGTCAAAGCGGGTAAAAGTGTCGCAGTCATTGGAGGCGGCAATGTTGCCATGGATGCGGCCCGGTGCAGCGCCCGCTTACAGGCGCTCCATGCGAAACAGACCAACGGCAGCAAGGGCGAGGTGCATATCGTTTACCGCAGGTCTAAAGATGAATTGCCGGCCCGCGTCGAAGAGGTCCATCACGCAGAAGAGGAGGGCATTATTTTTGACCTCCTTTGCAGTCCCGTGGAAATAATTGGAGATAGCAGCGGCAAGGCAGTTGCAATGCGCTGCATACGGATGGAACTCGGCGAGCCGGACGCAAGCGGCAGGCGCAGGCCGGTCCCCATCGCACGGTCAGAGTTCGAGATGGAGGTGGATACCGTTATCATGGCGCTCGGCACCAGCCCTAACCCGCTCGTATTCGTTGATGCTGACGGTCTCGAAAGGACGAAGTACGGCACTGCAGTTGCCGATGCCGAAAATGGAAGAACAAGAAAACAGCGTGTGTGGGCCGGGGGAGACGTCGTTACCGGAGCAGCAACCGTCATCAGCGCAATGGGTGCAGGGAAGCGTGCAGCAGCAGATATGCATAAGTTTTTAAAAAACGAAGCACCCTGGTAATCGCCGGGCCTTCTTGAAAAAGTAAAAACAAAAACCCCTGCCGGTACACTGGCAGGGGTTTTTGTTTTATGAGTTAAGTTTAAAACCCTAAATGCGGCTTTGCACCCTTTTCAATATCGCGGCGTGCGGCCATATCCATAAGAACGCGCTCGGTGTCGAACTTGCCCGGATCATACTTCTTCAACTTGAGATCCGCCCTTGCATTATCGATGAAGTTGAGTGTCATCTCCAAGATCTTCTCAATGGACGGTTCAAAAACAAAGCAGCCTTTGAATCTTTCCATCCATTGATTGGTCATCATGTCTGTAACTCCCTTGCCGGCTGCAAAGATATTGTCGCCCCCGAATATGACCGGGCATCCCGAAGCAGCGCAATAAGTTGCAATGGCGACCGCCTTCTCAGACATCCATTCAGGCGCAATCCCGACTGCAGGCATGCCGCCGATTTCATCGGAGAGCCCGCCCTCAGCAGCCATAGCGCTGGCGATAGTAAGTATCCTTGAATTGTCTACACAGGAACCAAGGGCCAGAATTGGAGGCATGCCGGTTGTTTCGCAGATCTGGCGCAGACCGGGGCCGGCGTGCTCCATCGCAAACTCAGGCGTCAGGTATCCTCCCAGACCGCAGGCGTGTGAACCACACCCTGTGGTAACAACAAGGACATCCCTCTTGATCAATTCGGTTACAAGCCATTTATGGTTGCCGGTTGCAGGAAACCTGGTGTTGTCGCAACCAACAACAGCTCCGATACCGCGAATTCTTCCCGACATAATGGCGTCATTGAGAGGCCTGAATGAATGCCTCCATTTTCCGCCGAGCATATACTCGATATATTCGTGTGAGAATCCTGTCACCATATCGAACATCTGCATCTTCTCACGAAAACCTTTTGTTGTCCTGTTCGGGAAATTGTCTATCGCAACCTTGATTATATCGCGGGCAAGTTGTTTTGCCTTTGTTTCATCTACCATAGGCATAGCTATAGCCCCCTGAATATGTGCCTTGGGTGAAGTCGTGATGACCTTGGTATGGAATTTTTTGGACACATCGACAATTGCAGGCATTATGCATTGAACGTCTACCGTCATGGCGTCAACCATACCTGTCATAATCGCAAGTTCCTGGTTGGTAAATCCACCCATGGTAGCTATACCGTGCCTTGCAAGTATTTCATTAGCCGTACAGCACATACCTGTAAGGTTGATCCCCTTTGCGCCCTTGGATTTTGCATATGCCACCAGTTCCGGCTCAGTGGAGACCTCGACAAATTTTTCCGCCAGATTGGGCTCATGGCCGTGAACTACCATATTGACCATGTCTTTCTCAAAAACGCCGAAACTCGCCTGCGCCCTGAGTGGTTGCGGGGTACCGTAAAGAATATCGGTAACATCCGTTGCTATCATTGAGCCGATCCAGCCATCGGCAAGGGCTGTCCTCATAGCCGTACGTAAAAGACTGTCCGGATCAAGGTCAACACCGGTATTGGTCCTGTGCATCGCCTCAATGACCTCTCGCTGGAAGCCTCTCGGAACAATACCCCACTTCCTCCATCTCTCGACGGTCTTTTTCGGGGCCCTCGTCACATAATTCATTTCGCCGGTCTGGCGGGTAAAGTCTTCGATCATCTTATGCGCCACGTCTTTCGCCACATCATTCGCAGGGCGTCCCTCGAATTCTACGCCGAGGAAGCCCGCCACTTTATAAAGCTTCCTTGTGTCCTTGACTGCGAAATCGGCGGTATGCCCTTCGGCAACAGCAAGCAGCAGCATCGCCATATCCAAACCATGGTCTGAATGTGCCGATGCACCGGCAGCAACCATTCTGACAAGGTTCCTCGCAGCTACGGTGTCGTTATTTGCTCCGCAGATGCCCTTTGCGTCTTCCTTGGCGGTCAGCCTGCAGGGACCCATACTGCAGTTCTTGCAGCAAGCGCCTGAATGACCGATCGGACACGGCTTCATTTTTTCCGATCTGTCAAAACAGGTCTCGATACCCTCGTCTTCTGCCCATTTCAGTATTCTATCCGCATCAGGATTCGCGGGTCTTATTTTTGCGACTACTTTTTTTTCTTCCTTTTTCTCCATTTTTTATGCCTCCGTAGTTTTAATCTCGTCCCGCTAAAACATACTTTTTATTTTATAACATTGAGGACATTTCCAACGCCGGATGACCTACCTTCGCAAGATATTCCACAAGTTTTTCTGAATCCTCGCATATAGTTTCATCAGCTATCTTATCAAGCAGGTCCGGGACACCCTCCTCAGCAGCCCTCTTTTTGAAGGCCTCTGCAATCCTCTCCTTAAGTGATGCCGGCATCCAGACTATCCTTTTTATTCCGCCGTCGCCGTAAAGGAATTTTTTGCTTGGGATGAAGTTCACGCCGATGCCCATAAATCCAGGGGTTTGAGCACCCCCTCCGACCGAACCGGCGAATGTCGAAAACTTCATGCCGACCGGAGTCATGCCCTGATAGCCCCTGTGCACAAGCATAACTCCGTTTGCTTCGGGGATAATTCCGACTATGCACTCGAAACATCCGCAGGAGGTCATCGGATTGTCCATTATTGTGTACATGTTTACAGATTCAACCGCGCCGGCGCTTGCCTTTGAGACATATTCGTCCACACCGGAAAATCGTCCCAATTTTGCGTCAAGGATTTCTCCCTTACCGATCGGCTGGTTTCCGCCGGTCGGGTCGATTTCTTTGGCGGCCTTGCAGTCGAGCCAGTTGAATGCGCCGCAAAGCCCAAGCCTTTCAGGAGACACTACGCAAATATGGCTCGGAGCAAAAGACTGGCAGAGAAGGCACGAATAAAAATCTTCCACTGTTTCGTCAGTAAGACCTCCCAGCCTTGCATCGCGCTCTGCATATGCAACCCTTGCCTCCTGCAGCTTTTCCTTAACATCCTTTTCATCCAGGTATAACGTTACCTGTGCCTTGTCAACAATGGATTTAAACCTGTGATGGGCCATTGTGGTATGGATAATGCCGATATGCTCCAGAGTGAAACCGGCCTGTTGGGCAGCATTGCTTATCCTTACCCAGTTGACGTCTCTCTGACCCATGTGGAATATTCCCTGGGCCTCGTTGAGGTCCGCGTGGATCTTCCTCTCGAGGACAGATTCAAAATCCTTTTGCATCTTGCGGCCGGCAACTTCGATAACGATACCAAGAGGCAACCTGCCTCCCTTTGCATATAACTCTTTCCAGTTGTCGGGCTTTATAATGACCTTGTTGTCTTCTATCTCGTCCATTTCCCTCATCCTGACCAATTCGAATGCAGGGGTTTTCTGGCCGCCCATTTCCATAAAGGTATCTTCTTTCCTTATCCTCTCGCCCTCGAATGCAGGCCCGTAAGCGACAGGGACAGGCGGTTTTTCCACGGTAATCTTCAGTCCTCTTACCTCGATTGCCTTCTGGACAATCTTGGCATGGTCAAATTCCTTATCGACGTGCTCGTATGTGCAAACGCCTGTAGGTAGAATGGTAGGGACATCCGTATCGCAAACAGCAGGGAATCCCATGTTAATCGCGCCGGCGCCGGTGGCCCACTTTATGTCATCCATTGGGCCGAGAGCTATTGCAAATGCAAAGACCCTGTCTTTCTGGTACAGGAGATGTCCCTTATAGTCTCCGGGCTTCTTGCCGCCGAATATGAGGGAGGCCCTTATCGCCCAGTCTGCAGCATAAAGGATATGCTCCGTATCAGGACCCAATGGCACAATTCTGGCATCCCAGCCAAGTTCTATATCCTTCCTGAGAAGCTGTTTAGTCATGCTATCACCATTTGACTGACCTGCAAGGAAAGTCAGTATGTTCTTCTCCTGAAGCTCTCTTGCTATTTTCACCGCAATATCGTCGGTCGGAGCCGCTCCGAGAATACAGGCAAATCCCGGCATTGTGCCGTCAACGAGTTGGATGCCCAGGTTTCTCTGGATGGTATCACCTATAAACCCATTGTACACATAGCCTGTTTCAGGATCCTTGCAAGGCTCGAGGCCGTTGACATACCTGAGCGCAAGAATTATTTCTTCCGCAAAAAGAGTGGCCATACCGCAATCAAGCGTCTCCCCAAGATAGGGAAGCCAGAGCTTATCTGTCGGCTCTTCGTGGAGCAGTTCCTGGGCGTAGCGAAGTCCAACCTCCATATCTCCAAGCGTTTTTACCTTGAAAGTAGTCATAGCAAGTATCATGGGAAGCTGAAAGGCAGTGTCAGGAAACTCAAAGGCATAATCTTTTCCTTTTTCAGCTATTGTTTTTTTAAGCATTTCTTCCGCGCGTTCCACAAGTGACCGTGCGCCTCTCATAACCGCTGTTGCAATAATCTTAGACATCTCTCAAACCTCCTGACATTAATTTATTCAAAATTCGAAAACCGCTTCTGCTCTATTAACGTGACCTCAAAAAAACAGGGAGTCCGTTAGCTTCCCTCGGGCCTACAGTTATCTTCCAGCCCGGCAGCTTTTCTTCAATCGCGCCACTCAGTATTGCCACGTACCCCGGAATAATAAGCTCCTTATGGCTTATCTCATTCTCTACTCCGCATTCCTTGATGAATGCAGCTATCTTTGTTGCGTTGAATTTGCCGGCGGCCCACCCGGTAAGCACTGAAAGTCCCTCTGTATCAAGCACGGCAAGCCTCACCGGGACCTTGCTGCCTTCGATCTCTCCGGATACAATAAAATATGTAAGAGAGAAGTTTGAGGTGATGAGCAGGGGGGAGTCTGTGGTCGGATCGCCGATTTTATATACGTTCTGCGGGACCTGCAGAGGTACCTGTGGGTCAGTATAGATATTCTGCCTCAGGGTAAACAGAACAAGATTCTTCCACTTGTCGATGTTGCTCACAACCACGATAGCAGCATATTTCATTATTCCGAGTCCCGCAATGAGAGTTTCCAGCATAACATCATCTCTTTGTGCAAAGCTGATTACAGGGTATCCTACCGATTTATTGCCTTTCTTTACCGCAGCCCTTCTGATATATGTATTGTCCCGCAGCATCTCTTTGGCGGTGCGTGCTCCCGAGTCAATTACCATATCCGCAACACCGAGTCCCTTGATCTTATCTGTAAGGGCTGTGAGTGCGTCGAGACCCGGGGCGACTACTCCGAGAGAAACCTTATAGGTCTTTGCAATGTTCGCCATTTGGTCGGCGTTGGAATCGTTTGCTCCGTAAAGGATCGGTTTTTTATCTGCTACAGCCTTGACAGCTGCCTCTGCTGCAGCCGGATTCGTCGTGGAAAGTATCAGGGGCACTGCCGGGGCCTTGGCTGCGATAGCCTTTACAACACCTTCAAATTTTCCTGCATCACCTGATACGTTATTAATAAATATCGCGTCGACCCTGAGCTTCTGACCGACTCTGTCTATCTCCGAATTAAGGACTTGGTCCGTAAGGCTGTTTATTTCACTGTCGGACATCGAATCCTTTATTTCCACAGCAATAGCGCATTGGTTAACAAACTTCTTGTCATGCCTGAAGAGAACAGTTTCTTCACCCATTTTCAGAGCTTTGTCGCCTACTCCAAGTATAACGGGTCTTATAGGAGGAGCAGATGCCTCACCGAGGACTTTTTTAGCCTCTTCCGAGACATCGGGGCACAGATCGAGAGAAGCCTGTCTCTGGGCCAGTTTCATTGCAAAAGCAAGACATGTCGGATGTCCGCACTTCTTGCAATTGGTTTTTGGCAGCAACTTGAATATCTCAACGCCGGATAACGCCATGTTAACCTCCCTTACATTAATTCATCTATTAATTTTTCTATTGCCTTAACTGCCTCCGGATGCCTCATGATCAAAAGCTCTGAACCGGCCATGATAAGTGCACCCGCAGTCAGGGTTTCCCACGCAATGCCTCTCTGCTCAAGAGATCCGCCAAAAGGAAGTTCTTCTTCAGAAGCATTTGCCTCCTTGACCTTCCAGGCATACATGCCGATATCGCCAAGCATCGGCGTCTGCATCGTGAGGTCATTCTGGGTCAAGGCAGCAAGCCTGATTCTCTCCATTACAGAATACGTATAATCCAGCCCATATCCAAGTGCCGAGCACATAGGATCAGTTACCATCCTCTCCTTGTCAAAGCCCATTTGAGTAATCAGGATATTGAGCTGCTTGGAAAGATTAATATCGAGCTGAGACATTGCAATAAGTTTATGATTGTTTGCCATGCAGGCTGCAACGATTGTTTTATAGTTTTCTTCCATAGCCTTACCTATTAAACAATTCCTGTCCTTGGCTGCCTCAGCCGCTGCAACCAATACCGCCGTGTCTTTCTCAATATTGTTGCTGCCGAGGATTATCAGAGGGACTTTTATTGCGGCAAGAACATCTTTTACTGTCTTTGCAGCCTCTTCAGGAGAGCGGTTTTCCCTGTCGGGATGGGTCCCGATCAACCTGAGTGCTATCGCCTTTGCATTCAGCTTGTCCTGGCAATATTTTGCCCACGACACAGGATCACCTGATACTCCTTCATACACCTTTTTCAGAGTTTCGGGCCAATCACCCGGAGGGACATCCTGAATCTCATAAGCTATAACGGGTCTGTTGGGGAGATTACCTTCAAAGGAGTGAAAAGGAAGCACACTCTCTCCACCAATAACAATGGGATTATCGATACCTGCCTCAACTTGATAAACCTTGCCAGAATAAGTCTCGTTTGGCGCTGTAAATGCCATAAATACCTCCATTTATTTAGTCGCCCGCCGGTAGTTTTCAGTATCGACCGTCGACAGTATTCTACATTTCCAGGTACGAATGGGCATAAAGGGTCCTGCCCATTATTATATCTATCGTCTTTACAGTCTCAGTCACCTCTGCAGCATCAGCAATCGCAGCAGTCAGACCTTCGTACAGCAGCAGCGAAAGTAAATGTTTATTCATTACGTGCCTGAGTTGTTTCGGCATTCCATTGGATATGTTGCTCAGTCCCACAACTGTCTTCATTGGAGGGTCGTTCAAGTCCTGGAACATCTTGACAGCCTGCACGACTTTTATTGCCTGGTCCTGGGTAGTGGCGACCTGGAGGACAAGCGGGTCAAGATACAGGTCTTCAACCGGCAAGCCATATTCCATTGCCCTGCCCATTATCTCTGCCGCTATGCCGGCTCTTTCTTCTGCATCTGCCGGGAGACCGCCCTTGCCGACTGTAAGCCCGATCAATTGTGAATTGTATTTTACAGCAACTTCCATAACAGGG
The DNA here is from genome assembly GCA_963830245.1 of Nitrospirota bacterium. GTDB lineage: Bacteria > Nitrospirota > Thermodesulfovibrionia > Thermodesulfovibrionales > Dissulfurispiraceae > JADFXI01. The sequence goes on from CAWHNC010000100.1 coordinate 59,762, forward strand.
AACCTTTCAGGATCGTTGGAAGTGGAATTAATAAGCGGCCTTCCCCATTCGTTGTTATGGACCTTCAGCCCGGCCTCAATAGCCTTGGCATTCGTAGTGTCAAGACAAACAGGAAGGGGCACTACTTCCTGAATGGTCCTTACCATCCACTCCATCATTTTTTCTCCGCCATCCTCCGCAGGGCCGATATTAGCATCAATCATACCGGAACCTTCTTTCCATTGCCGCGTTGCAATTTCCTGAATAGGCCCTTTGTCGAATTTCATCATTGCTTCACGTACTCTTTTAGCTATGATGCTCAGCTTTTCACCAATTATTAGCATACTATCTCCTTTCAAAAATGGCGCTTAAAATAATGTTTTAAAAAATTTAACATAAGATAAATCAATATGTCTAATATATTTTTTTTATATTTCTATTTGATTTTCCCCCTCCTCATACCTCATAACAACTGTCTGTTTTATATCAGACTACTGCCTTTTAAGGTATATTTAATGATGTCAAAATACCGAAAAGCGCGTGAACAGATTTAGATTCATCAGGAAGCTTAAATACAGGCTTTCCCTCAAGGTCAAACTGGAAAATTGCCTCATCCTGCGGAACCAGACCCGCCACGGTAACACCTGCTTTCTCGGCCATAGTTTTAAGCTCTTTCCCCTCATATCCGATAACCCTGTTGATTATCAGCACTCTCCGGTCCACCTCCAGCTGCAATTCCTCAACAAGGTTATTGATCCGCTGCGCAGTTATCACACCTTTCACCGTAGGGTCGCTGACAATAATGAGCAAATCTACTTTGTGAGTGGTCCTTCTGCTCAGATGTTCCATACCGGCTTCATTGTCGATTACAACATATGGATACTTCTCCGACAGGAGATCGGTGTACTTCCTTATTATATTATTTGCCGCACAATAACAGCCAGGCCCCTCGGGCCTCCCCATGACCATAAGATCAAACCCGTCAGCCTCGATGATAGACTGCTGCACCTGGTAGTCGAAGAGCTGCTCCATAGCCATTCCACCCGGCCTGACACCTTCCCTCACAGCCTGGAGAGACTCTTCCCTGAGACCGCCTATAGTCGCGTGTACCGCGACTCCAAGCGCCTCGTTCAGGCATGAATTGCTGTCCGCGTCAACCGCAAGGACAGGCCCCTTCCTTTTGTCGAGCAGGTATTTCACCACCAATCCTGCAAGGCTCGTTTTCCCTGTGCCGCCTTTGCCTGCAAAAGCAACGGTAAACGCCATCTATGATAACCTCCTTAAAACATCGTTTAATTCCGGCATGCTGTTTATTATAAAATCAGCTCCCTGCAAAAATTCCAGGGGCCTGTAGCCATAAGTAACCGCCACGGTTTTTATTCCGGCTGACTTGCCGGCTTCGACATCATAATTGCTGTCGCCTACAATTATTGCCGCGTCAGGCGAGATCCCGAGAGTGGAGAGGACATGACGGACAGGCAACGGGGAAGGCTTTCTTTCCTTTACCGTATCGCTTCCGACAATTACCTCCATGTACTCAGAAAGACCCAACGCTTCGAGTATTTTTACCGACAGGGACTCGCGCTTATTGGAAATGACCGCCTTACGGTATGCCGCCAATTGCGCCAGCACCTCCCTCACCCCGGGATACGGCGTCGTGTTGTCGGTAAGGTGGGAGGAATAATAAGAGACGAACCGCCCGGTCAGCAAATCCCTGCCCGCTTCAATCCCTTCCTTCAAAATGATCTTCTCCATAAGCGTTGATATGCCTTCTCCCACAAGGCTTATGACTTCCTGCACCGTCAGGGGCGGAACGCCGTATGGTTCAACCGCGTAATTGATCGCGTTGGCAATATCAATGCTTGAATCTATCAGGGTGCCATCAAGATCGAAAATGACAAGTTTGATAGACATTCTGATATAATAATAAAGATCGGCACAAAAGCTCAATAAGTTTTTATTATTATGTGCTATTAATAAAAATCAAGAGAAGAGTTCCGGATATAAAAATATACTGAGAAGGATGGGAGCAATAATATGGCAATATTAAAGAACATTACCATCAGAACAAAGTTATTCGGGGGGTTCGGGCTTGTAGCGCTGTTGGGTGCGGTAATAGCCTTATCAGCGTTGTACACTATTTCTATGCTCATAGGTGACGTCGACGATCTGATTGGCAGGCGCATACCGCAAGTGAAAGGCGTCGCGTCAATAAATGAGGCGATTTATAGCAGCAACCTGCATATTGATGAAGCAATCATCGCCAGCGATATGGATGGCGTGCTGAAAGAACTCGAATTTACCAACAAAAACCGGGCGGCAACCAACAAAAATATGGATGACCTGAAGAATTCTGTTTCAACAGAAAAAGGGAAGGCCTTATATCAGGCCATTGTAGACAAGAGGGCCCCTTATATCAAAGAACGTGACAAGCTCGTAGCCTTACTGAAAGAAGGCAAGAAAGAAGAGGTCCTTCAGGAACACGCGGCCATTATACCGCTCAGGGATGGTTATTTCGGTGCATTGAAGGACATGGGTGAATACGTCCAGGAACAGGCCGCTATCCAGGGGGACAATACCAGGAGTCAATCCAGGAATGAGCGTATGGTAATAATTGTCCTTGCTCTTAGTGCATTGGTAATTTCAGTAAGTGTAGCATTATGGAATATAAGAAGCATCACCAGGCCCCTCAACCTCGCTGTTGACACTGCCAATAAAATTGCCGGCGGTGACCTCACAGGTGAAATAGATGTAACAAGCGAGGACGAAACCGGGCAAATGCTGACTGCAATGAAGACAATGTCCGACAAACTCAAAGGCGTAATAGCCGACATCAAGCAAGCCGCCGCGAGTGTGGCGTCCGGAAGCACAGAGCTGAGCTCCAGCTCTGAAGAGATCACCAGGACCATGAATGAACAATCCAATCGTTCATCCCAGATTGCGACTTCCGCCGAAGAGATGTCACAGACCGTTATGGACATTGCGAAGAATGCTTCAGATATTGCTCAATCTTCAATGGAGACGGCTGGAATCGCGAATAAAGGCGCAGAAGTGGTCAACAAGTCTGTTGACGAAGCCAGGACAATTGCCGAAACTGTCAACACGTCGGCCCGTGTGATGCAGTCGCTCGGCGAAAAATCCAAACAGATCGGAGAAATTGTGTCTGCCATTAACGACATCGCTGACCAGACCAATCTGCTTGCCCTGAATGCCGCTATAGAAGCCGCGCGCGCCGGAGAACAGGGTCGCGGGTTTGCTGTTGTTGCGGACGAAGTTCGGAAACTCGCTGAACGGACGGCCAAAGCGACTTCGGAGATCGGCCTTATGATTAGGGCTATTCAGAGCGAGGTCGGTAATGCTGTTGATGCAATGGACCAGACAAAAGGCAAGGTGACCGTGGGCCTTCAATACTCTGTCGAGGCTGGAACACAGCTCACCGCTATTGTACAAAGTGTGACCTCCCTTCAGACCATGGTCCAGGAAATCGCATCGGCAACAGAGGAGATGTCGTCGACCTCCGAGTCGATAAGCGGAGATATTCAGGCTGTTGCAAGCGGCGCAAAGGAAATATCGGGCAGCTCTTCTCATATCGCGCAGTCGTCTGCCGAGCTTGAGCGCCTCTCCAGTCAGCTGAAAAGCATCGTAGAGCGGTTTAAGGTTTAGAGAATCCGGTGCGTTGCTGAATTCAGACACTGTACTCTTGTAAAGCTCACTCCTGATGGATGAACTTATTATAATAGGCGGCGGTCTTGCGGGGTGCGAGGCCGCATGGCAGGCGGCACAAAGAGGCATCCATGTCCTGCTCTTCGAGATGCGGCCCGAAAAGATGACTGAGGCGCATAAGACACCCTCTCCTTGCGGAGCTTGTATGCTCCAATTCCCTCAGATCAAGGGAAATCAATACAGGTCCCGGACTTTTAAAAAAGGAGCTGGAGCTTGCCGGTTCGCTTGTAATGAGCGCGGCACTGGCATCTGAGGTCCCTGCAGGATCTGCACTTGCTGTAAACAGAACGTTATTTGCCGGTTATATCAACGAAGCGATTACAAATCAGAGGAATATCACCATCGTCAGGGAGGAAGTTGCAAGTATTCCCGATTCGTTGGCTATTATAGCAACGGGCCCCCTCACTTCGGGTGCAATGACGGATACTCTCAAAAAACTCATCGGGGGAGATCACCTCTTTTTTTATGATGCTATAGCGCCGATTATTGATGCCGGCAGCATCGACTACTCGAAAGTATATCTTGCTTCACGTTACGGAAAAGGCGGAGATGATTATGTGAACTGCCCCATGTCTGAAGACGAATACGGCAGGTTTTTCGATGCACTGCAAAATGCAGACAAAGTACACAAAATGGATTTTGAAGACATAAAAGTCTTCGAGGGGTGCATGCCGGTTGAGGTCATGGCGGAAAGGGGAAGGGACACTCTCAGGTTCGGGCCGCTCAAACCGGTCGGACTGCCGGATCCGAAAACAGGCAGGATCCCACACGCTGTTGTACAACTGAGGACTGAAAACTTAGAGAGGTCGGCATACAATATGGTCGGCTTTCAAACACGTCTGAAGTGGCAGGACCAGAAAGAAGTGTTCACGATGGTTCCAGGCCTTGAGAAAGCTGATTTTTTGCGTTTGGGGAGCATGCATCGGAACACGTTTATTAATTCTCCGCTGCACCTCAATGCCGACCTGTCGCTTAAAGAGAAAAGCAGCCTTTACTTTGCAGGACAAATCACCGGCGTTGAAGGCTACATCGAATCAACGGCAATGGGCCTGATAGCAGGCATCAATGCTTCGAGGAAGATGCTCGGCAAAGAAGCAGCCCAGCCGCCGAGAGTTTCCGCTCATGGCTCGCTGATAGCATATATTACCTGTCCCGGTGCTGCCGGCTTTCAGCCCAGCAACATTAATTTCGGACTGATTCCGGCGCTTATAAATAAGCCTGAGATAAAAGATAAAAAGCTCCGTCGGAGAATGGCCGCTGAGGTTGCATTAAAAGAGTGGTCAGAGTATATTAACATGACAGGTTATAGGTCATAGGTTATAGGGAAGACCATTTTAAAACCTATGACCCATGATCCATGACCTATGACCTATTGATAAGGAAATTTCTCAAATACCTCGAGTTGGAACGCGCCGCTTCCGCGCATACACTCAGGGCGTATGAACACGATTTGATAGAGTTCAGCCAGTACTGCGCAGCGGACCCGCTGCAGGTAGATATGATTGACATAAGGGGCTTCATTTCAGAACGTATTATGGGCGGCAAAGAAAAATCCACTGTTGCGAGGAAGCTGGCAACACTCAGATCGTTTTTCAACTATCTTTACCAGGAAGGTCATATCAAGATAAATCAGGCCAAACTTGTGCCCACGCCAAAGCTGCCAAAACAACTGCCCAACTTCCTGTCTGTCGACGACGCCTTCAACCTTGTGCAAGCCCCGGAGGGCATCGGACTGCTGCCTGTCAGGGACAGGGCCATCCTTGAATTACTCTACTCAAGCGGCCTGCGTGTCAGCGAAGTGTCCGGCCTGACCGTAGATGACATAAACCTGAAAGAGGGCCTTGTCAAAGCGCGCGGGAAAGGGAAAAAAGAACGGATTGTGCCGGTCGGAGATAAAGCCGTAGATGCGCTGAAATCTTATTTTGTCGAACGGATGCTTTTTAAGAAAAAGTCGGCTGTGCGGGGCGGTTCGGCTTTTTTCCTTAATCGAAGCGGCGGACGTCTCACAGACCGGCAGATACGGCGCATAGTGGTAAAACATGCCCGTGCAATGGGGATTGAAGGACAGATAGGCCCTCACACTCTGCGGCATACCTTTGCTACTCACCTGCTGATAGGCGGGGCCGACCTGCGCTCAATTCAGGAGATGCTCGGCCATTCATCTCTCTCGACAACTCAAAAGTACACGCATCTCGATATCGGACATTTAATAGATGTTTATGATAAAGCGCATCCATTCGGGAATGAAAAAACGGGTGATAGGTTATAGGCGATAGGTTATAGGTTTTCTTTTTCTATGACCCATTACCAATAACCCATCACCTGCCTTTAAGGAGGATTTATGTTTCACGGAACAACTATTTTATGTGTAAGGAGAAACAATAACGTTGCCATCGCAAGCGACGGGCAGGTGACGATGGGGAACACAGTTTTGAAACATAATGCCAGAAAAATAAGAAAGATGTATAACGATAAAATTCTGGCCGGGTTTGCCGGTGCGACCGCAGATGCCTTTACGCTTTTTGAGAGGTTCGAGGCGAAGATCGAGTCGTACCGGGGGAACATATCAAGGGCTGCGGTTGAACTCGCAAAGGACTGGAGAACCGACAAAATACTGCGCAGGCTTGAGGCGCTGCTTCTCGTGGCAGACGAAGAGCATACCCTGATCATCTCCGGCACGGGCGACGTAATAGAGCCCGAGGGAGGAGTAGCCGCAATAGGCTCGGGCGGTCCTTTCGGCCAGTCTGCTGCTCTGGCGCTTTATGATAACACGAGTCTCTCCCCTGCAGAGATAGTGCGCAAAGCAATGGATATAGCTGCGGATATATGTATCTATACCAACAAAAACATATCAATCGAGGAACTCAATGGATAACTTCATACCCAGAACAATAGTTTCCGAACTGGACAAATACATCATCGGGCAGGACAAGGCAAAGAGGTCAGTGGCTATCGCGCTGCGGAACAGGTGGAGAAGGCAGCGGCTTTCGCCTGAACTCAGGGATGAAGTGCTGCCCAAAAATATAATTATGATAGGCCCTACAGGCGTGGGTAAAACAGAAATAGCACGCAGACTCGCCAAGCTTGCCAATGCGCCGTTCCTCAAAATAGAGGCCTCCAAGTTCACCGAGGTGGGGTATGTGGGCCGCGATGTGGAATCTATCATAAGGGACCTTCTGGAAATTGCGCTGAATATGGTAAAGACCGAACACATGTCGCAGGTGCAGGAAAAAGCCAAGGCGCTTGCTGAAGACAGGCTGCTGGATCTGCTTCTTCCGCAGCAGAGGCCGGCGCGTGTGGGCGGCCCTCCTCCTGAAGAGCAGGAAAAAGAGGGCCCTAATGAAACACGCGAGCGCCTGAGGGTCCAGCTTAAAGAGGGCAAACTGGATTCCCGGTATGTTGATGTTGAAGTAAAGGAAAAGATGATGCCATTCGGGGTCATATCCAATGTCGGACTTGAAGAACTTGAGATCAACCTTAAAGAGATGCTCGGCAGTTTTCTTCCTGAGAAATCAAAACGGAAAAAGGTCAGAGTCTCGGAGGCATTGGCAATGCTTATCCAGGAGGAGGCTAATAAGCTTATTGATATAGAAAAGGTCACAGCGGAAGCACGCGAGCGCACAGAACAGACCGGGATAGTTTTCCTGGACGAGATAGATAAAATAGCAAGCAGGGCGCAGGGGCACGGCGGACCCGACGTGTCGAGAGAGGGCGTCCAGAGAGACCTGCTGCCTGTTGTCGAGGGCTCCACTGTCAATACCAAACATGGCCCTGTAAAGACCGACCATATTCTTTTCATTGCTGCCGGCGCCTTTCACATCGCCAAGCCCTCGGACCTGATCCCCGAATTGCAGGGGAGATTTCCCATAAGAGTCGAACTGGACTCGCTCGGTAAGGACGAGTTTGTCAGGATCCTTACCGAACCGCATAACGCGCTAACCAAGCAATACACGGCCCTTCTTGAAACAGAAGGGGTAACACTTGAATTCAGGGACACCGCAATTGACGAGATAGCGAACATAGCTGTTCTTGTGAATGAAAAAACCGAGAACATAGGCGCCAGAAGGCTCCATACCGTGCTTGAAAAGGTGCTGGAGGAGGTGTCGTTCAACGCCCCTGAAATGCAAGGTGAGTCCATCATAATAGATAAAAATTATGTAGAGGAAAGACTGTCGGATGTGGTCAAGGACGAAGACCTCAGCAGGTACATCCTGTAAAAAAAATGTTGAATTTTAAATGGTGAATGTTGAATTTAAATGAGAAGAAAAAAAATCCTAATTTATGATTTTTCTTCCATAATTCAACATTCAAAATTCAACATTCAAAATTTATTCTGTTCTCTGCGGCTTTATGTTATTGCGCTATCCCTTTTTTTAATTGCCTCATGTTCCGGAAGTGCTGTAGTCTCATCAGACGCGCTGTACGCAACCCCGTGGTATAAACCCCAGCCTCCCGCACAGGAGATGAAAGGTGAAAGAAGGACTGTCCTGGCCTCCTGGTACGGTCCCGACTTTAACGGCAAGCCGACATCCTCGGGAGAGATCTTCAACATGTATGCGCTTACCTGCGCACACAGGGAATATCCTTTCGGGACCCGATTGCATGTTATCAATCCGGGAAACAACAAAGATGTAGAATGTATTGTCAATGACCGGGGACCCTTTGTCTCCGGGCGCGATCTTGATCTTTCCTATGCCGCCGCAAAGAAGATAGACCTCATCGGACCAGGAACAGCCACAGTGCTGATCGAGCCGGAAGGGAGAGATATGCGCTATGTCAAATACGTCAAATACGACGTGCGCGGTCCGGTAGTAACCCTCCAGATCGGGTCTTTCAGGGACGAGTCGAATGCGAAGCGCCTTAAAATGGCGCTGGAGTTGCAATATTCAAATGTGTATATAATTACAGTTGATGTAGCCGGCGCCAGATATTACAGAGTACGCATCGGCAAATTCATTGAGAGGAGCAAAGCTGCGGAGCTGGGCAAAACACTTGCCGACGAAGGGTACAATGTGCTTTTAACCAAATTTGAACAACAGATATGACGGTTTCGTAAAAAGGCCATATACTGCGTTGCGCTACGTCCTTCGTCACTCGCACCCCAAAAGACTGCGGCTTTGGGGGACCCCGTGCGGCGCACACAAAAGTACGCCTCATTCCTCAGGACTTGCGCGCCTTGCCTATGGCCTTTTTACGAAACCGTCAGCTATCATATTAATGTTAAAAATGTTACGGAGTGTGTTATGGAAAAGCTGATCGAGAAAGCCAACATTCTGATTGAAGCGTTGCCGTTCATACGCAATTTCTACGGAAAGACCTTCGTAATCAAATACGGCGGCGCAGCACAGGTTGAAGACGATCTAAAAAACAGTTTTGCCCAGGATATTGTACTTTTGAATTTCATAGGCATCAAACCTATTGTAGTCCACGGAGGCGGCCCCAGGATCAGCAAGACCATGGAAAAGATGGGTAAAAAACCGTCATTTATTCAGGGACAGCGTGTCACGGACCAGGAGACCATGGACATCGTTGAAATGGTGCTGGGCGGTCTTATCAATAAGGAGATAGTCGCTCTGATCAACAGACACGGAGGCAAGGCGGTCGGCTTGAGCGGTAAAGACGGCGGGCTGATCAAAGCTAAAAAGAAACTCCTTAGAAAGGCCATCGATGCCGGAGAAGAAGAAATTATCGATATAGGACTTGTCGGCGAGGTCGATTCAGTCGATCCCGGGATACTCGATTGCATAGAAAAGGGCGGCTTTATTCCGGTCATATCGCCTATTGGAGCGGGGAGCAAAGGAGAGGCGTTAAATATCAATGCAGATTACGTGGCATCCGCGATTGCTTCTTCGCTAAAAGCCGAAAAGTTCATACTCCTCACTGATGTTCCGGGCATAAGAGATAAAAAAGGCACGGTCATATCGACGATCAGCAAAAAAGCTATAAAAAAGCTTGTGGATAACGGAACAATTTCAGGCGGCATGCTTCCGAAGGTTCAGGCGTGCTCCCGAGCCATTGATGCAGGGGTTAAAAAAACACATATAGTGGACGGCAGAATGCCCCATTGCCTGCTCCTTGAGATCTTCACGAAAGAGGGCATCGGGACGGAAATTGTTGGTTAGGCCTGATTAAAATTTTTTCGAATGTCAATTGAGCCTGCGTTAAAAAAGGAGTCAGAGAATGAATATGATTAATGTAATTGCGTCTATCCGGGTAAAAACAGGAAGCCTTGCCGATTTCCTCGAAATCTTCAAAGCCAATATTCCGAAAGTCAGAGAGGAAAAAGGATGCATCGAATATTTTCCGGCAGTCGATATCGATGCCAAACTGCCACCACAAATATTGGATGAAAATGTTGTGACTATTATCGAAAAGTGGGAAAGCCTTGAGGCCCTCCGTGATCATCTTGACTCGCCCCATATGATGGCTTACCGCGAAAAGGTGAAGAACATAGTCACAGGGCTATCTCTTAAAGTGTTAAGGGAAGCATGACATGCAGGGCGGGAGGCTTGCCTGCAGACGCCTGAGATGGCCGTTTAATAAACAATAAAGGAGACGCGAGGATGAGCAAATATCGGGTAGTGATGACAATGAAACTCATGCCGCCGGCGCAACAAAGACTGCTGGAGCACTGCGACGTAAGGATCTGGGAAAAAACCGGACCTGTTCCGGCTGATCTTATGAAAGAATGGCTGAGAGATGCGGAAGGACTCGTTTCATTCTGGAATATTAAGGTCAATGAAGAATTGCTGGCGCATGCACCCCAACTGCGGGTTATAGCCCAGCCTACAGTCGGGTATGACAACGTTGATATTGACGCCTGCACGAAACGGGGAATTCCGTACGGCAATACACCGGGAGTGTTGGTGGAGACTACCGCTGATTTGGCGTTTGCCCTGCTTCTATGCTCAGCCCGCCGCATTCACGAGGGTTGGGATTTTGTGCGTCTGGGCAATTGGAAGTCAGGGGAAAACCTTGGTTTTGGCATCGATCTGTATGGAAGAACCTTAGGCATTGTCGGCATGGGCCGGATCGGAGCGGCTGTTGCGCGGCGGGCAAAGGTTTTTGGCATGAACGTGATCTATTTCAACAGGAACCGCAGGAAGGATGAACAGGAACTTGGCGTCACTTACGCGTCCTTTGACGAGCTTCTCGGGAATGCAGACTGCATCATCGTACTCACACCGCTTTCAGCCGAAACAAACGGAATGTTTGGTCACGAAGAGTTCCGCAAGATGAAATCAACCGCTTTTTTTGTAAATGCGGCCCGCGGTCCGATCGTTGACACCAAAGCGCTTATTGACGCACTGATGACTAACAAAATTGCTTATGCTGCCCTGGACGTTACTGATCCCGAACCGTTGCCCGGGGACCACCCGCTGCTGAAGCTTCCAAATGTTTTAATCACTCCGCATATCGGAAGCGCCACGCTCGAAACACGTACCCGTATGGCACAGTTGACTGTAGATAACCTGCTGGCCGGATTGGCAAAGCAACCCCTTCCGGCATGCGTCAACCAGGCAGTGAATTACATGTAAAATACGGTCAGAAAAGGTCCCTGACTGCCTTTAAATTCCGGGCATCGTCCTGGTCGGACTTCTTGGGCGTTTCAAGGATGAGCGGAATTGATTTTAACGCCGGATGATTTAAAAACCTTTTCAGTCCTTCCTTGCCAATCCGCCCCTCTCCGATGTGTTCGTGCCTGTCAACTTTGGAATTATAATCTTTTTTGGAATCATTGAAATGTATAACTTTTACTGCTTCAATGCCTGCATGAGTTGCCACTTCCTGTACGAATTCTTCCAAACTGTCTTTATCTGATAAATTGTAGCCTGCGGCAAATGCGTGACAGGTATCGATACAAAGTCCGCCAATCAGTCCCTTATTTACACCGTCCATAATATACGCAAGATCCCTGACACGTGACGATATATCACCCTTTTCCCCGGCAGTATTCTCAAGCAGGAGTCTGGCCTTCCACTCTTTTTCTCCCGAAATCCTTTCGAGTGCCCGGACAGCTCTTCTCCGTGCATTGTCCTGGTTGTCCTGTGAAGCGCTGCCCGTATGCAGGACTACATAATCTGCGCCTAATGCGTCCGCCAGGTCCAGTTCCCTTACCAGCAGGGCGGCCGATTTTTCGAGCAGGCTATTGTCCAGGGCAGCAAGGTTTATCAGATAGGAACAGTGTATGAAAACCGGGTTTATATCGTAATCGTTTCTCAGTTGCCTGAATTTTGCAATTGAATCCCGCGGTATTTCACTGGTGGACCATTGTCTCGGATTATGAGAAAAAATCTGAAGGGTCGAGCAGCCAAGCTCCATGGCCCGATCGAGAGACAAACAGACACCGCCGGCTATGGAAGTGTGGACCCCTATCCGTCTATGTAAATCCACCCTGCAATCATCACTCACTTCCATTTACATAGAACCGTCCCCTTAAGGCGAAGGCGTGACGCATGTCAAATCTTCGCACTATAGTTCAATCTTAGTTCCCAGCACTTGCAGAAATTTGGCGAGCCAATCAGGATGAGCAGGCCATGCCGGTGCGGTGACCAGCCTGCCGTCCACGTGGGCCTTGTCCACTGGAATATTTACATACTTGCCGCCGGCACAAGTCACATCCGGCCCCACCGCCGGATAAGCGGAGCAGGCTTTGCCCTCAATAACTCCGGCTGCCGCCAGTACCTGCGGCCCGTGGCAGATGGATGCAATGGGCTTGTTTGCTTGCGAAAAGTGTTGTACGATCTTCAGCACGGTCTCGTTCAGGCGAAGGTATTCCGGTGCGCGCCCACCGGGGATAATCAGGGCGTCATATTCTTCAGCCTTGACCTCTGCAAAAGTAGCATTCAGAGTGAAGTTGTGGCCCGGCTTTTCACTGTAGGTCTGGTCTCCCTCGAAATCGTGTACCGCAGTGCGCACCTTCTCTCCTGCCTTCTTGTCGGGACAGACTGCATGGACTATATGCCCCACCATCAAGAGTGCCTGGAAGGGAACCATTACCTCGTAGTCTTCCACGTAGTCGCCGACGAGCATCAGGATTTTCTTTGCACTCACAGTGTAACCTCCTTTCTTGCCTTTCCTATGATAATTGTACCCTGGTCTTTTCCAGCAGCCTTTATTTATTAAGATACTTGTTCATCCACGCTACGCAACGGGCCCAGGCGTCCCTGGCTGCATCCGGCCGGTAACTGGGCCGATAATCAGCGAAGAAAGCATGGGGAGCCCCTGGATAAAGCACAAATTCTGCAGTCTTGCCGGCTGCCTTTAGTATGGCCTCCATCTCTCTTACGTCGGCTACCGGAATGCCCACATCCGCTTCGCCATAAAGCCCCAGAACAGGCGCCTTAATCTGCAAGGCAACGTCGAGTGGACCGGCTGTGCGTATACCCGGCGTTTTGACAGGCCGGAGCGGCCCGTACCAGGCCACGGCAGCTTTAACTTCGCTGTTATGTGCAGCGTAAAGAAGAGTGTACATCCCACCCCTGCAGAATCCTGTCACTCCGATCCTCTCGTCGCGCCCGGCAGGATGCTGCCTGGCATATGCCACTATTGCATCTAAATCTCCCATCACCCTTGCGTCGGGAACCGAGTCGGCCACCTTAAGCACGGATGGTATGTCGGGCATATTCAAGACTCCGCCTTCCCGGGCATAAGGTTCAAAAGTGATACTCAGGTAACCTTCTTTGGCAAATCGCCGGGTAACATCCCTGATGTGCTCGTGCATTCCAAAAATTTCCGGGATTACTATCAAAATGGGATACTTCCCGGCATTTGCCGGGTGTGCCACGTAAATCGGGACCGGGAAACCACCAGAAAGCACCTTGCCGTCAGCTACAGAGATACCGGTAGTAGAGGTGGTAATAACCTCACCTGCAACTGAACCGGATGCGATTGCGAAACCGGCAAGGCCGACACCTGCGGCACTCATCCTGGCGAGAAACTGGCGCCGGGACATGCCCTCATATGCGTTTGAAAGCCAGTCTTCAATCATAGGGACCCCTCCTCATGATCTATAATCTTCTCAATAATTTAATTATATCAAACTTTGGTTTTGTCGCAAGAAGCCGAATTGCCTCACGCAAAATCTATTTGAAATGATATTCGTTGCCTCAAATAAAAATCTATTCGAAATAATTTCATACTGTTTATTGCTGATGATATCAAGGCACGGTTAAAGCAAGAGTTTGCACGATTGAACCCGGCAGAACTAAAAAGACAAATAACAAGAATTCAAAGCAAACTTATCGGCATAAACAGCCGTCATTCCCGCAAGTCTTAAGCGGGAATCCAGAATACAAAAAATCTGGATGCCCGATCAAAACACTTCGGGCATGACAGACATAATGTGCATTACAAGTAACCCACAAAACAGAACTACTTTCGAATAGATTTACCGTGAAGCAACGAATATCATTTCAAATAGATTTTAACATGAGGCAACAAGGAAGCTTTAGTATCTGTGTTGTCAAAACATCGCCATACAGATGTAACGGCACGGCAGCAACGATGTCGTCAAGTAAACACTTGAGAGCGAAGGGACCCTCTCAACTTTTCCCAAGTTGACACCAAACACCTTTTAGTGGTACTTTTTACTTCATGCCTATTGACTATAAAGATACCCTTAATTTACCACAGACCGGCTTTCCGATGAAGGCCAACCTCAGTCAGAGAGAGCCGGAGATGCTGAAGTTCTGGGAAGAGACAGCTATCTACCGCAAGCTTCAGGAGAAAAATGCGGGAAACGAGAGCTATATACTTCACGACGGTCCTCCTTACGCCAACGGCAATATCCATATAGGTCACGCACTGAACAAAATCCTGAAAGATATTATCGTTAAATATAAATCGATGCAGGGTTTATATTCTCCCTATGTGCCAGGCTGGGACTGCCACGGCCTTCCCATAGAGTTGCAGGTTGACAGGAACATGGGAGACAAAAAAGATCAGGTCAGCGTCCTCCAAAAGAGGCAGCTTTGCAGGGAATATGCAGCCGGATTTGTCGCCGTGCAGAAAGAAGAATTCAAAAGGCTCGGTGTTTTTGGCGACTGGGAAAGGCCGTATCTTACACTCTCCTATGATTACGAGGCGTCGATCGTAAGAGAATTCTTCAAGTTCGTCGAAAACGGCTCGGTATACAAAGGAAAAAAGCCTGTCCACTGGTGTCCCTCCTGTGTCACCGCCCTCGCGGAGGCGGAAGTGGAATATGCAGATAAAGAATCACCTTCGGTCTTTGTGCGTTTCAGGGTCTTAGATGAGGACATTAAAAGTGCTTTGCCGCAGGTTGCAGGCAGGAATGCATTCATCGTAATATGGACGACAACGCCCTGGACACTTCCTGCAAACCTTGCCCTCGCAGTCCATCCTGATCTCCTGTATGCTGCGGTGCTGGATGGAGAGGACGTAAACATAGTAGCTGAGGAGAACCTCGCGGGGCTCAGGGAAAAAGGCATTATAAAAGGCGATGTTATTTTAAACCTGCCCGGCAGGTCATTGGAGGGGATACGCACAAAACATCCATTTATTGAAAGGGAGTCTGC
The DNA here is from genome assembly GCA_963830245.1 of Nitrospirota bacterium. Classification (GTDB taxonomy): domain Bacteria; phylum Nitrospirota; class Thermodesulfovibrionia; order Thermodesulfovibrionales; family Dissulfurispiraceae; genus JADFXI01. Next base: position 75,001 of record CAWHNC010000100.1, read on the forward strand.
AATTGTTACAGCTGAATTTGTGTCCGTCGGCGAGGGCACGGGTATTGTCCACATTGCCCCGGGCCACGGCGAAGATGACTATGAAGTCGGACTCTAGATGCGGCCTCGATATATACGCTCCGGTTGACGACAGGGGCAAATTCACCAAACAGGTCCCCCAATTCGAGGGTCAGTTCGTATTTAAGGCTAACGAAGGGATCATAGCATTACTTAAAGAGAAAGAGGCCCTTCTGGGCATGGAGAAGATACAGCATTCCTACCCCCACTGCTGGAGATGTAAAAAACCTGTCATATTCAGGGCAACGGCACAATGGTTCATATCAATGGAGAATGGAGATTTAAGAAAAAAAAGCCTTGAAGAGATAGACAAGACGAGATGGGTGCCTTCGTGGGGCAGGGACAGAATCCATGGAATGGTCTCCGGGAGGCCGGACTGGTGCATTTCCCGGCAGCGGTCATGGGGAGTGCCCATAACATTATTCACGTGTGACGAATGCGGGACCTTTGTTCGGGACGCGGGGCTTTTCGCCAGAATCGTATCTCTTTTTGAACAGCACGGCGCCGACATATGGTTTTCTCTGGACACAACCGAACTGCTCGGAGAAGGCCGCGCCTGCTCGCAGTGCGGCTGCACCGTCTTCAGGAAAGAAATGGACATTCTCGATGTATGGTTCGACTCCGGAGTAAGTCACGCGGCCGTCCTCGAACGAGACAGCAGGCTCTCATGGCCCGCTATGGTATACCTGGAAGGGAGCGACCAGCACCGCGGCTGGTTTCAAAGTTCCCTCCTTGCATCGGTAGGCACACGAAACAGGGCTCCTTACCACACCGTCCTCACTCATGGCTTCACCGTTGACGGCCAGGGGAAAAAGATGTCAAAGTCGCTTGGCAATGTTATAGCGCCACAGGAAATAATTAAAGCAAACGGCGCGGAAATTATACGCCTGTGGGTTTCGGCAGAAGACTATCACGATGATATTAGGCTCTCAAAAGAGATCATTAACAGACTTACCGATGCATACAGAAAGATCAGGAACACCGGACGCTTCCTCCTCGGCACGCTCCATGATTTCGACGAAAAAAATTATAGCGATCATCTGCTGGAGATCGACAGGTGGGCCCTGTCAAGATTGCAGGGGCTCATAAAGAAAGTGACCTCGGCATATGATGCGTTTGACTTCCATGAGGCGTTCCATGCACTCTACCAGTTCTGCATAGTTGATATGAGTTCATTTTATCTCGATATTTTAAAAGACCGCCTTTACACGTTCAGAGCGGATTCCCCTGAACGGCGGGCAGCTCAATGGGTATTGCAAAGGATACTGCTCGACATGACACGCCTCATGGCGCCGGTGCTTTCATTTACCGCGGAAGAACTATGGAGTTATATACCGGGTCGTTCAACCGAGAGCGTTTTCCTCTCCGGGTTTCCTGTCCCTGAAGAAGCGTTTGCCGATGAAGCCCTGGAGAAAAGATGGGACCTCCTCCTTGCAGTAAGGGGCGAAGCGAATAAGGCGCTCGAAATAAAAAGGAAGGACAAATTTATCGGTAATGCGCTTGAAGCAAAGCTTCGTGCTTTTCCTCCCCGAGGATTTTTATCAGCTTCTGCAGGATTACATGGACTTTCTGCCCTCGCTTTTTATTGTTTCGGACGTCGAACTCCGGTCGCCGGACCTGCGGACGCCGGACACCTACGAAAGCACCGAGCTGAACGGCCTCTTCATCAAGGTCGAAAGGGCGCCGGGCCGGAAGTGCGAGCGATGCTGGAACTGGAGGCTTACGGTGGGAAATTTTGAAGAGCATCCACAGATCTGTGAACAGTGCTTTAATGCTATAAAATGAAAAAACGCCAATTTGTTTTTTTCCTTGTCTCTCTGCTCATTTTGGCCCTGGACCAGCTCACGAAATATTTTATAAAAACCCATATCGGCCCTTTTGACGTTGTGCGGGTCACATCTTTTTTCAATATCGTTTACTTTCTTAATACGGGCTCTGCCTTCGGGATGTTCCAGGGTCTTGGCAACTCATTTTTCATAATTATAACGCTGTCGGCAATTGCATTACTCATCTTTCTCGTTATCAAAGACAGCCATAACAGGTTTCCCTTTGCCCTGATATTGGGCGGCGCCGCCGGGAATCTCTGTGATAGAATTGTCTCAGGTCATGTAACCGACTTCCTGGATTTTTATGCAGGCAGCCATCACTGGCCGGCCTTTAATGTTGCTGATTCAGCGCTCACAATCGGCATTTCGCTGCTGCTCATTAAAACAGTATTTGAAAAAAAGACCTTGTAGGGAAATGAGGGGTACGGTTGAATTCAGACCCGCTGCCGATGCTCTGCACGCTTTGAAAAAAACAGCGCAAGATAGTAAACTTGTTGCAGATGCATACTGATAACGCAGAGGAACTCTTTAAGAAAGGGGTTGAAGCGCTTGCAAGCGGCAAGATGATTTCAGCCCTCGGCAGTTTTGAAAAAGCCCTGGAACTCGAAGACAATCCGGCCTTCTACTCCTACTTCGCCCTGTGTATCGCAAAAGAGCGGGGGCAGGTGAGAAAGGCCATCAAGCTCTGCGAAGAGGCGCTGCAAAAAGATGGCGAAAACACTGCTCACTATCTCAACCTCGGCAAAATACTGCTCCATACAGGCAACCGGGATGATGCCGTTATGGTGTTCAGAGACAGCCTGAAATACGGGACCAACTCCCTGATAATAGACGAACTTAACAAACTCGGCACAAGAAAACCTCCTGTCATATCTTTTCTGAACAGAAACAATCCAATCAATAAATATCTCGCGATTATTTTCAATAAACTGGGAATCCGATAGATAGGCTGCCTTGAGGCATTTCCCTGACAGCAAACAGTTGCAACCTTTCTCGGAATGCTATAGACTCTGATTAGAAATAAGGAGTTTACAGATGGATCAACAGTCCGGTGACAATGGCATCACCAACAAACCAAGCAAGTACTCTGTTAAAGAAACGCTGGATCGTTTAGAAAGCGTATTGAAATCCAGGGGCATAACTATTTTCGCCCGCATTGATCAAAAAGCTGCGGCAGAAAACGTGGGGCTGAGCATGCAGCCGACCGAGTTGTTAATCTTTGGTGATCCCATGGCCGGCACCCCACTGATGAATTCATATCCGTCCCTATCTATAGATTTGCCTCTGAAAGCTCTGGCATGGGAAAGTAAGGATGGAAGGGTAATCCTGAGTTATAACAGTCCGGAATACCTAAAGCAGCGGCACGGACTTGCAGAGGCGCCATTCAGAGCAGTGGAGACACTGATTGAGAAGGCGCTGGAATAATTCCCGGAATTACACCCACGACTGAAAACCGGCTTGAATCAGGAAAATACTGTCAAAGATCAATAAGGATACGGGGGGGTTTGGCAAGAGAGAATTGGATTTATTGACTGCATTTTATTCACGTGATATGATTGACGGATGGCTGAAAAAACGATAGAGTCAATTAGCGTCAGGCGGCTTGAGATCCTTGATGAGAAGGGGGAAGCGGACAGTTCGCTCATGCCTTCCTTATCAGATGACACGATAAGAAAGATGTATGAATTGCTGATCCTTTCGAGGATATTCGATGAGCGCGCATTGAGCCTGCAGAGAGAAGGCAGGATAGGCACATATGCGCCTATTTACGGGCAGGAGGCCTCCCAGGTAGGGAGCGCATGCGCACTCGAAAGATCCGACTGGATATTCCCGTCCTTCAGGGAGATGGGAGTTCATATAGCCATTGGCTATCCCATCCACATGCTTTTTCAATACTGGGCCGGAGATGAGAGGGGGATGATTACCCCGGCTGATTTAAATATCTTTCCCATATGCTTACCCGTGGGAACTCATATCCCACATGCAACAGGCGCTGCCTTTGCCGCAAAGTTTAAGGGAGACAGGACAGCAATCATTGCCTATTTCGGTGATGGAGCCACATCAAAGGGTGATTTTCACGAGGGGCTTAACATGGCAGGCGACTTCAAACTGCCTGTTGTCTTTATCTGCCAGAACAATCAATGGGCGATATCAGTGCCGAGGGGGAGACAATCCGCGTCAAAAACACTTGCTCAAAAAGCATGCGCGTATGGATTTGAAGGTGTACAGGTTGACGGCAATGATATATTTGCTGTTTATAAGGCAACAAAAGATGCTGTAGAAAAAGCGAAACATGGCGGAGGCCCGACCTTTATCGAATGTTTAACTTACAGGATGTCTCATCATACAACAGCGGACGATGCAACAAGGTACAGAAATGAAGAGGAAGTTGCGTCGTGGAAACCAAAAGACCCAATCTTAAGATTAAAATTGTTCATGGAGAAGAAAGGGATATGGACCGAACAATACCAGAAAGAGGTAGAAGATAAATCAAAAACTGTTGTTGACAATGCCGTGATAACAGCAGAATCAATAAAACCTTCCCAGCCCGGGGATATGTTCGCTTACACCTGCGAAACGCTCACACCCCGGCAGACGAAACAGATGATGGATTTCTGATATGCCCGGGAACCCAAAACAACTCAACATGGTACAGGCAATAAACCTTGCGCTCAGAGAAGAGATGCAGAGGGACAAAAACGTTATCGTCCTCGGAGAGGATGTCGGCATTGACGGGGGCGTGTTCCGTGTTACTGACGGACTGCAGAAAGAATTCGGGGCCGGAAGGATTGTAGACACACCCCTTGAAGAGTCCGGCATTGTCGGCACAGCCATCGGGATGGCTGTATACGGATTAAGACCTGTTGCGGAAATACAATTTATGGGCTTTATCTATTCTGCTATAGAACAGATTTACTCTCATGCGACAAGGATACGGTCACGCTCCCGCGGAAGATATAGCTGCCCACTGGTAATTCGGACCCCTTACGGAGCCGGGATAAAGCCGCCGGAACTCCACTCCGAGAGTGCTGAGGCTTTTTTCTGCCATATGCCGGGGCTAAAGGTTGTCGTGCCATCAACGCCTTACAATGCCAAAGGTCTGCTGATCTCATCCATCAGAGACCCTGGTCCTGTGATATTCCTTGAACCAACAAGGCTGTATCGCCTGATAAAAGAAGAAGTCCCGGAAGGTGAATATACCGTTCCGCTCGGAAAGGCCAGGATTGTCCAGGAAGGCAAAGAGGTCACGCTGATTGCATGGGGAAGCATGCTCCATAGGGCGCTTCAGGCAGCAGAGGGCATTGACGCAGAGGTGATAGATTTAATGACGTTGAGTCCCTTTGATGAGGAGACAATATTCAGGTCGGTCAAAAAAACA
>CAWHNC010000101.1:0-13694 GCA_963830245.1 Nitrospirota bacterium
TCCGCATTCGAGGATCGTTATTCTGAGTGTTTTCTCAGCGGAATAAAAATAATCAATTCAAGCACAGGTGAGAAGAGTTGCACTTTTGGGAACGTGCTTGGTGAATACGCTCCAGATTCTTATAAGTTTGAAGCAACTGGCGATGTAAAGTGCTTCTTTAGATGCAGACTGAAAACCTTGGCAAAGAAAAATAAAAAATAGATTATGTTTAACTGAGGTGTACGCTGCAATGACGAAGGATGCAGCGAAACACAGAATATGGACTTTCTACGAAACCGTCAATTTTTCTTGTTCATCGCATCGCCGTTCAACCAAATCATCTCCGCCCTGATATTTTATATTGGTAAGATCCTAATACGCGCTCTGTCCTCATCTACACTTATGAGAACCCCTTGTTGCATCAGTTCCGCAAATCGGGTAATGACATCAAGAGCAACCTGTTTCGCAACTGCGGGTGCAATATCCTGAATACGCAGCTGTATGACGCTCGGTGAATCTGCCCCTGTCGCTGCAAGTATGGCCCCGAAGTCAAGATCATGTGTCAGCACAATATAACCGCCGGATTTGGCCTATTCCATGATTTCCCTGTCTGATGCGCTAGCCGATCCGACATTGATCCAGTGGACAACCTCGATTCCCTCAGCGGTAAGGGCCTGTTGCCAGTCCGGGGAGAGATTCATATCTATTAGAAATTTCATGCTACCGGTAGAGGTATGTCCACTTCTTCGGAACGCCAGGCAGCGTATGAAAGGGCTTCATCGAAATCCTGACTTTCCAGGTAAGGATAGAGTTTTAATATTTCATCTCTGGAATGTCCGGCGGCAATCATCCCCACAATCATTCCCACAGTGACACGCATCCCTCTAATGCAAGGCTTGCCGCCCATGATTTCAGGATTGAAGGTAATCCTTGTAAGCTTTTTCATTATATTCACCTCGCTTGACTTATTTTATCATGGATGTATTATTTTCTCTTGATATATAAGTCAACACTATTATAACAGAGCAATGTATATACGGATACAATGGGAAGTGCCTTCGGCATTGGCGCAAAGCCGGAGGCACTTCCCACTTTTTTCCCTTTTGGGTTTATCCAGTAAGCCATATTTGCGTGAGATATGCTTTAGTTGAAAAGTATGAAAGCATGTACCTGACAACAATATGCTATTGGATGTATCATTTTATTGAAAAAATGAGAGGAGGTGATGGTTATGAAAAAGCGCGCATTTACCTTCTCTCTCTCGCTCTTTTGTTGCAGCTAAAGAAGTCCTATGTTATGATTCTGATTATGGACTCTGCTGGAGGTATCCATGAAAGTGCTTCTTGCAACTGACGGATCAGCGGACTCAGACAGAGCCGCTGCATTCCTGGCATCTCTCCCACTGACCCAAGAGGACGCGATACTTGTTCTCCACGTTATAAGCCCGTTCCCTGTTTACGACCAGAAGTTTTACGACCAGAAGGAAGCCATTTCCATGGACTTCAAAGAGGTGAAGCAAGATATAGCGACCCGAATTGTTGATCAAACTGTGACTATCCTCAAACCAGTGGTGGCCAAAATCAGCACAACGGTGCGTGATGGCTCCCCTAGCGAGGCAATTGTCGCTGCTGCCGCTAAGACTGAAGCAGATTTGATCGTCATGGGCGCAAGAGGCATCGGGAGATTCAGTCGACTTCTTATAGGCAGCGTTACCAGATCGGTGGCGACCAATACGACAAAGCCCTTTCTTGTCATCAAGCACCATGAGCGCAAGGATCCCGACATTTTTCGCATTGTCTTTGCAACCGACGGTTCGGACTCAAGTCTTGCGGCAGCACAATTTCTGAATTCCATGCCATTGCCTGAACATTCTGAGCTTACTGTTGTTCATGTCGTATGGTCGGCGAACGCCGATATTCCTGATCGCTTCGTTCTTGAAATGGATGACCGTGTGAAAGAGAATTTGGCGAGGATACGGAAAAGCGAGTTTGCTGAGGCGGAGAACGTCGTTGTACAGTCGGAAGGTATTCTGAGATCGCGATTTCAGTCATTTAAAACCACCATCAAGATGGGCAATCCCGCAGAAGAACTTCTCAACGAGGCTAAATCGATCGGTGCGGATTTAGTTGTGGTGGGATGCAGAGGACTGCGGGGCATCAAGGGAATGATGGGCAGCGTTTCGCGGCAGATAGTGAGTGATGCCCATTGCTCTGTTCTCATTGGCAATACATGCAGGTAAAGATGTTAGTTTATAAATGTGCCAGTAATAAGTCATTGTAAAATAAATATAAAAATCATGGGAGCATGAGGGTTCGAGCCCCGTCCGCCGCGCCATATCTTTTTAATTTATAAGCGATGGTTTTACCCAAAAAGTCCGCAAAAAATGCATCGTTTTATATCATTTTCATTATTATATCAATGGGTTGACCTGGGAAACACCCGTGGTGCAAAAATGGTGTAAATTGTGGTAGAATTACGAAAATACTTGAACGTAAGGAAGATCAAGCATGGCAAAAAAGAAAACATCAAAGACAACTGCAGAGACAATGAGCGGGCTCAATGCGGATGAGTGGTTAAATAAGGGTTATGAGGCTGGTATCGCCGGACGGCACAAAGAAGCATTGGAAGCATATACCAAGGCTATAGAACTCAATCCTCATCTTGCGGACGGTTATGCTAACCGGGCACTTGCTCATAGCTACTCAGGTAATAATGATGAGGCAATCAATGATTTTACCAAAGCGATAGAACTCAATCCTGATTTTGCAGAGGGCTATGTTAATCGGGCACTTGCTTATGGCAACGTAGGTAATCATCAGGAGGCTATCAATGATTTTACCAAAGCGATAGAACTCAAGTCGGACTTTGCAGAGGGTTATGTTAATCGGGCGCTTGCTTATGGATACTTAGGTAATCGGAAGGAGTCTGTTAATGATTTTACTAAAGCGATAGAACTCAAGTCGGACTTTGCAATGGCTTATTATTGTCGTGGTACTGTCTATAAAGACTCGGGCGATTATCAGCAGGCAATTAACGACTATAGCAAGGCGATAGAACTCAAGCCTGATGATTCCTTTGCCTATAATAATCGTGGAACCTGTCATATAAACTTAGGCGACTATAAGCAGGCAATTAACGATTATACGAAAGCGATAGAACTAAAGTCGGATTACGTAGAGGCTTATGATTGTCGTGGCGTGGCTCATGGCAAGACCGGCAACTATCAGGAGGCCATTCACGATTTTACGAAAGCGATAGAACTCACGCCTGATGATGCATTCGCTTATAATAATCGTGGAGTTGTCTATCTCAACCTGGGCAAATATCAGCAGACAATAGATGATAGTTCCAGAGCCATAGAACTCAATCCCGAGGATGCATTTGCTTATTATAATCGGGGACTCGCCAATGGCAAGTTAGACAACTATCAACAGGCTATTGAAGATTACACAAAAGCCATAGAACTCGATCCGGACCTGGCAGGGGCTTATTATAATCGGGGACTTGCTTATGGCAACTCAGGCGACAAAAAGCAGGCGCTAAGTGATTTCAAGACTGCAGCCCGGTTGGGAGATAAAGACGCTCAAGAACAGTTAAACCGAAGTTCTGCATACCATTAAACTAAAAATATATTAAAGAATGCATAGATCAATCTCTGCTAAGTTTACTTTTTCGATCCGCAAAAGCGCCGACTTCTTATCCAGCCCACCGGCATACCCCGTAAGACTTCCGTTAAAACCTACAACTCTGTGACAGGGAATAATTATAGAAATCGGATTATGCCCGACAGCCCCGCCTACGGCTTGAGCCGACATTGAGGCTGGGCCTCGGGTCTGAGCAATATATTTGGCAATTTGTCCATAGGTAGCAACTTGTCCAATCGGAATTCTTGAAAGGATACCCCATACTGTTTTTTGAAAAGGGGATCCCTGAGGATCAAGTCGGGCATCGAGCGTACTGTCATTCCCGGAAAAATAAGTTGCGAGATGATCCCGTAGCGATACGAAAATGGTAAGATCGGGGTTGCAAATCCATTGGGCTGTCAGGGTAGGGTAGTATTTCTGGCCGATAAACCACAAGCCAATGAGGGCATCATCCTTCGCGGCAGCAGTCATACTACCCAACGGAGTATCAATCGTGCAAGTGTAGATCATTGGGCGCAATTCCTCCTTTTCTGAAATTCAAGCTTATTGGAAAGAGAGTTCCACAGTAAAATAGTTGCGTACGAACGCCAGGGACTCCATCTCTGTGACAGTGTTAATATTTCTCGTGGAGCCAGATTTGAAAGCGCTTTCCTGACGCCGTAATCGGTATGCGGAAAGGCATCCGGCCAACCGAGGGCCCGCATCGCTATATATTGTACAGTCCATGGCCCAACCCCGGGCAGTTTATGAAGTTTTTCCATTTCATCCGACGGGTTTGCGCTGTAAGAAAGTGTGATGGAATTGGTCGTCAAAGCTGCCGCCAAGGCCAAAATCGAGCGAGCTTTAGCGCCGGTCATGCCGAGCGGGCACAAATGATTTTCGACCGGACCCTCAAGGGCGCAGATTCTGTCCGGCTGAGGGAACGTGAAAGAAAGTCCTTCAAATGGGCCGTCTGTTTTTTCGCCAAAAACTCTAACGAGCCTGGTGGTTACTCTCCTGGCCGCTTCGAGGGTTACTTGCTGTCCCAAAATAGCCCGCACCGACATTTCAAAAGGGTCAAAGCATCCAGGCACTCGTATTCCAGGCACAAAGATATTCGGCGCAAGCTCGTTCATCGAGACGAGCTTTTCGTATACTTTTTCGGTGCTGCAGTTTATGTCAAATTGAAGCCTGATTCTCGCCAGCACCTGGGACAAAACCGGTAATAACGCTGTTGCCACGGTTACCGAAAGGGTATTTTGCATCGGTTTGTTTGCGACTGAAATCCACCCGTAATGGATTGTTGCGCCTTTTTTTATAGCAGCCGTACGGTGATAAGTATCTTCGGTCACGCTCTCAATTCCCGGAATAGCCCGGACGGCCAGAAAAGAAATCAGGCTGTCCCAGGCATACGGCGGGCGATAGCCGAGCGATATAGTAATCCCGTGACTGTTTTCCTCCATGCCCCGGCTTTTGTTCCGGAGTTTTTTCGCCGAGAGCCGGTAATGTTTTTTGAACAGATCATTAAACCTGCGGATGCTGCCGAACCCTGCGGCCATAGCTACATCGGTCACTTTAAGCTTTGTGTCAGAAAGCAGGTTTTTGGCTAAAAGCAATCTATGGGTTTGAAGATATTTCACAGGCGAGACGCCGTATTCAGCAAAGAAGACGCGGCGCAGATGTCGGTCTGAAATGCCGATCATTGCCGCCAGTTCTGAAATCTTGCGGGTGCCCGGGCAATCTTCTTCCATAATCAGAGCAGCGCTTCGCGCGAGCCGGGCAACCGAATCCACCGGGGCCAAACCCGGCGCCAGTTCCGGGCGGCATCTAAGGCACGGCCTGTAACCGGCCGTCTCTGCGGCCGCCGCACTGACAAAAAAGGCGCAGTTTTCCTTCTTGGGAAGTTTCACCCGACAAATGGGACGGCAATATATGCCGGTAGATGACACTCCGCAAAAGAAGCGACCGTCAAAGCGAGCATCATGGGTCCGCATAGCGGCGTAACAGGCTTCATTATCCAAAAGCAGCCCCGGTATTTTTCTTTGCATCATGTCTCCTCCTTCGAGCTTTATTATAACAATGGGTTAAAAAACATTCTGGCCGTTTTCGGACATGGATCAAAATAATAAGAGTCTGCCGTATATGCGCGACGGAACCTGTTCCCATTGATTGTGTGTGTTTTCGACGTGCTGCTATTCCTCAATTCTAAGCAATCCTATTCATCTTCCTGTAATGAACTATTTCATATAATCAGTGGAGGCTGAATTCTGTATCTCTATCACTGAGCAGGAAGTGGGAACATGCAAAAAGTCAGAGCAAAAAGAGTATGTAAAATCGAGATGGCAAACCACCTGATATATCGTGGAGCGAAGATTGATGACGTTATGGGTTTCCTGAAGAAAAAAAACAGCGGTGGAAAATGGAATCTTGATGGTGCTTCCTGCGCTGCATTACCCGGCAATTTTAAGAAAACTTCCCGTAGCCTGACACAATAAAAGCAGTGAATGTTCTATGCGCATACTGATTGTTGAAGACGAAAAGCCGCTTGCTGACGTCATCAAACAGGGACTCCGGGAAGAGGGATATGCAGTAGACGTTGCATACGACGGCGAAGATGGACTTTTTATGGCAGAAAATGAGCCATCCGACCTTATAATCCTGGATATAATGCTGCCGATTGTTGACGGAATGACGATTCTCAAAAAAATCCGCAAGAGAGGCCTTAAGTCTCCTGTTCTGTTGTTGACCGCTAAAGACTCATTATTTGAAAAGGTCTCCGGGCTGGACAGCGGGACGGATGACTACCTGACAAAACCATTCCTGTTTGAAGAGCTTCTGACACGCATTCGGGTATTGTTAAAAAGAAACTCCGAGGGTAAGACATCTTTGACGAGGGGAGCACAGTTTCCGGATATCTGAAAAAAAAAGAGATGACACGTTCACTGAGTGATCTGCTTGCAGCTATCAGGAATTGCATCGCAGGGCTGCAAAGCCTCTCGACTTAATCTGTGGAGGTTATTTATGGGTGAAGAAAATGATGATAAATTAGAGGCGGAAGGTACAAACCCAAAAAAGAAGAAAGGCAAAAGGCTCATTCTTATTATAGTCATAGCGGTTGTTTTTCTGCTCCTCGGAGGCGGTGTGTTTTTATTTTTCACAAAAACAGGCGGTGACAAAGCGGTAAAAAAGGGAGAGGTGACTGCAAAGGAAGAAAGTGTAATGTTCTCGCTTGATCCATTTGTAGTTAATCTGAGCGACCAGGGCGCCACCAAGTTCCTTAAGGTCGTCATACAATTAGAGCTTTCTAACAAGGATGTTTTGGATACGTCCAGGGTGAAGGCGCCTCAAATCAGGGATGCGATAATAAGTATTCTGTCAAGCCACTCTTCTGTCGGCCTGATGCAGCCCGAAGGAAAGCTGCAGCTTAAAGACGAAATAAATCTGACGGGGAACCAGATACTGGGAAAGGATGCGGTGAAAAATGTTTACTTTACGGACTTTGTCATGCAATAAAAGAGCAGCCATTAATCTTCCTGTAATCTTTGATTTCATATAATAAAATAGGTTAGATGAGAGCGGATGAACTTACAAGGGGGTGATAGAGATGAAACATGCGTTTCTGATTATCAACGGGCTTATCCTTATCATCTGTATCACTATAGCAGGCGCATTCGCTGATCAGGCAAAGCCTATGGGCAGTATCAGGGTTAAAAGCTGCGATGAAACAGGCTTTGCCGATATGGCACATGTCCCATTGGATGCTGCTGTTAAAGCTGCCCTTCAGGCAGTTCCGGGAAAGGCCTGGAAGGCAGAACTAAAAAATGAGGATGGTTCCCTTGTTTATGAGGTCAAGGTGATTAAGACGGACAAGCGGGTAACTGATGTATATCTGGATGCAGGCAGCGAGAAGGTCCTAAAGATTGAGGCCGGCCGGAATGATAATTACAGCCATATTTGAGCAGTGATGCTCCGGTAGCGGCAGATAAGAAGGAGGTGAACGGTCATTAGTATCGGGGCATAAATATTTCCGACCCTATACAGTGGCTCTAAAAATGAAAGAAAAAGATATATTTGAAGAGATCATAACCCTGGGCACACAGCGCGGCGTTCTTACATATGATGAGATAAATGAAGCGCTCCCGACAGAGTTTTTTTCCCCTGACGAACTTGAAAATCTTATGGATACCCTAAGCGATAAGGGAGTCAAGGTCGTTGATTACGGAGAGGGCGTTATCGGCGAGGATGAAGTCGAAGAGGAGGTCGGCGAGTATGAGAGAGCTGAAGACCTTGTTCAGGCCTATTTTAACTCTATGGGGGACATCTCAATCCTCTCAAGGGACGGGGAAATAGACCTTGCAAAAAAGCTTGAACAAGGCAGAGAGATCATAAACAAGATCGCAACGGAGCTCCCCCTTTTTGACAAAATAAAAATTATAGTTGATACAGAAGATGAAGAAGGCATCACCACCGGGGAGGAAAGGGCGGGTAAGGCGCTTATAAAAACATTGTCCAGGCTTGAGGAATTGATAGATACCGCCCGTAGAGCAGATGTAAAAATAAAGAAGTACAGCACGCTGAAAGATTTCCGGTCCTTTATAAACGAGAAAAAGAAGAAAGGCCAAAATACAAAACATTATGACGTGCTGCTTAAAGAGGTACAATCTGATTACAAAAAGATTGAATCAGAGGTCGGCGTAAAAGTCGAAACACTCAAAGAGACTCTGGGTTAGAATATCCAAGGCGAGACAGCTTGCCACTGAAGCAAAAGACGAACTTATCACAAGGAATCTGAGGCTGGTCGTCAATATCGCCAAAAACTATGTAGGCCGGGGACTGCCCTTGCTGGATCTTATCCAGGAAGGGAACACAGGCCTTATGAAAGCGGTAGACAAATTCAAATATGAAAAAGGATTCAAGTTCAGTACATATGCTACGTGGTGGATACGCCAGGCGATAACAAGGGCGCTTATCGACCAGACAAAAACAATTCGTGTTCCTGTACATATGATGGAATTCTATAACCGTGTCACCAAGGCCTCAAGAGAACTTACCCAGCAGCTCGGACGCGAGCCGACGAATGAGGAGATTGCAAAGAAACTTGTGGTCCCGGTTAGAAAAGTTGAAGAAGTATTCAGGGCTATACAGGACCCGATCGCGTTGCAGACACCTATCGGCGATGAGGATACGGAACTGGAAGATTTTATAGGTGACAAAACAAGCTCCTCGCCTTATGCAGATGCCGAACGCATAGAGACTTCAGAGCAAATACAGAGAGTACTGCGGACCCTGACTCCCAAAGAAGGAACCGTAATCAGGATGCGATACGGCATTGGTGTTGATAAAGACCAGACACTTGAAGAGGTAGGCCGGTATCTTTCGTTAACAAGAGAGCGCGTGCGCCAGATAGAGGCAAAAGCCCTCAGAAAACTTAAACATCCTCTCAGATTAAAAGCACTGAAAAAGCTTGCCAGCTAAGTATTTGTTCAAATGCTGCAAAAAATCTATTTAGACCTCCTGCTGCACCAAGTATAGAGACTTAATGACAGCGACTGGGTCATCCAATAGTTAAAGAGATAAATCCTGGCGCCCCAGGATTTATCTCTTTAAACTTCATAATAAAAGTATTAGAATAATGTAGAAAGTCTGCAATATTTGAATCGTTTTGGTGGAACAATTATGAAAGACAAATTACGACTTTTGAGAGCTAATATTACCTCAAATCATAATTGGAAGTGGTTTATTTTATGCACTGTTCTGCTGGGCGCTTCCATGTCGGCACTGGATGTAAGCATTGTAAACGTGGCCATGCCAACTCTGAATAGCACCTTTAAAGTATCAGTCTCAGTAATCGAGTGGGTGGCAATAGCATACACGCTTTCACTGACGGTCTTCCTGCCGCTGTTCGGAAAACTGGCGGACATGTATGGGAGGTCGAGGTTATACAATATCGGTTTTATAGTGTTTTCAGCGGGTTCGTTATTTTGCGGGCTGTCGCCATCGGTCGGCTATATGATCGTATCCAGGATCATTCAGGCAATTGGGGCCGGCCTTTTGCAGGCTAACTCGGTTGCGCTCATCACACATGCTTTCCCTTCATCCGAGCGCGGCAAGGCCATAGGTATTCAGGGAGCGGTCCAGGCGGTTTCGATGTCGGTGGGTCCTTTTGTTGGAGGCATTCTGATAGCCACGGTAGGCTGGAGAGCCATTTTCCTCATAAATATCCCTATCGGCATACTCGGGACCGTAGCTGCACTTTTCATTCTTCCGCCCGACCAGCAAATAAAAGAGAAGCAGAAGGTAGATTATGCCGGTGCTGCGTTGTTCGCGTCCGGACTGGCGTTGCTTATGCTGGCTTTCAATGAGGTCGTCGGACTTGGCTGGTCATCACACATAATTATTCTTTATTTCGTGTCCGGTCTTTCACTTCTGTGCCTCTTCGTCATTACAGAGCTTAAGGTGGAGAACCCGTTGATCAACCTCAGTCTCTTCAGACATCCTACCTTTATTATTGGGAACCTGACGGGCTTGCTGTCATATTTTGTCCTGTTTGCAGTTCTGTTTCTGATGCCTTTTTATTTCGAAAGGGTATTAGGCTTCAGCACTGCGATCACCGGCTCGCTCCTGACGCCTATCCCGCTTGCGATGACTATAGTCGCGCCACTTGCCGGTCATATTTCGGACAAGCGTGGACCGCGAATGATGACAACCCTTGGTATGATTGTATGCGCCTTATCTTGTCTCTCCCTCGTATTCGTGGAACAATCGACCAGAATGCCGCTGCTGATAATCGACCTGATTTTCCTCGGGGTTGGAATGGGATTGTTCACCCCTCCGAATAACAGCGCTATAATGGGCGCGGCGCCTAAAGACAAATTAGGCGTGGCCGGCGGTATTCTCAACATGATGCGGTCCCTGGGGCTTATCTTCGGCGTGAACATTTCCGGCCTTATATTGATCTCCATGGAACACCGTTACCTGACCGAAAAAGGATACCCGGGAGTGGAGCACATATTCAGCAACAGCAGCCTCCCTTTGCTCATCAAAGACAATGCGTTTATACACGGCTTTATTTCCGTCATGGGAGTTCTTGTCCTCATTAATCTTATCTCGGCGTTCTTTGCAGCCACTAATAAGAACTGGGTTGTGCTGGTGCAGAAGCAGGCGGCCCAGCAAAAGAAAATGGATATGTGGACTGCGCAATGGGGCAGTGACAAGCACAAGGCGCCTGCTGAAGACCGTTCATACAAAAAACTTACCGACAGGGAACACTGGGTACTCAAGCTGTTAGCAGAAGGGTGCAGCAATAAGGAGATAGCAAGCAGCCTCAATGTCAGCGTAAAGACGGTAGCATCGCACCAGACACATATATCCAAAAAACTTGGCGTCCATTCCCGCGCGGCACTTGTCAAACTCGCTGTTGAAAAAGGGATAATAAAGCTTGAAAAGTGAAAAATATCCTGTTCTTTCCCGTGTCCCATTAAGTAATTTGACAATCATATCCGAAAGATGTATAAGACAATTATGGTCAAATGTATTTTGATTTGAAGCGGGGAGGGAGTATGAAGATTGACAGACGGGATTTTTTGAAACTGATGGGTCTGGGCAGCGCGGTTTTCGTATTAAGCCCTGGTAGTTTTGTCTTTGCAAGCGATGACAAAATGTCGCCTGATGATTTTTTCTTCATCCAGTTATCCGATTCACACTGGGGGTTCACCGGTCCGAAAGTAAACCCGGATTCGATGGGAACACTGAAGAAAGCTGTTGCGGCAGTCAACAGCTTGAAACTTCAACCTGACTTTATCATGTTCACCGGTGATTTGACCCACGTCACAGACGATGACAAAGAGCGCAGAAAACGTCTGGCCGAGTTCCGTGACATCATCAGGGACTTGAAGGTTAAGAACGTCAGGTTTATGCCTGGAGAACACGATGCCGGACTGGACGAGGGGGAAGCCTTTAAGGAATTTTTCGGAGAAACCCATTATACCTTCGATCATAAAGGGGGCCACTTCATCGTCCTGGATAACGTTTCTGATCCCGGCTCCAATATCGGAGAGTCGCAATTGCAGTGGCTTAGTGACGATCTGAAGAAGCTTGATAAAGATTCAAGAATAGTTGTCTTTACGCACCGTCCACTGTTTGATTTGTATCCGGAATGGGATTGGTACACGCGAGACGGAGCTAACGCAATTGAGCTGCTCAAGCCCTATTCAAATGTTACGGTATTTTATGGACACATCCATCAGGAAAACCACCATAAGACCGACCAAATCTGGCATCATGCCGCAAAGGGACTGATGTTCCAGTTGCCTGCCCCCGGGTCTGTTCCAAAGAAGATGCCGATTCCGTGGGATAACGCCGCACCTTATAAAGGGTTGGGGTTTCGCGGCATTGAAGCGAAGGTTAAACTGGCTGAATACGGGATTACTGAATTCGATGTAAGAGGAGAGAAACTATGAAATCGGCAAAAACTAGATTCCTTGCTATCAGCGTTGCTGCCGCTGCCTGCATCATGATGATCGTGGGAGCCCTGGCAATCGCAGCCGACACAGAACAGGTTATCCAGATAACGGCAAAGAGGTTTGTATATTCACCCAAAGACATTTCTGTGAGGAAAGGGATACCGGTGGTGCTGGAGTTCACGTCACTGGACAGATTGCATGGATTCAATTGTCCGGGTCTTGGAATCCGCACCGATATTCCGCCGCAGAAAGTGACCAGGTTGAAATTCGTGCCACAGAAGGTAGGTACGTTCCCTTTTCACTGCGATAATTTTTGCGGAACCGGCCATGAGGGAATGACAGGAACAATTACCGTCACAGAATAGACCCCGGCTAAAAGGTGGACTTGTATGGAGGAGTTATCCTGATCTGACTCTTCGGCTTGTGAACATATATTTCACGTCACAAAAAGTTTGTTGTAAAACTGTAACGCACCGATAGACTGCGACCACACCTGCATAAGTTCAGCAAGACTAATTCTTATTTTAGCTTATTCCAATTTCACTCAATAAAGAGTATACTTCGCATTAATCGTTCGTGAGGACGACAAGAGAACACGGGGAGTGCCGGGAAAGGAGGCCAAATTGCCCCGATTTATTCAAGCTCAAATACTTTTTCTGTGGTGGATTTTGTCAACACATAAAATGGGGAGGGTTAAATAGTATGAAACCTGATGAGAGCTTTGAAGTACAGACGTACCACAAGGTTGATCTTCGTTTAATTCCGTTTCTTTTTCTGTGTTACATTCTGGCGTATCTTGACAGGGTAAATGTAGGTTTTGCCAAGCTGCAGATGCTCAAGGAACTGTCATTGAGTGATGCGGCTTTTGCTGCAGGTGCAGGTATTTTCTTTATAGGTTATTTCTTTTTTGAAGTTCCCAGCAACGTGCTTTTGAAGAAATTCGGAGCACGCATGTGGATTGCCAGGATTATGATATCCTGGGGCATTATATCCTCCTGTATGATCTTTGTGAAAGGTGAAATGTCTTTTTATGGCATGCGTTTTCTCCTGGGCATAGCAGAAGCCGGTTTCTTCCCTGGCGTCATCTTTTATCTGACCTTGTGGTATCCCTTCAAGGCTGCGATCGACTCGTACCGCATGGTTTGTAGCGGCTATTGCGGTTTCAGGTGTAGTCGGCAACCTATATTCGGGTGGATCATGGATTTATTCTCAGGCTCCATGGGGGTAATGGGATGGCAATGGTTGTTCCTTGCCGAGGGCATTCCCTCAATTATAGTTGGTTTTTGGGTAATCTTTTATCTGAACAGCAGCATTGAGGAAGCAAAGTGGCTTACTGCCGAAGAAAAAACACTGCTTGCAAACAATCTTGGAGGCAGAAGACAGGCATAAAACCGAACATAAACTGATCGATGCTTTTAAAAGCGGAAAAGTATGGGCGTTGTGCGCCATCTATTTCACACTGATGATAGGTCTGTACGGCATTGCTTTCTGGTTGCCAACGATTGTTAAGGCCTTCGGGATAAAAGGGTTATCTTATGGTTGGCTTGTCACAGCGATACCGTATGGCGTGGCCGTTATAGGGATGATTATTTTAAGCAGCAATACGATGAGTCAAGGTGTACAAAAACAT
>CAWHNC010000102.1:0-7528 GCA_963830245.1 Nitrospirota bacterium
ACAATACCGAAAGAAACCTTCATGGATAGGTGCCTCAAAAAAAGTGATCCGGCATTTTCAGCAACGGGCACCTGATTCACCGACGAGTCCTCGTAGGTCAACATGTCACAATAGTGAGAATTTTCGAGAGAAGTCAGTGCGGGAAATTAACCACAGGCGGGCACTGTTTTATGCCGATTCGGTAATTGGAATGTTAGGCTGTCACCAATTCCAATTTTTCTTTTGTTATATGAGGTAGTCGCACAGGTGCAAAAAACTTATCGGGATATAAATAGTCCTCGCCGGACTCATCAATGACTCTCACCTGGTGATGTTTTTCTGCCGCCTTGTCAAGCAACACTTCATATAGTTTTCTTATCTCCAGCGAAGCGCTATAGCCGCGATTATCTACGCATATCATAAAATGTTTTCTCATAGTTATCTCCTCATAAATATTTTTTTATTTTTATTTCTTTCTTCCCGACGCCGTGCCCCTCGTACCAGTGCACTTCGGCATCAAGAACAGCGCCATCTTCCAATTCTACCTGACAAATGCCTTTTAACTTTCTCCAGTTGGCTTTTCCATATATCTTGTTTAATCTGTTCAAATTCTTTATTCCATATCCTGTAGCAATGAGTTCAATTTCCTGTATTTTCCCAATTATTTTGAAATACATGTTTAATTTTAACCATTTTTATAATTTTTTTCTGGAAAACATCGATCATTCTATCATTTCCGATTAGTCTAAGCCCAGTAAAAATGGTTTTCTGACTGCATAAGTCTCCCGGAGATTTGTTATCCAGGAACTGAGCAATTCCGTTTCTACTCTGCGCCATTAGATTAGGTTCAGAAAATATTTGTTTCAGGAAGAAAAGATTGTCAGCCTAATCTATTATTCTCGAAAGTTTGTATGTCACGAAACCGTCCGGACAAATGACATTAACGTGATTAGCAGCCTCCCACTCCATCTTTTCCGACCATCGCATGGCAAACGCCATTGGATGGATGGAAGCAAATGCCCTACCGCACATTCCTCCTGGTTCAGGCGTTCGGGCTGTCAGGATATAACTTTCTCCTTTTCGGCATTTGGCTGAACCTGGGCAAGTTCCGGATTCACTACGGACGTCGATGGCTTCACATTTGATCCCTCCTGCTGTGCGCGGCAAGAAGGCTGTCGATCTCTCGTTGTTCCTTCTCGGTCATCGGTTCGAGGGCGGTGACACAACTTCCCTTGACCACGTTGAAACCAAGGCCCATGCCCACGAAGTCCAGGTACTTAACTATCTTCGACCCACCGTAGATACGATGCTGGTAAAGGTCTTGCCGAAGAACTGCGGACGATGGAACACGAAGCCGAGCCTGTCGAGGAACGTCTTCATGATTGCTGAGACCTGGAACGAGTAGTTCGGAGATGCGATGACCACCCCGTCCGACGTCATCATCTTCTCCATGAGCACGTCCCGGTCATCCTTCAGCGGACAGAACGACTCGCCCTTGCGGAAGCATTGCTTGCAACCCCTGCACATCTCCATCCGGTAATCAGTGAGGGCGACGATCTCGTATTCCACGTCACCGAGCGATGCGAGGGAACTCAGGAACCGCTGAACCGCGTAATAGGTGTGCTTCTTGCGAGCAGTGCCAACAAACGCAGTGACTTTCTTCACTTACAACCTCCTCGTGTTGCCTCCGTGTGCCGACGCTCGCTGCATGCCCTTGTCGGGCGGCAGCAACCGCTTGCCAGTTGGAATATCGTTTAAAAACCCTCTTATATACTCCCTGACTTTATCAATTTGAGAAAGCATTGCATGGCCGCCTGTGTCAAGTAGTATTAGTTTTGATTGCCTTATTTTTTCGTGGGCATTCCTGGCGTGTCCGTAGCTCACCAACGCATCGTCTTTGGCATGTATTATTAACGTTGGCGCAGATATCTTCATTGTTGATATATCATCAAGCTGGATCATTTTCCCATCGTTTAGCGTACCCTCATACCTTTGACTCATGGGATACATTATGTCAAGCATCTCTTGAGCTAGTCCTTTCTGTTCGGGATTGAAATTACGGTAGACCCCGGGAGGGATTCCCATAAGGTTGAGGATGAAAGATTGCAAAAACTTGGTGAAAACCCAATATGCATAATCAGATTGCTGGATGAGGTGGATAATACTGATGTAAAACGGGTCTTTATCGCCGGGAGCTTGAGCCATACTTACCGCAGATAACAGTATCAGTGCTGAGCATCTTTTAGGATAATCATTGGCAAACTGCGTGGCAGACGGGCCACCGGCAGATACGCCAACAATAATTACGCGCTCTATATTCAGGCGATCTAGAAGAGCACAATACAGCGATGCCTGAGCTCTAATAGAAGCTTGCGCCGGAATTGGCGAACGAAGATAACCGAAACGTGAAATTGAGATGAATTTGTAACCATCTTGTCCGAGGTATATCTTACCACCCAAGAGACCCTGGTCATAACCGCCCCCTGCCCCGTGTAACAACAGGACCGGCGTCCCTTTTCCTCTTACTGAATACTCGATTTCTCCATGATCTGTTTTGAAAATATTGCTGCTCGTTAAAAGACGGTCGCGAGCGGCTCGCATTTCACGATGGTATTTAGGATAGGTCAGCGTGACAAATACGGCAATAACGCAGACCAGGATAACAACGATATCCAATGGGATTTGTGAAGTTCGAATCCTCATTACACTAATTACCTCATTGAGAGACGTTTAGCTAAATACTATTTATACTCCACATTTTTGTTCAGTATACCACAGGTGAGTGTTGCAGGAAGAAAACGAAAATATTCGCGTTTCGGGCAAAGACTCTGCCCGGATGGAGATGTTTCTGACTGGAGGAAGTTTTTTCCTTTCCCCTTTGTACCTTTTCAGCCTTCCCCTTTTCTCTTTACCTTTCTATGATTCTGCAGTGAAACCTTCTTCTTAGCTTTCTTCATCAAGACAAATCCGCTAAAATTCAAACATCTGATTATTTATTTCTTCTCCGCTTTGGACTCACACGGGCCCTTGCTCTGTGCCAGTCAGGTGCTTACACCCATCTTGGGCAATATCACAAGCTGCAACAATAACCAGAACAAGAAAATACCCACACAGATAAGAATCCCTTTCATCGCTTTATCTCCCTTTAATAGTTTGCATAATCGACAAGTGTACGGTTGTCGCCTGCGTATTATGTCACATGAATAACAAAAACAAAAAGCTTTCCCTCATTGCCATTCCCATTGCCCCACTTTACTTAATGGCCGGATACTGATTTATTTTTCTACCGTAGATCTCTGCTATATTACTTTTAATGAACAGCGGCACTTTGTATGTCCGGCATTCGCAGACAATATCCGTCAACCATTTGTGTTGACAACATTTGTAAACGCAAATACTGACTATCCATTAGCGCAGGAAATCTTATTATCAGGCCGAGAGAAGCAGTGATGCGTTTTCACCGACAACATCTCACTGTAGACATTCCGCCAAAGTAATAATTACCGTTTCTACTCCGCGCTCCAGGCCATTATTCAATCTGTGGTGTTCTTCAATCTACAAAGATCGCTCTGCGCAGCCCAGCTCCTACTTAAAACCAACACCGGGAACATCGTAATAATTCTGTTGAGTAAGATATATAATGCTAACGCCAGGCATCAGCAGCGTGAGCGGTAGAGCGTCCGTCTGGATGCCATTGTTGGGCTTGCTTTTTCACTTAATCCTTCAGCAAGCGATCAACTATTGATTGAGCCTGTCTCTTTATTGCTATGAAGAACTGTTGATTCTTTGTCTCTATACCATAACAATTACGATAAGCTAAAAATCCTTGCTCATCATATCTAATGGAGTCATTAAACGCGTTCTGATCTTTGAGTTTAGAAGCTCGGTAAGCGTCATATGCCTCTGACCTTTTTTTATCATATTTGTCCCACGTACTCTTACATTCGGAAATATCGGATATGGCGATCATCGAGGGAGCATGGACCAATAGTATTTTATTGCCCTTAGTAACAAAGACGTAAATTTCCCGTGGTATAAAAGGTCCAATATCCTGAGCAGTTAATCCCAGAAAAGAATAAGCTAAATATTGACTACTTGGACAGTTCACTGGAATTTTCGCATACTTAATAACCATTGCGTCTGAACTGAAAACGAGCCTATAAAAATCATCGGTTTTCGAAAGTTCATTTAAGTTCTTTGAAAGCTTTGGATGATTATCCAAGTACTTGTCTAACAATGCTCCTGTCGTGACAAATAAGGATTCACTGTCAGAATCGAATCTAAGTCCATCGACTTGTCCGAAACCAAGTTCTGGAAAGAGTGTTATCAAGTTTATTTTTCCTTGTTTTGGAACCCCGTCTATATTTATTGCTCCTATTATTGTTCTTAATTGTTTCTCTAACTCCATGAGAGCCTGGTTATCGTCACTTTCAGCAGATGCTTTCGAAAATTTACGGATGAGGTCATCACGAGTTTTTAAATACGTTTCTTCAAGTGACGAAATTTTAAACTTCTGTATCGAAGATATTTCTTCAGAAGAGTCTGCGGTGACGGCGATTGCAAAACAAAAAAAAGAAAAGAAACAGATTATAGCGAATTCTATTCTTGTCACTGAGTGTTTCCTTTCATAGCCCCAAAATGCTATTAACAAGCTTCTCGAATTACAGCAGAAAATGGCGATATTGTCAAGAAATTTGACAGCGTGACAAGTAAATGCTTTATCTTCCAACTCGCTTACATCCTTAAGAGGCTTGTCTCCATGTTTGGGAAAGACAGTCAAAATGGAGGTTACTTGGTGGACCCCTTGACGGCGATGCCATTTTGAACCAGTGGGCTTCTACACGAGTTCTTGACATACCATGTCGGCATGCGAGGGATGGATACGAAGTACAGCTGGAGCTGGTATACTAATATTATGGAAGAAATAGTGGTAAACGGTATACAGAACACACAGGGCATATCGGGCTCACCTGAGGTGCAGAAACCTTCCGTTGGCCCTACTTCAAATGCTTTTAGTGAAGTTTTGAATAATGTATTGACCGCTGCCGCAAAGATCCAGGATGAGACTGCCAAATCTATTGAGACGATTCCCGGTATTGGAGTCGGAGACATAAAAGTAGAGATGGCCAAGGCCGGAGATGCCATGCAGAGGATGCAAGATGCCCGCTATAAGTTATTGAGTGCTTATAAAACAATAACATAACTAGATACTACTTTCTTTTAGGGAGTACACGTTAACCGGACCGACTCATAAATTCTGTTGGTTATAAATCGTAAAAAACAGATTCAGAAAATTGCATAATGAGTGATATGTTCATGAGGCATCTAATGATTAGCGCGGCACGCGGACAGTTCCTGGGCAGGCGAGCATCAGCAATATCCGCTCTTGCAGTTATTGCGATTTCTCTTATTGTGGTTTCATTCGGGCACAGCGCCAGGTATCCCGGCTCAACCCGCCCCACTCTTGCTAAGGGTGTTTTCCTCGTTGCCAGTAAAAATATAGTAGACCCGATCTTTAAGGAATCCGTTATTTACCTGATCTCCTACGATAAGAATGGCGCTGCGGGTGTGATTATCAACCATCCTACCAAAGTGGGACTTTCAGAAGTGTTCCCCGACATCAAGGGTCTGTTGAAAAGACATGATCCTCTTTACATGGGGGGGCCGGTTACAATAACCCAATTAATGATGATAATGCGATCCAGAACGCCACCAGCTGGATCACTACAGCTATTCGATAACATATACATAAGTTCAGATACTGACTATCTCAAACGTATGATCGATAATCCCGGAGATGATGAACAATTCCGTGTATACGCAGGCTATGCGGGTTGGAATCCGGGACAGCTCGAACACGAAATCGCAAGAAACGACTGGTTTGTCACCGAAGCCCACGCAAAGTTTATCTTTGACAAGCCAGCTTCATCTGTCTGGCCGGAGTTGATTAAAACAATACCTCCCCTGGACCTAACGATATAGCCACGGTTCGCCTGGCATGCCACTACTCGTATTGCGCCCTGTAATCTTCGGACAAGAAGACGCGAGGCACTGCTCCGCCAGGGTTCGATCAAGTAATCAAGTGCTTCCTGTTATCAACGGGAGTTTTGGATTGCAATAACTGTTTTATGCCGGTCATAACAAACAGATTTTATAAGTCGCTCCTGTTAATATGTAATCCCTATAATGCGCAAAAAAAATCCTCTGATAAATGAAGCTTTCTTCCGTAATCAATAAAGCACCGCAGCCTTTTCTGTGAAAAATACCGTGACGCATCACCTAAAAACCTGTACGAGACTCCACATCCCGGAACAGACATTTTTCAGGGAATTAAAATCGGCGCCCCCTTAGACATGATTGTGATTTGGTGACAAACAGTAATTCGGCCGCTTGCATAAAAAAATGGTATTAGCTAATATTGAATTTAATAACACATTATCTTTTAAAGGAGACCTTATATGCGAAGCTTGATCAAGGGGATTTTGGCGTGCCTGTTTCTTTTGTCATTTGTGTCTGTCCTCCATGCCGCTGATGATATGAGGTTCACTTTCAAAGATGGGGTTATTGATGACGCAGAATACGGGCTCCAATGGGTGCCTGCCCCTGATCAGCTGATGGATCATTATCAGGCAGAGGAGTATGTCCGCAATTTAAGCCTTGCCGGAGGCGGATGGCGTCTGCCGACAATTGAGGAGATGATGAACCTATATGATAAATCCGAGCCGGGTGGAGCTTATTCTGAGTTTCATGTTAGCGGCAGGTGGGTATGGTCGTCAAAGGCGGTCGTTAATAATCCGTCGACCTGGTGGCTGTTCCGTTTCGGCAATGGCCTTGAGGGCTGTCTCCTCCGCCGCAACTCCAACTCCAACTTTCGCGTTCTGGCGGTGCGGTCCAGACGGTGATGTGTTTTATTCGATTTATATCGGGACAAGTAGATGATAATGTGCACTAAGGGACTTTCATAGAAAATGGCATTGCCTGCAGACAAGCAAAGATCGTTGATGGCCTCTATGACACTGGTCGCAATCTATCTCACCCATGTGGGAATCGTGTGGATTTATATCGAGCCTTGCTGTCCTTTCGGCAACCTTTGCATAGTCTCCTGTCTCAATAGGTCTAGACACCTTTCACTTTTCAGTTAACAAGACGGAAATAGGCTGACAACTGTTCACCGTTTCATGATAGTTCCTTTGCCGAAGATAATCAAGCCACAGTTTCCACTCCACCTCTACCTTTGTATAAATTCAGGGATCACGTGATGATCTTGAACAAGCAGTAAGGCTTGTGGTAATGTAAATGAAAGTGAGTTCCATTTATATGAAATCCTATCTGGATCTTCTCAAACAGAACGGTTTGAAAATCACCCCTAAACGCAGGGCGGTCATTGCTTTGTTTTTGAAGAACAACAGACGTATGGGGCCGCGTGAGGTTTATCAGAAACTGAGCAAGGATATTGCTCCGTTGGGTTTGCCTACAGTTTACAGAATTCTGGAGGAGTTAAAAAACATAGGTGCTTTAATGCTGATACCCTCTGATGACCGGCAACTGT
>CAWHNC010000103.1:0-17822 GCA_963830245.1 Nitrospirota bacterium
GTTCTCCATTTGCGGGCGGTATTGGGCATGAAGCTGCTGGAGCTGCAACTGCGTATCCTCTACGATTTCATCTATCTCATCCTGCTGGTCCACTGTCAGGGTTAACTCGGTAGTGAGTTTCTTCATGATTTCCTTCCGCACGGCCGGCATGCCCTCATGAAGGATACCGCCGATTCTGTGTTTCATATATAATCCCGCACCGGCGGAACCTATGATAACCCCTGACACGAATACCGCTGCTATTACCAACCAGGTTTTCCATTTCTTCATAGTTAGACCTCCATTACCTATTACCCATCACATATATCTCTTTTATTGGAACAAAAGCTGGGCAAATGTAAATCCCAAAGGATCTTCAAGCATTAAGCGCGCTGCCTCATATTCCGGACCGATATTGTTAATGTATGTGAAGACCAGCATAATAAGCGCACCTAGGCAGATTGCAGTTGCTGTTCTCCATATGGCGGGGGCATCCCAGATGGTATCAGTCCGCAACGGGACTGTATGGAGGCTAAGGATATGGTACATCACGTCTCTTTCCCATTCCGGCCTAACTCTCATCTCGCTGCGTTTGCTATAAGCGGCCTTCAAGGTTTTTTCAATCTTCTCTGCTTTTGCATCATGTGTTTTCATTGTTGCCCCCTTCCTGCCCTAACAATGAGGATATTATCTTGCGAAGCTTTTTCCTTGAACGGTGTGCCCTCACTTTAACATTGATAACGCTCCACCCCAACAGATCGGCAGCTTCTTTTACCGACAGTTCCTCCAGGTATAGCAATGTTATTACCATCCTATCCTCCGCCGTCAACTTATTCAGGGCCCACTGCAATACCTCTTTTGATTCCCTGAGCAGCTCTTCTTTTTCAAAATGTTTCTGAGATTGCTCTGATATGACTGTCTCAACCCATTGGCTGTGATCAACCGTCAGAGAGGCCATGGGTATTTCTTTTGCTCTGTATTGTTCTCTCCAATAATCATAGCAGTATCTCTCGGCTATCCTCGAGATCCAATACTTAAAAGGCGCCTCGGCCCTGTAAGACGACAAGGCCTTATAAATCCTGATAAAGACTTCATGGGCCCCTTCCTCAACCATTTCCCGCGGTAAATGCTTTGACACAATATAAAATATATATTGATCATACCGCTTTAAAATAACTTCGAACTCGTCTACATTACCTTTCAGAATGCTTTTGATTATCTCATCGTCGTCCCGATCGTCCAATGTGTGCCGCACCCCTGAAAATAATGAGAAAGATTTCTGTAATCCCTCTTTCTTCGCTGTACAATAACTCATAAATGACTCATAGGACAAATATCAACTGCGCCCCTTTGGGGTCGCCCGGAGCAGAGGGTTTGCACCTCCTCCCTCCGGGCCCGACCAGGAGGACACTTTTTTTTCATATACAGTGAGAATAGGGTTTCCTTGCTCTTGATATTTTAGTCGTAGATTACTACGGAAAGGTTACAAGTTATGCTTTAGAAGACAGGCGTACCGGTCAATAACAGGCAATATCCGGTAGCCGACTAACCAATATCCGACACGCAACCTATTAACTGATGACCTTTGATATAATAGGTGACAATGGCCCAGGAAAATATCTCAAAGTTGAAGATACAAAAGAGTGCTGAAAAGCCACAACGCTCACAGCGCAGGATCCCGCCTGTCCTGGTAGCGGCAGTGGTTGCGCTTCTTGTCTTGTTGTTTCTACTATACTCAGGGGACTCTTCCCCTGCGTTAGAGGTAGAGACGTTAACAGTGTCCAAGATGTACCAGTCTCAGGCCTTTACCCTTTTGAATGCAAGCGGTTATGTTGTGGCCCAACACAAAGCTGCTGTTGCTCCGAAGGTAACCGGCAACCTGGTATGGCTTGGTGTCCAGGAAGGGAGTGTAGTGAAAAAAGGGCAGGTTATCGCGCGTCTTGAGAACGAGGACGTTACTGCTCAGAAGAACCAGGCTGTTGCCAATCTTAATGTTGCCCGCTCAAACCTTGAACAGGCTAAGGCGGAATTAACTGATGCAACGGTATCGCTGAACAGACAGAGGGACCTGCTCTCAAAAGGGTATGTGGCCCAGGCTGACTATGACACTGCTGAAGCGAGATACAAGAAGGCAAAAGCTGCGGTGGAAGGCGCCAAGGCCGGCATAAGGGCTGCTGTTGCTGTTGTGAATGGCGCGAACGTTGCTATTGAATACACGCTGATGCGAGCGCCCTTCAATGCAGTGGTTTTAACAAAAGACGCCGATGTAGGTGATATTGTCACCCCCATAGGGGCTGCTGTAAATGCGAAGGCCGCAGTGGTGACTATTGCTGATATGAATTCGCTCGAAGTTGAAGCTGATGTTTCCGAATCAAACCTGCAGCAGGTCAGGGTGGGACAGCCTGCTGTGATTCAGCTCGATGCGTTGCCGGAATCCCGCTTCAGGGGAGAGGTCAGCACGATTGTCCCTACCGCTGACCGGAGCAAGGCGACTGTATTGGTTAAGGTAGGTTTTATTGACAAAGACAAACGGATCTTGCCGGAAATGAGTGCTAAAGTTGCATTTCTCTCCAGGCCGGCGGGACAGGATGACCAAACTCCGTTCACAGCTCTTAACCCTGCATCTGTTGTAAGTCGTAATGGTCGGAAGGTGGTTTTTCTTATCAGTGGTCACAGGGCGATAGAGGCTGCGGTGACGATTGGTGCGAAGAGAGGCGACATGCTGGAGGTGACCGGCGGCGTGCAGGCGGGGGACAAAATAGTTGCCAATCCGCCATCAGGATTAAAAAATGGCTCTAAGATAAAAGTTGCAGAAAAATAGATGACGGTCTCGCAAAAAGCCCCATATGCTGCGTTACGCCGCATCCCTCGTCACTGCGGCGTACCAACAAGTACGCCTCATTCCTCTGGATTTGCGCGTCTTGCCTCTGGAGCTTTTTGCGAAACCGTATGTTTTATGGGGTTGTTATAATGGAAGCAGAGCCGCGCGCGATTGTTGAAATAAATAATCTGAGCAAATCATACCATAAGGGCTCGCAAATAGTGCCTGTGCTGAACGACCTCACATTTGATATCAAAGAAGGGGAGTTCCTGGCCCTCATGGGACCCTCCGGCTCCGGCAAGAGCACTCTGCTCAATCTTATTGCCGGCATTGACAAGGCTGACAGAGGCACTATCAAAGTGGGAGGCGTTGATATAACGGCCCTGACCGAAACTCAGCTCGCCCGCTGGCGGGCGGACAATGTGGGCTTTATCTTTCAGTTTTACAATCTTATCCCTGTACTGACTGCCTTCGAGAATGTTGCGCTGCCGCTACTGCTGACCGGGCTTTCGCGGACTGAGCGGCGCGAACATGTGGAGATGGCTCTTTCAATCGTGGGGCTTGACGACAGAATGGACCACTACCCGGGACAGCTATCCGGCGGCCAGCAGCAGCGTGTCGCCATCGCACGCGCTGTAATAACCGACCCGACCATGCTGGTAGCCGATGAGCCGACAGGTGATCTTGACCGTGTTTCCGCAGGAGAGATACTTGACTTGATGGAACGCCTGAATGCCGAGTCGGGCAAAACGATTGTCATGGTAACGCATGACCCTCGCGCTGCTGAAAAGGCCCATGTAATAAAGCATCTCGAAAAAGGTGAATTAAGGGTTTACGAATGAACGACTTATGCATTGATGCATCTCAGCTCCGGTCATTTTTGGCCGATGCTCAATCGCAAAATCCTCAACGTAGCTTTGCTACGCCTGCGGTTTTGCTCAATCGGATCAGCCAAACCTGCTCCGAATCTGAGCGCCTGAATACACAAGTTGTTCATTCGTAAACCCTATGTTCATCCTGAAACTCATCTTTAAGAATGCCTTTCGCCATAAACTCCGCACCTGGCTCACTATCCTCGGTATTACGGTTGCCATACTTGCTTTTGGCCTGCTCAGGACAGTTGTAAGCGCCTGGTATGCAGGTGTTGAGGCATCTTCGGCGACCCGCCTTGTCACAAGGAATGCCATATCACTGGTCTTTACGCTCCCCCTCTCGTATGAGGAACAGATTAGCCATGTGCAGGGAGTTAAAACCGTGGCCCGTGCAAACTGGTTTGGCGGTATTTACATTGATGAGAAACACTTCTTCCCGAATTTTGCTGTCGAACCTAAAAATTATCTCTCGCTGGTCCCCGAGTTTGTGATCCCCCCTGACCAGCAGGCCGCTTTTATACGGGACCGTAAGGCTGCCCTCGCAGGACGAAAAATCGCAGAGAGATACCACTGGAAGATTGGTGATACAATTACGCTCAAGGGGACTATCTTCCCGGGCAACTGGGAATTTGTGCTGCGTGCCATTTACCACGGCAGGGACAAAGGCACTGATGAAACGGAATTCTTGTTCCACTGGGATTATCTCAATGAAACTCTCAAAAAAGCTGCGTCGTCCAGAACCGACCAGGTCGGTTTCTACATGATCGGCATAAAAAACCCCGGCCTTGCAGCAGAGGTCTCACAGGTAGTAGATAAAATGTTCAAAAATTCACTTGCAGAGACATTGACCGAAACGGAAAAGGCTTTTGCGCTCGGCTTTATCTCCATGTCAGAGGCGATAGTCGTTGCTATCCAGTTGGTGTCTTTCGTGGTAATTATTATTATCATGGCGGTTATGGCTAATACCATGGCTATGACTGCCCGCGAGCGGCTTGGGGAGTATGCTGTGTTTAAAACCCTTGGCTTCGGCGGTGCGCACCTGGCCGGCCTGATATTAGGAGAATCAATGGTCATAGCTATTATAGGCGGCGCAGCAGGCATAGCTGCCACGTATCCTGTTGCCAGGGCATTCGGAGAAGCTATGGGCGACTATTTCCCGGTGTTCAATGTTGCAGCCACAACTATTTATATGGATATTGCAGCCGCGCTGCTGGTTGGGCTGGTCGCTGCTATTGTGCCTGCCTGGCGTTCCATTCACATACGCATTGCTGACGGACTGAGGAGCATAGGATAAATGGGAAGGATCCCTTTCTCATACAGTATCCGCAACCTCTGGACACGAAGGTTTACTTCTGTGCTTACGATATTAGGCATGGCGCTTGTAGTATTTGTTTTTGCCTCGATATTGATGCTTGCCGAGGGGCTGAAGAAAACCCTTGTAGATACGGGCTCGTATGATAATGGCATAGCTATCAGAAAGGGGTCTGATTCGGAGGTGCAGAGCGGAGTTGACAGGCTTTCAGCCTCCATAGTCGAAACGCAGCCTGAAATAGCTATAGGGGTTAACGGGAACCGTCTTGTTGCCAGGGAACTGGTAGTACTTATAAACCTTCCTAAACGCGGCAGCAATAAACCGTCCAATGTGGTTATAAGGGGGACCACGGAAAATTCACTCCTGCTGAGACCGCAGGTAAAACTTGCGGCAGGCCGCATGCCAAGAGCGGGCTCCTCCGAAATTATGGCAGGACAAAGTATTGCGAGGCGGTTCAGGGAGGGGGCCTGGGCGAATCGCTACATTTCGGCATGCGAGACTGGGTGGTAGTCGGCATATTTGATGCCGGCAATACCGGATTCAGTTCCGAAATATGGGGAGATGTGGACCAGCTCATGCAAGCATTTCGGAGGCCGGTCTATTCCTCGATTATTTTCAAGTTGAGGGATGCCGCTGATTTCGATAAGGTGAAGTTGCGCCTTGAGAATGACCCGCGCATGACTATCGAAGTTAAAAGGGAAAGTGTGTATTATGAGGAGCAATCAAGGGTCATGGCGAAGTTCCTCAGAGTTCTGGGGCTTTCACTGACCATAATATTTTCGACAGGGGCAACAATCGGGGCAATGATAACCATGTATGCGGCTGTGGCGAACAGGACCAATGAAATAGGCACCTTAAGGGCACTCGGTTTTCAAAGACGAAAGATCCTCGCCGCTTTTCTCATGGAGTCCCTGCTGCTCGGCCTTTTGGGCGGCGCCACAGGGCTGTTTTTCGCTTCCTTCATGCAGCTTATTACGATTTCAACCATGAATTTCCAGACCTTTTCAGAGCTTGCATTCTCTTTCTCCCTGACAATAAAGATTGTTTATCAGTCCATGTTATTTTCGCTCATAATGGGTTTTGTGGGAGGCGTGCTGCCGGCGGTCAGGGCTTCACGCATGAATATTGTGGATGCCTTGAGGGCGAGCTGAATAGATTTCGTCTCCGTCTTGATGTACAATTTCTAAAGAGCGTCTCATCGCCGGCAAGGGTGAAAAAAAGGAGGGTATGATCATGAAGACGGTGTTATTGTTTGTGCTTTGCATGCTTTTGAGTATTGTTTCGGCTTACGCAGCAGACATGGTGGTACAGGTTGATCTGATCAACAGCGCGGGGATTGGCAAGCCTATAGGCGCCGTGACCGCGTCTGAAAGTCCTTATGGCGTTATTTTCAGTCCTAAACTGAGCGGTCTTACCCCCGGCTTGCACGGTTTCCATTTGCATCAAAACGCTGATTGCGGCATGGTCGAAAAAGACGGTAAAAAGATGCCGGGCATGGCTGCGGGTGGTCACTACGACCCTGCCGGAACGGGCAAACATGAGGGCCCTTATGGTGGTGGACACCTGGGCGACCTCCCGGCGCTCTACGTGGATGCTATGGGCAATGCGACTATGCCTGTACTTGCCCCGCGCCTGAAAATGGATGATCTCAAGGGCCGGGCGCTTATGATACATGCCGGCGGCGACAATTACTCCGACAGCCCGCAACCACTTGGCGGCGGCGGCGCCCGTGTGGCTTGCGGCGTCATCAGATAAAATTCTGCAGATAGCGCTGAAAACCGCATACGGATTATGCGGTTTTCAGCGTGAAGGTCAGTTTAGCTGCATCAGGAATTTAATGCAGGGTTCATCTTGGAAGACCTCATGCCTTTTTTAGTTCTTCGGCCCTGATGGGTAAGCTTCGGATGCGCTTGCCGGTCAGGGTGAAGAGCGCGTTGCAGACAGCGGGCGCTATAGGCGGTACCCCGGGCTCTCCAATGCCGCCGGGTTTTTCTTTGCTATGCACGATGTGGACTTCTACTTCAGGCATCTCATCAAGACGGACCACTTCATAGTCATTAAAGTTGCTTTGCTCGACCCTGCCATTCTTGAGTGTGATTGCGCCATGAAGAGTTGCAGAAAGTCCGAAGACGATTCCCGATTCCATCTGGGCCTCTATTGTGTATGGATTTACCACTATACCGCAATCGACCGCACAAAACACTTTATGAACGCGCACCTTTCCCTCCGGGCTGACCGAGACATCGGCCACCTGGGCGACAAAACTGCCGAATGACTCGTGCACTGCAATTCCGTGTGCATGGCCTTGCGGAAGTGGTTTCCCCCAACCCGCTTTCTTTGCGGCAAGTTCCAGCACGCCGAGATGACGTGGATGCCCGGCTAGCAGGCTTTGGCGGAAGGCATAAGGATCTTTGCCAGCTGCGTGTGCCAGCTCGTCCATGAAACTTTCAACAACAAAAGCGGTGTGAGAATGACCGACAGAACGCCACCACAGCACCGGTACACCAATCTTTGTAGTGTGGAGATCTACAAGGATGTTCGGGATTTTATAAGGAATGTCCTGGGCGCCTTCAACTGATGTCCCGTCCACTCCGTTCTTGACCATCATCTTTTCGAACGCGGTGCCGGCTAAGATTGACTGGCCGACGATCGTATGTTGCCAGGCGACCGGATTCCCATCTGTATCGAGCCCTGCGGCTATACGGTCATACCACATTGGGCGGTAGTAGCCTCCCTTCATATCGTCTTCGCGGGTCCAGACCACTTTGACCGGCTTCCCTACTGCTTTTGCGACATCGACCGCCTCGACAACGAAATCGGACCGGGGGTTCGCCCTGCGGCCAAACCCGCCGCCCAGGAAGGTGGTATGGAGTTTGACCTGCTCAGACTTAAGCCCTGCGATGCGCGCTGCGGCTTCCCGGTCGACGGTCTGGAACTGGGTGCCTGTCCATATTTCGCAGCTGTCGCTGCGCAGATCAACCAGGCAGTTCAGAGGCTCCATGGTTGCATGTGCAAGGTAGGGGACTTCATACTCGGCGCTGATATGCTTTGCCGCCTTCGCAAGCGCCTGGGCTGGATCGCCCTCTTTCCTTGCGACAGTTCCGGAAGTCTTGGCCAGGTTTGAGTATTGTTCGCGCATGCCTTCTGTCGAGAGCGTCGCGCCGGGGCCTTTGTCCCATACGATCTCGAGGACGGCCCTTCCAGTTCTTGCCTGCCAGAAATCCGTAGCGACCACAGCCACACCTGCCTGCACCTGCACTACTTCCTTGATGCCCGGAACTGCTCTGGCTTTGTCTCCGTTGAAGCTCACGATTTTCGCGCCGAACACCGGCGGCCTGGCAATTACTGCTGTCAGCATGCCGGGAACACGCACATCCAGGCCGAACACGGCTTTACCGCTGACCTTGTCAGGGGCATCGAGGCGAAGCGTAGGCCTGCCGATAATTTTGAACTTCGTCGGGTCCTTAAGCGTCAC
The DNA here is from genome assembly GCA_963830245.1 of Nitrospirota bacterium. GTDB lineage: Bacteria > Nitrospirota > Thermodesulfovibrionia > Thermodesulfovibrionales > Dissulfurispiraceae > JADFXI01. The sequence goes on from CAWHNC010000103.1 coordinate 8,460, forward strand.
GTCCTGAGGCACTGGCATTGCAGCGGCCTTGTCTGCGAGCTGACCGTAGGTGAGTGACTTGCCGCTGCTGTGAATCACCTTTCCGTTCTCGGCGCGGCAGCTTGCTTTGTCTACCTTCCACGTACCCGCTGCTGCTGCGATCAGCATCTCCCTGGCTGCGGCGCCGACTTTGCGCAGCCGGTCGTATTCACTCCAGGTGCTGCTGCTGCCGCCGGTCATCTGAATGCCGAAGGCAGTATGATTGTACACAGGATCTACAGGCGCCGGTTCCACCCTGATCTTTGTCCAGTCGGCTTCGAGTTCCTCGGCCACGAGCATTGGAAGCGATGTGTATACGCCCTGACCCATTTCGGAATGGTTGACAATGATGGTCACCATATCGTCAGCGCCGATGCGGATGAAAGCGTTCGGTATGAGCGGTGCTGCTGTTGCAACTGTTGCCCCGGATGCCGCCCGGAAAGGAATTGAAAAACCGAGGATCAACCCTCCACCGATCAGGGCTCCGGTCTTCAGAAAGTCACGACGGCTTATATTAATGATAACGCTCATTTCCTGCCTCCCTATGCCGTCATTTTAGATGCTTTGTGAATAGCCTTCCGTATCCTCTGATAGGTCCCGCAACGGCAGATGTTTCCTCCCATTTCATTGTCGATGTCCGAATCGCCCGGATTGGGATTCTTATGAAGAAAAGCCACGGCCTGCATAATCTGTCCCGGCTGGCAGTAGCCGCATTGCGGTACGTCATCGGTAATCCAGGCAATTTTGACGGGATGGCTCTCAGGAATCCCTTCTATGGTAGTGATTTTTTTCCCCTGTGCATCTTTTACAGGTACCTGGCATGATGGGATCGCGTCACCATCGATATGGACGGTACAAGCCCCGCACAACCCTTCACCACAACCGTACTTGGTACCGGTAAGCCCTAACTGCTCCCGAATTACCCAGAGCAAGGGCGTATCCGGACTCGCATCTACCTCATACTTTTTTCCGTTCACATCAAGTGAGATCATAGAATCCTCCTTTTAGTATGCAAATAATTCCTTCGACCAGGCGTATAAAGTCAACATGCAGATCTCTTCCCGAAAGTCGCGCTATCGTCATGTCAGCTTTGTATTTTTAATAGGCAACTGGCGGATGCGCTTGCCGGTTATGGTGAACAGTGCGTTACATAGCGCCGGCGCTATTGGGGGAACTCCAGGCTCGCCCACTCCGGCCGGTAAGCCATCGCTCGGCACAATGTACACATTTGTCTCTTTGGGAGCGTCGCTGATCCGTGCTACCTGGTAGTCGTTGAAGTTGGACTGTTGGACCCTGCCATTGGTTGCTGTTATCTCCCCCATAAGGGCAAGACTCAGACCAAACACCGCTGCTCCTTCGAACTGCGCACGCACCCGTTCCTGATGCACCACACGCCCTGCATCCACGGCCACATCCACACGGGGCACAGAGATCTTTCCCTGGTCGTCGACCTGGACATCCACGACCGCGGCCACATAAGTGAGGAAACTCCGGTGTGCTGCAAAGCCCAGTGCGCGCCCTTTTTCCGGCTTCCTGTTTGCCCAGCCGGACTTCTCTGCCACCACTTCAATCACTCGCCTCAGGCGACCAGTTTCCCATGGATACTGGTCGAGCGGTTTCCCGTAGTTGGCGTTGGTTGTCCCCTCGGCCTTGAAGTCGATTGTGCGCGGCTGACCCAGTACGTCGAGGAAATACTCAATCCGGTCACGGCCCGCCAGGGCGGCGAGTTCATCTATGAAAGACTGGACGCCGAATGCATGGTATATATTGGCTACTGACCGCAGCCAGCCTATACGGACATGGGCCTTTGCCGGGCCATTCTCTGCGCGCAGGTTCGGGATGTCGAATGGTATGTCCACCCACCCTTGTCCAAGGGGCCCCGGGTCGGCATAGACGGCATCAACGTCGAAAATGGATCTGATAGGTGGAAAAACCGTCCGTTGCAGCCATGCAGTCGGCTTGCCGTCGCTGCCGAGCGCGGCCTTGAAATACATTCCAGCCACGCTGTTGTAATAATCGAACCGGATATCGTCCTCCCTGGTCCAGGTTAACTGCACCGGCCTGCCGACTTTCTTTGACAGGATCGCCGCCTCCACCACGTAATCGGGCTTGGACTTCCGGCCGAAGGCTCCACCTAGGAGTGTCACATGGCAGATTACGTTCTGCTTGTCAATCTTCAGCGCCTTGGCGACCGCATCTTGGACAGCCTGAGGGTTCTGGGTCGCTGCCCAGGCCGTTACTTTGCCGTTCCTGTAGTCAGCCACTGCAGCCGGTGGTTCCATCGGGGCATGGGCAAGCAGCGGGACGTAATACTCGGCCTCATGAATCGAGTCTGCCTCGGCGAATGAGGTGTTCACATCACCGATATTACGGACCACCTTCTGAGGTTGCCGCGCAGTCTCGATCAATGACTTACGGTAGGCGTCAGACTCGTAGCCTGCGTTGTCTCCCGGATTCCAGGTTACCTTAAGCTTCTGCCTTCCTTGCTGTGATGCCCAGGTGCTGTCGGCAATTACCGCTACCCCTCCCAGCGCTTGGAACGCATAGGGTGGTTTGGCCGCTTCGATCACCACCGTCTGCAGCACTCCTTTGACCTTGCGCGCCTCCTGGTCGCTGTGCGATTTTAACGTTCCGCCGATAACCGGAGACCGCTCGATAGACGCATACACCATGTCCGGCATCCGGGCGTCGATGCCGTAGGTGGCCTTCCCGTTACAGATGTCGGCGAGGTCGATGATCGGCACACCACGGCCTATGTAGCGGAACTCGTCCGGCGTTTTGAAGCGCAACTCTTCCTTGCGGGGCACCGGCTGCTTCGCGGCAGCAGTTACCAGTTCGCCAAAGCCGAGGGTCCGGCCACTGCTATGCACAACCCGGTGGTTGCGCGCCCGGCATTCAGCAACCGGTACGCCCCAGGTTGCCGCGGCGGCTCGTTCCAGCATTAGCCGCACCGTCGCACCCGCCTGGCGCATGGGGGTATAGAAATCGCGGATCGATTTGGAGCCGTCAGTATTCTGGTCACCATACTTCGGATCACCGATTGCCTGCTCGACCCTGACCCGCTTCCAGTCGGCGTCAAGCTCATCGGCTGCCACCATCGGCAACGCCGTGCGGATCCCAGTCCCCATCTCCGAGCGATGGGCGATGATGATAACCGTGCCGTCCGGCTCGATTCCAAGGTACACGCTGGGATACCATTGTTCCATAGCGGCCATTGCCTCAAATGCTTTGCCGGGAAAGACGCGTGAGCATATGATCAATGCCCCTGCCGAAAACATTGTCTTGAGAAAACCACGACGACTGACAAGCATCACGTTGTTCATGATTTCACCCCCGCTCCTCCTATTATTCAGTCAGTCTTTTTCTACTTCGCATGTTCCTCTGCCGATTGCCGGGCTGGCGGCGCCATGAACTCCGGGCCGACGGGATCGGAGACTGCGTCCCTCAGTATGAGGTCTATCTCTTTCTTGTCGTCAGGCGTTAGCCTCCATCCCATCACTTCACTGATCGCTGCCACTTGCTGCGGATGGCGCGCCCCCCAGAGGGCAATGTCGGACCCCTGGTCGAGAATCCAGCGTACTGCTAAGGGCATCACTCCCTTGCTGTAACGCTCGAGTGCGAACCGGTCGAGCTGGCTGACTGCGTCAAGATATTGGCCGAAGCGGGGCTGCTTGAATTTAGGGTCGATTTTCCTCAGGTCGTCCCCCTCGAACTGCATGGCAGGCTTCATTTTACCGCTGAGCAGGCCGCGACAGAGTGCGCCGTAAGTGAGCAGAGCGATGTTATGTTCCCGGCAGTAGGGGAGCACATTCTGCTCGATCTGTCTTTCGAACAGGTTGTACGGTGGCTGACATGCGGCAAGCGGCGCAGCCTGTCGGAAGGTTTCCATCTCCTCAGGGGAATAATTGCTCACCCCGATGGCGCGGATCTTCCCCGCCTGGTAAAGGCTATTCAGGGCGGCAGCAGTCTCGTTGAAATGGACGAGCGGGTCAGGCCAGTGGACCTGGTAGAGGTCTATGTAGTCGGTCTGCAGCCGGCGAAGGGAATCTTCAACCTCTGCGGCTATCCGGGCAGGTGTAGAGTTGCGGAAGACCTTTCCTTCCTGCCACTCCAGTCCGACCTTGGTGGCGATGATTATACGGTCCCGGCCGCCGCGCATGGCAATTGCCTTGCCGACTATCTCCTCAGAGCGGCCGAACCCGTAGACCGGCGCAGTGTCAAGCACTGTGATCCCCTGGTCAAGGGCAGCGTGGATCGTGCGGATCGATTCCTCTTCATCGGTCCCCCCCCACATCCAGCCGCCGATGGCCCAGGTGCCGAGGGCAATGCGTGAGGCCCGGATGCCGATACCCATAAGTTGCGTTGATTCCATATTTCCTCCTTGTTGTCGTATCAGAAGCCCAGAGATGAATGACGATCACTGGAATGAGCGGAAATTTTTTTATTCATCATATTCCGGGGAACGGCAATGTTTTATCGACCTATTAACTAAACTTTATGTCCTAAACGATGAATTGTCAACGTCTATCGAGCCAGACAAAAAATGGCATTACAAACAGATGCAGCTTGACAAAAATGGATCACATGAGAAAATTACATTATGCGGGAATTATAATTAAAGATAGGTATTCATCTCCGGCTTTAACTTGCCGTTCTATGCAGAAATTTCTCAGGAGGTCATTATGAAAATCGGAATCATTGGCGCCGGCGCCGTGGCTGCGGCAATTACATTATCAACCATCGTGCGCGGATGCGCACGGGAGATCGTGCTGGTCAGCAGGACGCGCTCGCGCGCGAAAGCAGTGGCTACAGACATGCTGTACGGAACGCCGCTTTCCCCTACCGTAGATGTTCGCGACGGAGATTATGAAGACCTGAAAAGTGCTGCTGTCGTACTGATAACTTCGGGGGTTAATGAGAAGACGGGGGGCGCTATTGACCGTAACGATCCCGCGGGCCGTCTGAAATTGATGGACGCGAACACTAAAATCTATGAGGAGATTGTCCCCCAGATAGTGAAATATGCGCCGGAGGCCGTGATAGTAGTGGTTACAGATCCGCCCGAGCCGTTGGCAGACATTGCACGACATGTAGCCGGGCACGACCGGGTTGTGAGTACAGGCACTTATCTGGACAGCCTGCGCTTCCGTGTTCATCTGGGGCAGAAGCTGTCTGTGAGTGCTGCCTCCATCGAGGCGCTTGTAGTGGGTGAGCATGGAACATCCGAGGTGTTCCTGTGGTCGTCAGTACGTGCCCGGGGTGTAACGTATTGTAATATGCTCGAAGAATGCAATTTGACGCCCGAGGTGTTTCGCGCGGAAGTGGAGCGCGAAGTGCGGTTTGCCAACATCACGATTATCGAGGGAAATAATGCGAGTCAATATGGGATAGGGATGGTCTGTGCGCGAATCACCGAGATAATACTGCGAAATGAGAATGCGGTAATCCCTATCGGCGCCTACAACAAAAATTACGGTGTGACCTTATCGCTTCCGTGCGTGCTTGGCCGCCATGGCGTAAGCCGTATATTGGAACCGGATATGTCTGAAGAGGAACGCGCCGCCCTTCAGTTCAGCGCCGAAAAGATAAAAAATGCGCTGGCCGGGAGACTGCATTGAGTGCTACGCTAAGAAAAGAAATCGTTCGGAGGGTTGGGCATGGAGAACGAGAAGGAGAAAGACATGAACAAACACGACGAAGACGACAGGCTCGGCAGGCCTCTCAGGCAACGGCTCGACAGCGGCATTGATCAAACCATTCTTGAGGGTAGTTTTAACATGGAAACTTGTGTGGGCGGCGGAGTGCCGTTCATGCTGGGCCAGCAGTTGGGGCCAATAGGTCCGGACAACTATTGCGTCGTTGAGTTTTTATGCGGCGGCGACCAGGAGCTTTGCGACACTATTACCAAGACGCTTAACGCTGCTGTCAGGGAAGCCATCGACGCCTCTAAAAAAAAGGACGGCGACTGATTAGGTGTGAGCCGTAAAGAATTATTCAATAGGGAAGTAAAAAAATCCGTCGAACGGATCAGGGACAAATACAAGCCGGACAGAATCTTTGTCTTCGGTTCTTTTGCGACTGGTAAGATAACGCCTGACAGTGACGTCGATCTCTTCATCATCAAGAGGACAACAAAACCCAGGGGGCAAAGGCAGCGGGAGGTATCCCGTCTGCTGATAGACCGGGAAGTGCCCATCGATATTCTGGTATACACTCCGGCGGAGACGGAAAGAAGAAGGAAGCTGGGTGACCCTTTTATTCTGGATATCCTGAATTCAGGCAAATTGGTCTATGCCAAAGAATAATAGAAAAGTCCTTGCTGAGGAATGGTTCAAAAAAGCCCGCGACGACTACAAATCGGCAAGATGACAAGTCTCTTTTCGCCGCCGGAAATATAGATTACCTCGGTTCTACATAGTAATGAGAAATTGTCTTACTTACGAGATCTTCAGTTCTTTTCGAATCTTTTCAGCAACCCATTGCCGCACCAGAGTTTGGTACGGGATGCCCTTTTTCGTTGCCACCTTCTTGATAGAAATAAGATAAAGCGGGTCAAGTTTAATAGTAACATTTTGCAGCTTCCGCCTCCGCTTGCCTTTTGCAATATCCTTTGAAAGCGCCTCATCCAGACTAATGGCAATGTCCCCATCTACGATCTCGCCAAGGACACCTTTTTTATCATAATATTCCTCATCTGTTGTTATTGTTTCCGCCTTGGCTTTCATAATCCCCATCTCCTTCCGGGCTTAGCCCTGGTGTTTCTGCCTTTATCCCATACATAAAAACGGTCGCTGTCCCTAGTTTTACCTATCCTGACACTTTTATTTACAAAGATATCGTGTCAGGATGCTGCCGGCGTAAGGCGCTGTCACTTAAAAAGGTCTGAATGGTTTCCGGTCCTCTCATAGTAAATCGTATCTGCTACTATTCGATAGATCAAAATCCAATCCGGTTCTATGTGGCAATCCCGGAAGTCTTTAAACTCTCCAGTTAAAGGATGGTCATTGTGCTTTGGGTCAAGCACTTCCTCGTTTTGAAGTCGCTGCATTATTTCTCGGAGCTTTTTAATGTCTTTATGCTGTTTTACTAATTTTTTAAAGTCCCTCTTAAATTGGGTCGTACGTTGGACTTTGAGCACTATTTCTCCAGGTCAGCTAATAACTCGTCAAGGCTATTAAAGGGATGCAGTTCTTTCCCCTGGCGAGACTTCCGAAGCGTGTCGGCAGTCACCTTGTTCGGTATCTCGACATTGAACGGAAGTCCTCTTCTTAAAATAACCTGGCTGTAAAAAAGGGTGATTGCTTCCGTGCTGGACAATCCTAACTTTTTAAAAATACCTTCTGCACCTTTCTTTAAGCTAGGCTCCACTCTTGCCCGTATGGTTTCAGACTTCGTCATGATCCGATCCCCCTTTTAATTATATTGTACCCCGTATGGTGAGCATAAGTAAACCGGGCGGGCAGACAGGGAATTATATATATAAAAACGGTCGCTGTCCCCAGTTTTTTAATATTTTTGTTATAATGCAGAAGAAATCTCTTATGTGAGGTAATATTATGCCTGCCAAAACATTAGCTATACCGGAAGACGCTCTGGTTAATATTCTGAAGACGCTCCGGAAGAAGAGTTAATGGACATATTTCACAAGACCGTTGTTGAAAGCGATACCTCCCAGCTTTCACGAATTGAAAAGGCTGAAATCAAGTCTGCCAGAAAAGAACTCACCCGGAAAGTCATTCGGTGGAAAGACTTGTACTTCAGTTCATAAATACGGTGTTACACTGAGAGCGTTGATGCGCCGCGCCAGCGAGTTTGTTTCAAGAGGTTATTGTGAGCCGTAAAGAATTATTCAATAGGGAAGTAAAAAAATCCGTCGAACGGATCAGGGACAAATACAAGCCGGACAGAATCTTTGTCTTCGGTTCTTTTGCGACTGGGAAGATAACGCCTGATAGTGACGTCGATCTCTTCATCATCAAGAGAACAACAAAACCCAGGCGGCAAAGGCAGCGGGAGGTGTCCCGTCTGCTGATCGACCGGGAAGTGCCCATCGATATTCTGGTATACACTCCGGCGGAGACGGAAAGAAGAAGGAAGCTGGGTGACCCTTTTATTCTCGATATCCTGAATTCAGGCAAATTGGTCTATGCCAAAGAATAATAGAAAAGTCCTTGCTGAGGAATGGTTCAAAAAAGCCCGCGACGACTACAAATCGGCAAAGGTTGTTTTGGAAGAAGGCGGCTATTACGGCACGACCTGTTTTCTTTCACAGCAGATGGCCGAGAAATATCTGAAAGGGTTCCTCATTTTCAGCAATGCTAAGCTGGAGAAAATCCATGATCTCGTCAAGCTACTCAACGAATGCAAGAAGATAAAGTCGGACTTTGATGAACTGGAAGAGGAATGCGTCCTCCTGAACGATTATTATATCGAGACCCGCTACCCTCTGGACATGCCGGTGGATTATTCCAAGAAAGAAGCCAGTGAAGCATTGTCCGCTGCGGAGAGTATCGAAAAATTTGTTTTGAGCAAGGTTAAGTAACCCAAAACTTTAAGAGGATCAAAAAACTACTGGCAATCCCAGTGGTTTTTAATTGGATTATTCAACCGAATTTCTTGATTACAAATTCCCTAAACTTCAAGAAACCGAATTTAAAAACTCCCATGTTTTTGATGTCGGTCAATTCTTCACCGTTCTTTTCTAATAGTGATTTTAGTTCTTTATTTTTATCCTGGAGGTTATTGTTCTCTTGGCCGAGTTCGTTATTTTTTTTACTAACAGCAGCCAACTCATTACCGGCCTTAGATATTTGCGAACTGAGGTCTGAAACTTTTTGATTCAGATATTTTACTTCTTTTTTCAGAAATTCTTTTGTGCTTGGATTGCTCAAAAGCTCCACAAACATGTATTCGGACAAATTTCTTTTAATAAAATCTATATAACGTCTTTCCAACGCCGGAGTGCTATTTTCGTCTTCCACCCTGTATATGAATTTGTCGCTTATGCTGATCTCAACAACAGGGATTTCCAACTCCTTGAGAACTCCTATCTTTTCTTCTTCCAATGCGTGCTGATAATTAACTTCCATCCCCAGCCTGCCGTCCCATTTAAGTTCCAAAGACCCATTCGAGGCGAATTCGCAGAAAACATCCACAAAGTAGTTTTTTCCATTATAGGAAAACTTCTTCTCAATGATAGATTTTTGGATATTAATTGGAATATCAGCATACCTTTTTATTTTTAGAAGAGTCGAGCTTAATTCACTAATCGCTACCTTAAAAAGATAGTGCGTCAGAGACTCTCCCCCGCCAAGGCGCTCGATTTCTTCGTCTTGTCCAGGCTGT
>CAWHNC010000104.1:0-55442 GCA_963830245.1 Nitrospirota bacterium
ACATCCTATGATGCCGATTACCGGGATTTGACCCCGGGAATAAATGTCTTCAACTATGCTCTTCAGGATATCTTCAGGTCCGGCGTGTCGGGGATTGATTTTCTCGGGGTGGAATCCCAATGGAAATCAAGGATTACTAACGACGTGAGGCAGCATGCCGATATTTTCGTCTATCCCGACAGCATTGCTTATCTCGCTCTTAAATTATATGAGAACACGCTGAAGCCTCTAATCAAGGAAAAATTGCCTCTGCTCCTGGTTCTGAAAAGGCGATTTCAGCAAAGTACCCATGCGCAGTAAGGAGGGAACAGAACAGTGACGTCAGGACTGAACTATAAAAAAATAAGGCTGATGCAGATAACCCATGATCTCGCAATCGGAGGCCTTCAGCAGGTCATAGTCACTCTCTGTAAAACTATAGACAGGGAGAAATTCGATATTTCCGTCCTCTGTCTGCGCGACCTGGGGGAGCTGGTTCCCGAAGTCACAAAGCTGGGGATAGATGTCATGCTCCTGCCTCAAAAAAAGGACAGAACTGATTATCTCTCTTTTCTTAAAGTGTCGAAGATACTGCGGAAAAATAAAATTGACGTTATTCATACGCACAACACCCAACCTCTGATCGACGGCACACTCGGCGCACTACTGTCCGGGGTCAAATCAATCATCCACACTGATCATTCAAGGGAGTTCCCTGATAAGAGAAGATATATGTTCGCCGAGTGGCTGCTTTCTCATTTTGTTTACAGGATGGTGGGCGTATCCGTGCCGACTTCACTGGACCTTGTAAAATATGAAAAAATATCCCCCCGGAAGATTATGACTATCCTCAACGGCATTGATACGTTGAACTATTCCGTTTCAGTGGACAAACAAAAAAAAAGGATCGAAATCGGGATTAACGGAAATGGGCCTGTCATAGGACTTGGCGTCCGCTTAAGTGAGGAAAAAGGCATCACATACTTGTTGAAGGCAATGCCGGAAATCATCAAAAAGTACCCGGATATTACCCTGCTCATAGCCGGGAAAGGAGATATTGAGAAGGCCCTCATGGATGAGGCTTCAGAACTGGGGATCCGAAAAAATTCACTATTCATAGGCCCGCGGCTCGATATGCCTGAGGTTCTGCACACGCTGGATCTTTATGTCCTCCCTTCTATTCGGGAGGGGCTCCCGACAGTCCTGCTGGAGGCCATGGCTGCGGGCTGTCCGGTCGTAGCCACAAGAGTTGGAGGCACCCCCACGGCAATCACCCATGGCGAAAACGGCTCATTGGTTGAACCGAAGAACCCGAGAGCTTTGGCCGAAGAGATAATTCGGCTTCTTGGTGACAAACAGTTGCGGGACGGGTATTCGAAAAAGGGCCTCGAAATGTTTATGAAGAACTTCTCGGCAAAATCCATGACAGCCAGGTATGAACAACTCTATCGTGAACAGGAACCCCTCATCCAGTGAAACTTATCATAACCATCGATACCGAAGAGGACAACTGGGGGGTCTTTTCCACTTCAGGCCACACATTGGAGAATATCGCCAAAATTCCCGCACTGCAGGAAATGTTCGATACATATGATGTGAAGCCGACTTACCTTATCACGTATCCTGTGGCTACTGATGCGGGGAGCATTTATATATTAAGGGAAATAGAAAAAGCCGGCAAATGCGAGATTGGTATGCATTGCCATCCCTGGAATACACCCCCGTTTGATGAGGACCTGAATGAGAGCAACAGTATGCTATGTAATCTTCCTCATGAGCTTCAATATAAAAAAATGAGTCATCTTACTGATACTATAACCAGAAATTTTGGAGCCAGACCTGTTTCCTTCAGGAGCGGGCGCTGGGGATTTGATGAGCAGGTCGCCAGGAATCTTTGCCGGTTAGGTTATAAGATAGACACCTCGGTCACCCCTTTTGTGGACTGGACAAATTACTGCGGGCCTGATTTTTCACAAATCCAGCCCTGGCCCTTCATGTTTCCATCCCCGGATGAGTGTGGAGTAGCATCGGCCGGCTCACTTTTGGAGATCCCGGCATCGATCGGCTATCTCCAGGGTAACTGGGCGTTGCGTAATATGATATTCAATACACTTAAAAGAAAGCCCCTGAGCAGGTTAGGATTTATTGGCTTGACGGACAGGCTGCATTTGAACAATAAAGTTTACCTCACGCCGGAGTTGTACGAGGGAGAGCAACTGATTAAGCTCGCCAGGCGTTTCATGAAGGACGGACACAAACTCATTAACATGTTTTTCCATTCTACAACGCTTAAGGCAGGGCTGACGAACTTCGATAAGGTGGGTAACGATGAGAAGCTTTTCCTTGAGCGCATCAGGGTCTTTCTCTCTTTTGCCAGGGACGCGGGCATCGAATCGATAAAACTCTCAGACACGCTCAAGCTTCGGCACTGCCACGGTTGATCATACCAATTCAACTAAGGTTTATAACAGCGAATGCGGTCTTGCCGCAGGGAAGATCAATAAAATGAACAAGAACATATTGATGTTATGCTATTATTATCCGCCGCTTAAAGATGTCGGCGGAGTGAGAAGCGTCGCTTTTTCGAAGTACTCTTCGAAAATTCGGATGGTCCCCGCATGTCATAAGCGTGAAGAACCCTGACACATCCTGGTGCAAGCTTGGGACTGATGCTCCCCCTTCCGGAATTCCGACTGAATATACTTATTCACTCGTAAACATCGCCAAGTCTGTTGGGAGAGCCAACAGCTTGTTATCTAGGATTTTAAAACTTTTTGGTGTGCGGCCCAGCCGCAAGAATATTTTCTATGAAATATTCTGCATCCCGGACTATTTCTGGGGGTGGATCCCGCTTACGACCATTCGTGGCTACAGGTTGATAAAAAAGCTCGATACTGACGTCATTTATGCTTCGTGTGGTCCCTTCAGTTCAGCCGTGATAGGGGTACTGCTCAAATTGTTTACGGGGAAGCCCCTCGTAATCGATCTTCGTGATGTTTTTGGGTTAGAGACTCTTATGGTCCGAAATCACTCTCCGCGGTTCCGCATAAAAATCAACCGGGTTATTGAAGATATTTTCTTCAGAAGCGCGGACATATTAATCGCAACTACGGAAGAGATGAGAGAGGAATATATCCAACAATACCCATTCATAAAGGATAAAATGTTTACGGTCCACAACGGTTTTGATGCTGATTATATGATTACGCAAAGGGAATCGAAGTATCAAAAGTTCACCATAATCTATCACGGTGAGTTCTACTTCTATTTTCTTAAATCTCAAGTGTTTTTTAAAGCCCTGGCGCTGCTTAAGTCCGGAGGGAAGATTGATCATTCAAATTTCCAGTTTCTTTTTTACGGGGATGGGAAGGATACAATTGAAGGCATTGCGTGTGATTATGGCATAGAAGATCTTGTAGTTGCCAATTCAAGGATCCCGTACAAAGATGTTCTCCTGGCTTTAACCAAATCACATCTGCAGTTATTAAGAATAGCAAATCCAATGATCAGTACGAAATTTTTTGAAGGGATCCCGTTAAATGTCCCTTTTTTGGCCACAATTCCTTCCGGTGAGGTCGAAGGACTCATACGGGAATACAGCCCAAGTTCGTACATCGTTACTGAAGATTCGGCGGAAAAGGTAGCAGATGCCATTCTCGATGCCATGTCCAGATACCGAAGCGGTCAAATACAGGACAATCATATCCAAAAATTTCTCGAAAACTTTTCCAGGGAGAATCTGACTCTCAAGCTGATATCCATCATGGAGCAAAATTTAAAGATGGCAGACAACGGGGTTTCTGAAAATAAACCCGGAGAGCGGGAGTGTTAAAAATAATCAATGCAGTCTATGGCCCTAATTAACCAACAAACCACAGAGGACGCAGAGAAAATCATGGATTTAAAAAGACATAACATCACATTAGCCCTTCATCTCTGTGTACTCTTCAGTGAAAGTTCTGTTTTGTTTCTTTTTCGAGAAGGACTTGAGAGCACAGAGAAAAACTCGGTGTTCTCTGTGGTTCGCTGTTTTAGGTGGTGGATTCTGGTGGGAGTCAGGTTCAGGAAGTCAGTTTGGAGATAGCTCGTTTATGATAGAAATTATCAACGACCCAATAAAAATACAATCATTATCGAACATATGGAATGAATTGGCAGAACAGTCCAAAAGTCCTTTACTCCGCAGCGAATGGTTCTCTGGCTGTGCAGAGGCATGCTGTCAGTCTACAACACTTCAGCTTATCACAAATCATTCCGAAGGGGCAGTTAATGCGATCGCGCCGCTCGTTTTAGTAAAAAAACGCGGCTTTAAGATCCTGGAATTATTGGGCACATCATTTCTATATGAACCCAGCGGCTTACTATACAAAGATGAAGAAGCGCTGGAAGAGTTGATTAATGCAATGATTAAGATTGGAAAGCCAGTGGTTTTAAGCCGAATCAGATCGGATTCTCCGGAAATTTCTATGCTGCGAAGGATTAATAAAAGTTGTTATTGTGTGTTAAATGACAGTATGCCGACGCCTTTTCTGCCGATTACTGCTACGTGGCCCGAATTTGAGGCTGCCATGTCCTCGCGGGACCGTTACACCCTCCGTCGCGCAAGGAAAAAAGCCAACAGCTTTGGGAAGGTTCACCTCGAAATAGCATCACCCGGTCCTGAGACCTTGATGCCCTGCCTTGAGGAATTCTGCCGGGTAGAAGCGGCTGGGTGGAAGGGGCGTGAAGGTACTGCCATTATACAGGATGAGCGTATGAAGCGATTTATTTTCAGCTATGCAATGGCGGCTTCTCGTATTGGGAAATTGAGGCTTTGCAGTTTAAGAATTAATAACGTGGCGGCTGCATCTCTACTGGCGGTAGAATATTTTGATAGCTTTTGGGTTTTAAAGATTGGATTTGACGAAGCATTTGCGAGATGCTCACCGGGAATACTTCTCATGCACGAAACAATTCATCATGCCTTTCAAAACAGGTTGGAAACATATGAATTTCTTGGCGCTGACGCACCCTGGATACATATGTGGACTGAGCAGATGCATCCTTACATGACAGCCACAATCTACCCATTTTCATTCGGTGGGCAACTTGGTTTGTCTATGGATGCAGGCTATGCTCTCGTTGGACGGACGCTAAAACTGGCACGGAAATAGAAAAAATGCGGACTTTGATAATTGACCTTTTAAACTGGATGGCTAAATACGCGGCGGCTTCTTATATTGCAGGGCCAACAGCGCATGATGCAATCAGTGTGTGTCACCAATTTGCCGGCCGCGGCTGGGGCAGCACAATCTGTCCGTGGGACGGCCCAAATGATCCGCCTGAAGATGTGCTTTCAACGTACAAGACAGCATTACATTCGATTTCAGGTGAAGGACTTGACTGCTACTTGTCCATCAAGGCGCCCTCGGTGAAGTACGATTTAAAAGATCTAATGGAAATTGCCCGTGAACGCGGAGTGCGCATTCATTTTGATTCGCTCGGTCCCGAAACGGCCTCTCAATCGCTTCTGTTGCTCGAGAGCGGGTTAAAGACATACCGAAATTTCAGCTATACGTTGCCGTCGGGGTGGCGACGTAGTTTAGCCGATGCGGAGAAGATTATTGACCTGGGAGTCCCTGTGCGCATTGTAAAAGGACAATGGCCCGATCCGGATACACCCACTGTTGATCCAAAGTCAGCTTTCCTGGATTTGGTAGATGTTCTTGCAGGACGAGCTGCCCACGTGGCAATTGCAACGCATGATGCCTCTCTCGCTAAAGAGTCTCTAACCAGATTGAAGGCCTCGGGAACGTTCTGCGAACTGGAACAATTATATGGGCTGCCCTCCCGGGCTGACAGTGTGGCAAAGCCTTTGGGTATTCCAGTCCGAGTCTACGTCCCTTATGGCGCGGCCTACCTGTCCTATTCCTTATGGGAAATACGGAAACGTCCAATCATTCTGGCCTGGCTCCTGAAAGATTTACTGACAAGCCACTATAAGGCGACCAGAATCCACCACCTAAAACGGCGAACCACAGCCAAAAGTAGGCGCTTCTAAGCGAGAACACAGAGTTTTTCTCTGTGCTCTCAATGCCTTTTAGAAAAAGAGACAAAACTGAACTTTCACAAAAGAGTGCACAGAGATAAGGGCAGATATTATGTTATGTAGTCTCAAATCCATAAGTTTCTCAGTGTCCTCTGTGGTTGATGGTGAATCAAGGGCGAATCACGCCGGAAGGAGTAATTCCCGATGATGACCTATGAGATTATCAAAGATGTGGAGAAAATAAGCGCATATCGGGAGCAATGGGACCAACTATATGATTCCGGCGCCTACGAGGCTTCCCTGTCGCCAGAGTGGACCCAGGCGCTCCTTCAAAGGCATCTCGAAGGCGATACGTTTCTCCTCATTATTCTTAGAGACTCAACTGAACTATTTGGAATCGTGCCTTTATGTATTCGTAAAACCAAAAAATATGGAATTCCGAAATTAACATTGTTCCCTACTTCAGAATATTTTAATACGCACAGCGATATTTTGTTAAGAAATTCCTCCGATGAAATTATAGAAGTTCTTCTAAAGGCCCTTATCAGTCTAAAGACCAGGTGGGATGTGTTCAGCCTCGGCAGGTTTATTGAATCCAGCCCGATACTGGAGCGCATTGCTTACGCTCTGAAAAACAAATTCTCTTTAAAGTATGAAATTCGACGAACGGAACCTTCTTTTTTTATACCGATAGGGGATTCTTACGACTCTTACCTCGCAGGGCGATCAGCCAACTTTCGCTACAAGCTGAAAAAAATTTCAAAGGGGATGCAATCTGCCGGCAGCGTTTCATTTATCGACAATGAAGATATACATGACTTTAACGCAACGTATTCCTCAGTGCTCTCCATAGAGGAAAGGAGTTGGAAACATAAAAATGGCACTGGAATGACCTCGACACAAAAATCTCGTGAATTTTACAGGTGGCTCTGTCAGCATGCTTTTGATAAAGGTCGCTTGCGTCTGTCTGTTTTATGTTTAAATCACGAGCCGGTTGCGTTTGAAATGGGATTAATAAAAGGCGAAAAATATTACAGCGTACATGGCAGTTATGACGAGAAGTTTAAAAATGAGAGTCCCGGAATCTTGCTGCTTCAACGGGTTATTCAGGATCTTATTAGCTCCGGCATAAGAGAACTTGACTGGTTCGGCGAACCATTTGAATTCCAAAGGCATTGGACAGATGATTTTCGATGGCATAAGTCCTTGCTTATTTATAATAATACGCCGATATCAAGATGTTATTATGTTTATAATACCTGGAGAAACAAGACGGAAAATAATGAAGACAATCAGCCTGTTTTGCGCGACCCTCGCGACATAAAACCGAAATGAAGAATAGAATCAGCGTTATTATCCCCACATATAACCGCTCTGCTCTCATATGCAGGGCTGTTGAATCGGCCCTGGCAGGAACCATGCCGGGAGACGAGGTCCTTGTGATAGATGACGGATCTACTGATAATACTTCAGAGGTTATTCGCCCCTACCTCGGCAAGATTCGGTACGTCCGTACTGATAATGCCGGGCCTGGTGCAGCACGAAACCTGGGCATTAAACTGGCATCGTGTCCTCTTGTGACTTTTTTGGATTCTGATGACGAATGGCTACCGGATAAACTTTATCTTCAGCGCACGGTCATGGATAGATTCAGTGTGGTCTTCTGCTTCACCAATGTGCTTGCCCGACTACCGGATGGCGAAATTGTTCATGATGTCCTGGATCTCTGGAGAAATGACCCACGGGTAGGTTATGAAAATGCAAAAAAGGAAAACTGGGACGACCTTCTTGGATCCGGCGCACCTTTCTCATCTATTAACAGTCTTCCCCCCGGCAGGTCTGACTTCAATGTTTACATCGGAAACATTTACAGGAAGTTGATGGAAGTATACTATGTATGGACGTCGTCAATCATGGTCCGTAAAGAGGCTGCCGGGGCCTCATTCCGGTTTCCGGAAGACACGAACTGGGGCGAGGACTGGGAATGCTTTGCGCTACTCGCGAGAACAGGACCTGCAGCCTATCTTGACAGTGAATTGGCTGTACAGAACGTCCATCACGAATCGCGTCTTACGGATGTGGCAAGTATTAACCTTGTAACGCAGCGGATCAAGCTCCTCAATCGTGTATGGGGGGAGGACGAATCGTTCCTTAAATTGCATTCTGAGCAGTTCCGGAGCGTCTTAAAGTCGCAGCGTCTAAAAAGGGCGCGGGAATTGATCAGAGAGGGTCGCATACGGGAAGCAAAAGAAGATCTGAGAGGTGTTGGCGGGGGGCCCTGGTCCTGGCGAGTGCTGACAAGCCTGCCGATACCTCTTATTGATGCTATACTTCGTATGCGACGGAGATTCTCGATGATCCCAATCAGCCGTCCGTCGTGCTAATCCGATAGAGTAATACACTCATCTGCTCCCTTTTCGACCCGCCTGCCTCGCCTTTAAAGCCTTGTAGGAACATCACGTATACCGAAATCATCGCGTTCCTACAATAACTTCAGGTATCCTCTGCTTTTTAAGACAACCTCACGGCGATACGCTAGAATATACGCGATTCGGTTAAATACTGAATGTCGTTTGCTAAAAAAGTTAAGAGGAAATCACTTGTAAGTGAAAGGGCGAAGCAGTGTCTTAGCGAAATAGTTGCCTTAAACAAATCCGCAGTCAACAGGCTGCTGAATAAAATATTTATGTCGAGAAAAAAACGGAATGGCGCCTATTTGTTCGACAGTGAAAGAAATTTGTAAGACCATGAAAAAGGTGCGCACTTGAAAAAAATCCGCTTAATGCAAATAACTCACGATCTGGCGATTGGGGGCCTTCAGCAGGTTGTGGTCAACATCTGCAAAAAGATTGACAGGGATAAATTCGATATTTCCGTCCTGTGTCTCCGGCAGTTGGGAGATTTTGCGCCTGCCCTGGAGAGAATGGGGATAGAGGTCATGCTCCTGCCCCAGAAAAAAAGCGGCGTAGACTACCTGTCTTTTCTGAAGGTCGCAAAGATACTGCGGGAAAAGAAAATAGACGCGATTCATACCCATAATACTCAACCCCTGATCGACGGGACGCTCGGGGCGCTCCTGGCGAACGTCAGGACAATTGTACACACCGACCATTCGAGGGCATTTCCAGATAAGAGGCGGTATATGTTCGCCGAATGGTTGATGTCCCATTTTGTGTACAAGGTGGTGGGCGTATCTATCCCGACCTCAGGGGACCTTATGAAATATGAAAAAATATCCCCGCGCAAAATTGTGACTGTTCTCAACGGCATCGACGGAGCGCAGTATGTCGCCCCAGTGGACAAACAGAAAAAAAGGACTGAACTCGGGATCAAAGGCAATGGGCCCGTCATAGGGCTGGGCGTCCGCCTGAGCTTGCAGAAAGGCATCACCTATTTACTGCAGGCTATGCCCGAGATTACGAAGCGATATCCTGATGTAACCCTGGTGATTGCAGGGGAAGGCAATTGTGAGGAAGACCTCAGAAGAGAGGCAACCAGGATCGGCATTGATGGGAATACTGTATTTATCGGACCCCGGCTGGATATGCCCGAGGTGCTGAAGGCGCTCGATCTGTATGTTCTGCCATCCTTATGGGAGGGTCTGCCGATGGTATTGTTAGAAGCGATGGCAGCCGGCTGCCCGATTGTCGCGACAAAAGTCGGCGGCAGTCCCACGGTGATCTCGGATGGCGAGAACGGTTCACTTGTCGAACCCATGGACCCGAAGGCACTGGCCCGGGAGATCATACGACTGCTTGGCAATGAGCAGTTGAGGAGTTATTACGCAAAGAACGGGCTGAAGACTTTCAATGACCACTTCACAGCCGACATGATGACAGTCCAATATGAAAACCTCTACCTCAAAGAAAGCAGGTCCTTTGAAGATATCTTCCTCAAGTACGAGGTAGAAGGCCTTATCAGGCATAATAGCCCAAGCTCATATGTTTTCGATGCAGTTGACCCGGAGGACGAATATGCCAGAAATTATAGCATTGTGATCCCCAGGCCTTAAACTGACTTATGAAAGGACAACAGATCCCGGAATCATTATGCCAATTCAACTGAGGTTTATAACATCGAATGATGAATTCAGTCAACTCCGGCAGGTTTGGGACAACCTCTTGTCGCAGTCGCCCACCGATAATTACTTCCTGTCATGGGAGTGGTTATGGAACTGGTGGCAGATCTTCTCCAGACCTGAAGACAGGTTGGCTATACTGTTGATCGGAGATGGGACTGAAGTTACCGCCATTGCTCCTTTTTATATAAGAGAGAGGTTACACCATGGAATCTATCCTGTATGGCGCATGATGTTCCTGGGAACCCAGGACAGCGGTGCCGGTGACGTTTGCTCCGATTATATGAATATAATTTACCGGAAGGATGAGGATGAATTGGTCGGCATTATATTTAACACCCTGATAAGATCCGGTATCTGTGATGAAGTATTCCTTAGTAAGCTGGACAGGTCGACAGCTACTTTCAACCTTTTCCACGACTATGCGCGACGTAACCGTTGCCTCACCATAATTGCGAACGAATACGCGAGCCCCTATATACGGCTGCCTTTATCGTGGGACGATTATCTTGGTAGCCTGTCGCAGTCAATGCGTTACAAAATCATGAGGGAACGGCGGAAAATGGACAAGCTCGGAAACTTTGCTGTTAGCAGGGCCGAAAATCCTGGTGACCTCATGAAATATTATGGAGATCTCGTCAGGCTTCATGAGCAGAGGTGGGAAGCAAAAGGGATTAAAGGGGCCTTCTCTAATGAAAAATTCGACCATTTCCACAGGAGAGTGATGTCTGCCATGTTGCAACAGGGTCATCTTCAACTGAACCTGTTGTCGGAAAACGGCAATACCAGGGCGGTCATCTATAACATAGCTTATAAAAACAAAATTTACTTCTACCAATCAGGGGTCGATACCTCGGAGAAAAAGGCGGCGTTTGGATATGTGTCGCATGCCTACTGCATTGAGGAAGCTATAAGAAACGGAATGTCAGAATATGATTTTCTGCCTAAAAGCGGCACTGACAATTACAAGGACCATTTTGCGAATCAGAACAGGACCCTTTCGGATATTTATATTGTGAGGCAATGGGCACTGAAGTATTTTGTGAGGGCCGAAGAAGCGGCTCGTCATGTTTACCGGCATATTAAACCATACCTCCTAGGGGCGAAATAGATGGATAGGCCAATTGTGAGCGTAATTATCCCCACATACAACCGCGCCAAATTTATTACCGGGGCGGTCGAAAGTGTTCTTGAGCAGTCTTTAAGGAGTATCGAAATTATCGTTGTTGACGACGGGTCGACAGATGACACCAGAAAGGTGATCGATCGTTTCCTGATCGACGACAGAATTAAATATGTCCATACGGAAAACGGGGGAGCTGCCCATGCCAGGAATACCGGTATGAAGGCTGCTTCCGGAAAATACATTGCGTTTCTTGACTCGGATGATGCATACCTTCCCTACAAACTTGAATTACAGACATCCTTTTTGGAGAGCAATCCCGACATCGGTATGGTGTACACAGAGGCTTCGGCCTTCGATGATGCCGCTTTTATCGAGGAGAACCATCTCCGCTCCTACCATCAACTCTATAACAGGAAGGGTTGGGCATATAAAGACATCTTCCCTGCAAGCGGTGAGTTGGCCTTTGCTCCATTGGGAAAACCTGTGTCCTGGTATTCAGGCAATCTTTTCAGGTATGTCTTAATGGGTCCGCTTGTAATGTCGCCCACCGTCATGTTTCCGGCTGCTGTCCTGAAAGCGGTTGGATATCAAAATGAAAATTACCGGCTTGCCGAAGAATATGAGCATATCGTACGTGTCTGCAAACATTACAAGGTCGGTTTTCTGGATGTTCCAACCTATCTCATTCACTATCATGGTGATCAGATTTCGATGGCAAAAGAACCATGGAGCATGGAAAAAGCCTTGAATGAAATTGAAACTGAGAAGGTCCTGCTCCAGGCGGTCCTTGACTGGGGATACAAGGATGCAGAGTATTATGCGGGGAACAGCTGGTGGCTGAATCCGCGCTTGGCTGAACTTTATCACTGCCTCGGTGAAAAGTGGCTTGAATACGGAAATGACCAGGCAGCCAGGGACTGCTTTTCAAAAGGGCTCTCTTTCGACCCTTCCTGGAAGAAAAACCGGCTTTGCTGGTATCAATCGTTTCTTCCTGCTATTGCAAGACGCGTATTGCGGGGCGTTTCCGTACGAATGGAAAGCCGGTTTTCCCACTTGTAGGAAAATCATTTACCCGGGATTCAGCCTGTTCCTACAGCAACTTCGTAGATCTTCCTATTCTAAAGGTAACATTCATGAGGTAAGGTTGAAGATAATCAATTCGGGTAAAAAAGTTGGAAATAATTTTTCAGTCGATGATTTTTGCACCTTAATTTACAGGATAGTTAGTCACGAGATAATAACTTGTGAGTGAAGGGGCGGAGCAATGTTCCCGGATTGTAGACTACCATATCTGATTGCTGAACCATTACACTGCTGTCAATTATTTCTTCCGGTTAATACAAGACTTGTATTGCGAGGCGTTTCCGTACGAATCGAGAAATGGGTAAATTAAGCTTATTACAGAATCAACTCTACTCCATAGCATCCCGATATGTAAGCTATGCGAGTATAATTGAGGGCACACTGAAGGATTCGGACCAGTCATTCAGATGCCTGACAATCGGGAATAATGGCCTTATGGATTATATAACGGATAGGTCATTTTCAGGACCGTCCCGAGTAATCAAACAATGGAGGACATGGATTCCCGGCCTGAAGAGGATCCTCAGAAATCCCCCGGCCGACACTGATATGTGTATAGCAGTACTTCCCAGGCAGCAGGTTCAGAATTTCGGGGGCATAAGCCATTTCAGAAGCCGGGAATATGTTCATCAAATTATCGACACAACCGGGAACATGGAAGAGATAAAAAAACGGTTCCGCCGGGACAAACGGCAATTTTCGAATACCATTGATAAAAAATACTCCCTGACTTACAGGATCTCCCGTAACATCGATGACTTTGATTTATTTTACCACCGCATGTTTGTCCCGCATATAAGAAAACAACATGGCGCCCTTGCGTATATCGAGTCCTATGAAGAAATGAAGCCTTACTTCCAGAAGGGTTTTCTGCTGATAGTCCAATCGGGAGGACAGGATGTGTCGGGTGCTCTCTCTCTTGTGGAAGGAAACTCTTTGGTGTTCCGTCGTGCAGGCGTGCTGGACGGAGATGAGCGGCATATTGAAGAGGGCGCACAACTGGCCCTTTACTATTTCAATATACGGTATGCAAAGGAGCACGGCCTTGCATGTGTCGACACGATGAAAAGCCGCTCGTTCCTTGACGACGGCGTCTACTGGACAAAAAAACAGTGGGGAGCAGGAGTTGCCCCGGATGATGAGCCTGGCCCTTCTGTCCTGTATTTCATACTACGATATTCTGAAAAAATTATAAGGTTTTTTGAACTGAACCCGACCATAATATATTCTTCGGATTGTCTCGCCGGCCTGGTTGGATGGCATGGGGCGACAGAGCTGACTTCTGAAGAAAAGAAAAAGCTCCATAAAAGATATTATGCTCCGGGTCTTAAAGAATTGTGCTTGCTGACAAACAATCCGGGGATGATGATTAGCCTGCCGTTTGAATCTTGTCAGTAAAGAGTAATATGTCGATTGCACAGAAAGCATTCAGGGGCGCAAGTTGGTTGGCGTTCTTTCGCCTTATCAGCCAGACTCTCTCCTGGGTCTCCACCATAGCAGTGGCCCGGCTGCTTGTTCCGGGTGATTATGGCCTGATGGAAATGGCAACAATCCTGACCGGCTATATAGTCCTGTTTAGTGAGCTCGGGCTCGGCTCAGCCATTATTCAGAAAAAAGACATAAAGCGGGAAGAACTTTCGAGCCTTTTCTGGTTGTTGTTGTGCTGGGGATGTATATTGGCAGCCGCGTCAATTATACTCGCCTACCCGACCGTGGCCATTTTCAGGGAACAGAGACTGCTCAGGATCACCCAGGCAACCTCGTTATTATTCATAACGGGTTCGCTGCTCATCATACCGCAAAGCATCCTGAACAAAGAGCTCAGATTTAAGGCAATGGGCGCCATCGATGCAACCTCCGTCATCGTTGCATCCGCGTCGATGCTTGTCATGGCCAAACTCGGAGGGGGAGTCTGGACGTTGATAGGCGGCAATATCATAAGGGAAATTATTCGCACTATTCTGGTGCTTTCTGTGGTGTCCTGGAGGCCCCGGATGCATTTCAATTACGCTGAAATAAAACCTTATGTGGGATTCGGCGTGAATATAGCCGCAGCCAATTCAATGTACTATTTATATACCAAATCCGACAGGTTCTTTGGCGGCAAAATATTGGGGGCCGGCATCCTGGGATACTATTCCCTCGCGCTTCAGCTGGCATGCATCCCTACCGACAAATTGGTGTCTCTTATAAATAGTGTGTCTTATCCTGTTTTTGCGAACTATCAGAGTAACCGTAACGAGTTCAATAATTTTTATTTAAAATTGGCGAAGTGGATCGCATTTATTACAATGCCGCTTTTCACGGGAGGCATTTTCCTGGCCGACCAATTAATCCCGGCAGTACTGGGTCAGAAATGGATACCGATAATCCTGCCCTTCAAACTCCTTTGCGCTGCCCAACTCATTATTTGCCTGACGTCTTCCAATTCCATAGTATTTAATGCCCTGGGAATGCCACGAATTAATTTGTATAACGGCATCATAAATTTGTTGTTGATCCCTTTATCATTCTATATTTCGGCGAGTTACGGCCTTGCATATCTGGTGCTCCCCTGGATAACCGTTTTCCCGGCAATAAGATTTGCCTTCACCTGGATTACGCTGAGGAAACTGGATATTTCTCTAAGCGATTACCTGAGGAATATCTTTCAGCCGGTACTCGCCACGCTGCTGATGTTGTCTGTCCTAACACTGTTTAAGATTAGCTGGCCCCACAACCTTCAGCCCGCCTCCGGTTTTAACCCGTATCTGCTGTATGCGGTGATAGCGGGCGCCGCCTCTTATGGAGTTTATATTTACTTTTTTCAGCGCAATATATATGAAAGTTTAATAAGTCTCAGAAAAAAAACGGACTAACCGGAGGAAGTTTATTTTTTATGAAAACTGATCCATATAAAAACTGGTTTATTTTCACACTTATGTACCTCATAATCGACTACGGCCGTCCCCAGGAAATGATCTCACCTCTCGGTTTTTTGAAGCCAGGTATGATTATCATACTAATTCTCAGCGGCTATGTGATCCTGAAGGGACCTTTTGCAGCGGCCTGGAGCAGACAGACTGTAATGATTTTTCTTTTCTGTGCGCTACTCGCCCTTTATGTACCGTTTGCGAGCAACAACTATTTTGCGTTTATGACTCTGCGTAACATGCTTACTCTCATTCCATTCATATTATCAGCCATTATCTGTATTAATTCAGTCGAGCGGATCAAAAAGGTGGTTTTCCTGGTAGTATGCTTAATGATCTTTATTACCATCTATAGTTTTTTCCATAATTACATGTTCTATGGCGCTTATTTTAAGGACGAGAACGACCTCTCCCTGTTTTTGAATATGTGGATGCCTTTTTGTTATTTTTGCTTTTTTATTGAGAAGGTCAAATTCAAAAAATACATCTATCTGTCAGGACTGATCATCGCGATAATAGCTGTCGTCCATTCTTTTTCCCGCGGAGGGTTTGTCGGCATGTTGTGTGTAGGGGTGGTATGCTGGCTTCAAAGTTCGAGAAAAGTTGTATCACTTCTGATAATCTCTTTAATAGGAGTTCTGGTGCTTTTTATTGCAAGCGATAAATACTGGCAAAGAATCGATACAGCCAAGGATGTGGATAAGGGCACTGCTGCAGAAAGGATAGAATCATGGAAATCAGGATGGGCAATGTTCCTTGATAACCCCATGGGAGTCGGCGGCAATAATTTCCAAACAAGATTTCCGGAGTATCAAACCGATTATTTCAAGAAGAGTATGTGGGGCAGGGCTGCCCATTCCGTATGGATTACGCTTCTGTGCGATACCGGGATTCTAGGGACAATAATTTATCTGTTTTTGCTTAGATATAATGTCAAAGACATCCTTTTTTTGAAGAAAATTCCATTACCCAAAGATAATCCTGACCTGCAGTATATCCACGCACTGTCACTGGCTATGATAGCCTCAGTCGCGGGTTTTTTTGTCTCGGGCACATTTATTTCGGTTTTATATTATCCTCATTACTGGTACCTGACAGGCTTGATTGTGGCGACTACCAGGATTGCCAGAGACCTGATGAGAAGAGAGGATGTACGTTACAAGGGAAATAAGGCTGCCCCATGCGCTGTTTGACAAAATCAAAGTTGAAAAGTTTTGTGATTCTAACAACCGGATAGGTTTATTGTTGGTTTTAAAAAAAAGCGACTGAGATAATGGGGGGAAATTTGAAAAAAGAATCGACAGGAGCGCGCTCAAAAGGAATGTGGCGTGTGTCGTGTGCATACATAACAAGAAGCGCATCATATTTGTTATTTTTGGCTGCTTTGTCATTTATGTTTGCCGGTGTATCCTTTGCTGGCACCTACTATGTATCTCCCACTGCTGTTAATATCACCTATAGCACCTGCACAAGTGCTGCCTACCCCTGCACTGCTGCCGCAGCCATGGCAAATGCTGTGGCAGGAGATATAGTAGTATTCCTCAATGGAGAATATAATCTCGGTGCTCTAAATACACTGGATTACAGGCAGAATATCCTTCAGCCCGCTAACTCCGGCACGTCCGGCAACCCCATCACTTTTCAATCTCAAACACCATTGGGAGCGGTTTTGATAGGAACTGGCGTTGGCACACCTTCAGTGGTCAATGATATTGGAACTGAAGATACGAGCTATATTGTTATTAATGGTTTTAAAATTACCTCCGTCAACTCGAGCACTGAAGCTGAAATCTACATTTATGATGGCAACAATGTAACTGTTGAAAATTGCGAAGTGGTTGGGGCTTCCGTATCTAATGCGGGAGGTAATGTTGCTGGCATCAAGGTAGAGGCTATGTCGAGTTCCACCATTCGGAACAATTATATCCATGGGGTCCAGGACCCGGCAGGCGATCATAATACAGCTGGACTTTGGACAGCGTTTGTACAGGATCTTCTGGTGACGCAGAATACATTTGCGAATAATACCGAGAATATTTTTTCCAAGTATACTAGCGCTAATGATACATTCACTCTTAACCTATTAGAGCAATTGACTTCTCCAGGGCTTTCTAACAGCAATGCGAGTTTTTTTATACAAAACTTCGGTGGAACTGTAACAAACATGACTATAGCTCAGAACATAATTATAGGTGGTGTTCAGGGGATTCTGTTTAATCCTGCTGAAGGGCCGAGTCCTAATTCCATAAGCGTTTACAATAATACTATTTATGGTTTTAGTCAGGTAGGCTATGTCATATCAACAGCTGAAACGGGCGCCTCTACGTGGTCGGCATGGGATAACATCATAGCTGCTCCTTCCGGTTCATATTATCTTGATTGGGAATATGCGAATGAAGCTCCTGCTTCGCTCGACTACAACGATTACTATATCATAAGTGGTGCTCCTGAATGGGGAGGTCAGATTTATGCCGCGAATTACATAACCTCATCTTTATTGCTCTGGCAAACCTATTCAGGGTTTGATACGCACAGTGTAACAACTAATCCAAACTTCGTTAATGGTTCTGGCATCTTTATTCTTGCAACTGATTTTCAAAGAAGATCTTATCCTACTAACGGTCTTGGGGGGGCATATGCTCCTGTAATGGGGGCTTATATTACGGGAAATGAAACCATAGGTTACAGCGGTCCGAAAGTGTCGCCAATGCCGCCACTTCTACTAGAAGTGCAATAGCAGGTTTCGGAGTACTCGCCGCAGGGAAGATCGATTTTTTTGTGACGCTTATCACATACTAACTCGGTAGGGTAATTTTAAGCTATCCATAGGTTGCCAAAATAATGGAGGTAGATATGAAAACAGAATTAACAAGACCGTCCACAAAAGGAAAGCGGTGCATGCCGTGCAAAGGGATTAAAAAAAGTGTTTTATGGTTGTTATTTTTCACAATTCTGTCATTTATGTATGCAGGGGTATCTTTTGCTGGTACTTACTATGTGTCCTCCTCTGGTTCCGGCTCCACTTGTTCCTCAGCGACTCCTTGTGCAGCATCTTATGCTATGGCTCATGCTGTTGCAGGTGATACCTGGATTTTCCAGTCGGGGACATATTGGGTAGGTACACAGAGCTCCTCTGATTATCGCGCACCGATTCTTGGTCCTGCTAATTCGGGGACGGCAGGGAATCCTATAACATTCATGTCTCAGACCCCATTGGGAGCAGTCATGGTAGGAGTATCTGTGGTTGCTAATAATGGTAATGGGCTTGATACCCCAGGAGTTGCTAATGTTATAGGTTCGGAAAATAAGCAATATATTATATGGAATGGGTTTAAATTAGAAGCTTTTACCACCAATGGAGGAACAACTCCTGCTGTCCCTCAAATAGCGATAACTGATGGCGGTAATTCAAATTATAACCTCGGCAATGAGGTCATAAACTGTGAGTGCGTGGGAACAAGTATAGCAAACGGTGGTGGCAATATAGCATTAATCAGGCTTGAATATCAGCAGAATGCTTTAATCCAGAACAATTATTTGCATGATATATCAGACCCGACAGGTGACCACAATGTTGAAGGATTATGGACATTCATGACTCAAGGGATCACTGTTACTCAAAATACTTTTTATAACAACAGTGAGAATATATTCTCCAAGTATGGAAGCATCAACGATACTTATTCTCTGAATTTGCTATTGCCTATTACAGCGGCAGGAATTAGTTATGGCAATGCGAGTTTCTTTATTCAGAATTTTGAAGGCCCGGTAACTAATATGACCATTACGCAGAATATAATAATAGGCTCTCTTATGAGCGTCCTGTTTAATCCTGCCGAAGGTGGGGGCGAGCCTAATTCTATATCCATTTATAACAATACCATGTATAACGCAAGCACAGTTGCTTATGCCGTATCAACATCAGATCTCGGGGCTACATGGTCAGCATGGAATAATATTATCGCAGCACCTTCCGGCTCAGACTATCTATTTTGGGAATACGCAAATGAGGTTCCCACAGTACTTGACTATAATGACTATTACGCTTTAGGCGGTAGCCCTGTATGGGGAGATCAGATTTATGCAACCAATTACACTACGTCATCTCTATCCTCATGGCAAACCCATACTGGTTTTGATACGCATAGTGTAACAACTAATCCGAACTTCGTGAATGGTTCGGGTGCCTTTAGTCTAGCAACTGATTTTAAAAGAAGCTCTTATCCAACTAACGGTCGTGGCGGGTCTTATGCTGCCGTAATGGGGGCTTATATTACTGGCAATGAAACCATAGGTTACACTACTGCTTCGACAGTACCTCCAATGCCGCCGGTTATGAGCGCGCCGGTTCATTAGCAGGGATCCAAGCACCATAAGAATGGGCGTAGTGTGCAAGCTTCCGCGCCGGAAGTGAACTGTCAAATCCGGCGCGGAGGATACGGGCTCAAGTTTTTTTTTTAATACTATAAAGTTTGGCAAGCTGTATTATTTTGTTTATTCACTGAATCTCATGCTGGGGGAACTCTGTATGGGGACATATCGGAACTAAATGTAGTATGTCCTTCCTGTTAAAATCTGGATGTTATCCAAAATGATTATACTGACCTGAGAAAGTTACGTCTGGGTAATATCTTTTTTTGTTGACCTTGCGTAGAAAATCTTATACTGGCAAGTTGTGTTGTGCGTTATAAGGGAAGCAATATGAGTGTCCACCGCTGGAATGCAACGAGGGCATAGCAAATGAATAAGAGAATCGAAGGTTACGATTTCATAAGATCCTTAGCCATCTTCATTGTTTTTATGGCCCACATACTTGACAAGCAGTCTACCAATGGAGCCGTTTTGCTTGGTGTTCATTCTTTATCCCCAGGGATTACCATGTCGCTTCTCGGTTTCCTGAGCGCAGTTCTGCTTTCTCCCCGTGAGTACGATTTAGGCTCATTCTTAATTAAAAGATTTACCAGGATATATATTTCTTTAATTTTCTGTTTAATTGTCATATTGTGTGCTCATGCGTTGCTGGGCAAGAAAGTGATTAATCAACACATGCTGTTGCACGTTATAGGACTAAGTGCGTTTTTCGACTTTTTTTTGGTTCAAAACAAAGCGACCATCGGTTCTGGACTGTGGTTTATTACTGCAATTGTCATCATGTACCTTGTTTTGCCTCTCCTGCAGAAATTATTTCGACATCCTCATAAACTTGTACATCTGATATTGTTTATTACGGTTTGCAGCGTGCTTAACTTTCTTATGTATGGCACGGCGCAAATATGGAACGTTTTCATTTCTTTTGCCGTCGGTGTCTATTTAGGTGTCAATGGATATACCAGACGATTGATCGATCCAGAACCGGGTATGCTCCTCCTCATTTTAGCCAGCAGTATCACCTTACTAATTGTCCAGGTCCTTTCCACAGCTCATGTGCTTCCGGGCGTAATACAGGGTGGCTTGGTTGTTTTCTACCCACTCGTTTTCGTCCCGCTTTTGTTTGCCGTTTCTAAAAAACTACCAACGCTAATAGTGACTGCAAGCAGTTTTTTTGCTGGTCTGAGCTACGAGTTTTACATACTTCATTTTTATTTCATAAACGAAGGTTTCAAGGATTTCTTCCCGGCAACTACCCCACTGGTCGGTCAAATCATTATTGCGTTTGTTATAACATTTGTTTTGGCATATGTAATATCGAAATGCGCATCTTGGTCGAGAGCTGCAGCAGACAAATACTTGCTGACAAGTTCATAAGGAAAGGAATATAAAACAGCTTTCCGCGGGCTTCTCGTACCGGTTATTTAACGTTCCTGAAATATAGACAAATATCCAGCTGAGAATCAGGCGATAGTGGATATAGTGCAGGCATATGGTACTACGGCAAAACCATGCTTTTGGGAAATAAGAGATGGGCGTGGTTTTAAGCTTAGAAATACTATCTTTAACTTATTGAATTAAACACCAGCTTCGTTACCTTTCTTGATCGATAAATGAAAATTCTTTGGATATCTCATTTCCTGTTATACCCTGAAACAGGGTATGGAGCTCTTCAACGTAGCAGGAACCTGCTTCTTGAACTATGCAAGAAGCATGAAGTTTATCTTATTGCCTATTACAGAAAGGCTGACAGGCAATTGGCCCCAGATCCTGAGATTGCAAGGAAAGACCTGGAGCAATACTGTAAAAAGGTAGTCATCATTCCTTATGATATCGATGTCGGTGGCATCAGAAAATACGCGCTGCTTCTGAAAAGCTTTTTCTCAAAGGTGCCTTTTTCCGTATATCTGTTCAGATCCGCTGTGATCCGAGAAAAGATACTGGAACTTATTCGCACTTGTGGAATATCTGTAGTGCATGCCGACACTCTGGGTTTGATCGAAGATATATTGGACAAAATCGAAATCGTTAAAGTATTAAATCATCACAATATAGAATCCGATATGATGTACAAGAGGGCCGGGATGGAGACAAATCCCCTTATCAAGACTTTCCTGAAACATGAAACGAAATGTCTGAGAGAATATGAAAAAAAGTTTTGTCCGAACTATGACATGAATATTACGGTTTCCGAGCTTGATAAGGAAAGGCTTAAGGAGATTAGCGAATCTATTATATCTTCAACAATTGAAAATGGCGTGGATTGCAATTACCATAATTACTATCCGCGAAACATAAATTGCAGGGGTTTAATATTTACCGGCACTCTGGACTGGTATCCGAACGCCGATGCATTGCTATTTTTTTGTCGGGATATATGGCCCGGGTTGAAAGAGCTTCACAAGGATTTGACTTTTACAGTCATAGGGAAAAACCCTCCTGACAAACTGCGTAAATTGATGGAATACGATAAGGATATACATTTTAAGGGGTATGTTCCCGATGTCAGACCCTATATCAGGAACTCTATGGTATTTGTTAGTCCTTTCAGGGATGGCGGAGGAACGAGGCTGAAAATTCTGGACGCAATGTCCCAGGGTATACCGATTGTATCAACAACGCTCGGTTGCGAGGGTATTAACATAACCGATGGGAAGGATATATTGATAGCTGATACTTCTGAGGATTTCATAGCTAAAATTTCTGACCTTTTAACCATGCCCTTTCTGGCTGAACAATTAAGCAAAGAAGGAAGGACTTTGGTAGAGAAGCATTATTCTTTCGAAGTCATTGGAAGGAAAATGCGAGAGCTTTATGAAAACCTGGGAGAAGGAGTTAAGGTTCTGTGATCTTGATTTGTTATTCAAAATTGGTAACGGACTTGGAATTCAAGCAGCTTCAGAAAACTAAAGGTATAACAATCGTTCAAAAGTGAGGCTACTATGTGCGGGATATGCGGAATAAAGACATTTGATTCAGTGCAGGTGGACGCTGAAAATATCGTCAGAAGAATGTGCGCTCAAATCTATCATAGAGGGCCGGATGCAGAAGGATATTACGTGGACCAGGATATTGCCATCGGTATGAGACGTCTCAAGATTATCGATCTTAAGACAGGTAATCAGCCGATTTACAATGAAGATAAGAACCTGTGCATAGTATTCAACGGCGAAATATACAATTATAAACAGCTGATGCAGGACCTTTTGTCAAGGGGGCACAAATTCCGTACCGCCACTGATACCGAAGTTATCATACATCTCTATGAAGAATACGGGGAGGCCTGTTTAAATAAATTAAGAGGAATGTTTGCTTTTGCAATCTGGAACAAACGGGAAAAGAAATTGTTCATTGCCCGCGATCAACTCGGTATCAAGCCTCTTTATTACACATCCAAGCCTCAGGCCTTCCTGTTCGCCTCCGAATTGAAGAGCATCCTGTCTCTGCCCGCTATCGAAGAAAACAAAGAGCTCGATTATACGGCGCTCAGCGATTATTTTACCTTCCTCTATGTGCCGGCGCCAAGGACGATTTACAAAAATATATATAAACTGCTGCCCGGTCATTACTTGACGGTGAAGAACGATGTGATTGATATAAAAAAATATTGGGACATAACATTTGAGGAGAACCATAAAAAAAATGAAAAAGAATATATAGATGAGTTCCTGGAGTTGTTTGAGGAATCCGTACGGTTGCATATGGTGAGCGATGTTCCTCTCGGCGCTTTTCTAAGCGGCGGCGCCGATTCAAGTCTCGTGGTAGCAATGATGAGCAAAATATCGGGCAATCCGGCAGAGACTTTTACCATGGGATATGAGGGACAAGACCATTATTTCGATGAGAGGACTTATTTCGAAAATCGTAGCTGACAAATTTCATACGAATCATCATGAGTTTGTTCTTAGACCTCAGATTGAAAACCTGATTGACGATTTAGTTGTCTCTTTCGATGAACCCTTTGCAGACGCTTCTGCTATCCCGAATTATCTGCTCGCGCTCGAAACCAGGAAATACGTGACAGTGGCGCTGACAGGACTCGGAGGAGATGAGTTATGCGGCGGGTACGAGAGGTATCTTGGCAGTCTGATAGCTGAAAAATATCAACAATTGCCTGAATATTTAAGATATAAGGTTTTTCCTTCTCTAGTAAGTAAAATGGCGGATTCCGGAAAAGGACAACACTTTAATGAAAGACTAAAACGCTTTATAAGCAGCGCCAACTATCCTTTTTCCAAAAGGTACTTTAATTTTATGGCTAAATTTGATGAAGATGCAAAAAAAAATCTCTTCCTTCCGGAAATACAGGGCCTTATAGAAAGGTCTAGCGATAATGTCTTTTTGAATTATTTGACCGGAAACACTGAAAACTACTCTCACATTAACAAGATGGCAAAAATTGACATTAACACATACCTGGTCGATGATTTGCTCACCTTATCGGACAGGACAAGCATGGCCCATTCGCTCGAGGTCCGGGTCCCGTTCGTCGATTGCAGGATGGTCGAGTTTTTTGCATCATTGCCTTCCAATTTAAAAATTAAGGGATTTACAAAAAAATATTTGCTGAAAAAAGCTGCGGAACGTCTGCTTCCGAAGGAAGTGATCTACAGAAGGAAAATGGGGTTCTCCGTGCCTCTTGTTCTTTGGTTCAGGAATGAGATGAAGAATTACATAAGAAAAATGCTTGACGTCACTGCATTAAGGAAATTGGGGTACTTTAACCCTTCATATATTTCTGATGTATTGGACGCCCATGTGCGTGGGGATTCCAATTATGATGAGCGGTTATGGGCCCTGGTTTGCTTTATAAGGTGGCATGCCAGATACATGGAGTGAGTGCAAAGGACTGAATACGAGATCTCATTAAAATTATCTATGGTTTTGCCGCGGGGAATCTTCAATCGAAACTATTTCTGATCAAAGGAAGGACGACATGATTAATGATACAAGGCATCCCAAAATTTGCACACGATGTATTTTACCCGAGACTTTTCCGGGTATAAGTTTCAATGACGAAGGTGTTTGTAATTTTTGCCGGAAATCTGTAAAAAATGATTTTGGAAGTAACGATGAGAAAAAGAAGTATGAGCAGAAATTTATCAGGTTGCTTAATGATACAATCATACCGGGGCGGACAAAAGACCGGTCGTATGACATTCTGATGGCTTACAGCGGGGGCAAGGACTCGACCTACACAATGGCCCTGCTGAAAATGAAATACAGACTCCGCGTCCTGGCATTGAGCTTTGACAACGGGTTCGTATCAGATACTGCAGTTGACAATATCAGGAAAGTGACCGATGCTCTTGGTATAGATCATGTCTTTTTCAAACCCAAGTGGGAAATTTTGAAAAAAGTTTTTTCCGCTGCCGGGGAACGCGAACTCTATTCCCGGAAGTCACTCGAAAGGGCAAGTACAATATGCACATCCTGTATGGGACTTGTCAAAGCTGTTTGTCTGAAAATGTCAATAGAACAACATATTCCTTTGATTGGATACGGGTGGTCGCCGGGGCAAGCCCCTGTGCAGTCGGCCATAATGAAAAATAATCCGGACTATTCAAGGATGGCCCAGCAAACGATTCTCAATGCCCTCCGGGACGTGGCAGGCGATGAGATTGAAGGCTATTTCCTCCAGGAGAAGCATTACTCGGACCCTGGAAAATTCCCCTATAACGTTCACCCTATGGCATGGGAGTTTTACAATGAAGAAATGATACTTGATGAAATCAGGCAATATGGCTGGAAAGCGCCCGCCGATACAGACAGCAACTCTACCAATTGCCTTTTGAATGCGTATGCCAATGATATCCACCTCAAGAGGTACGGGTTTCATCCCTATGTATGGGAAATAGCCAATATGGTCAGGGAAGGAATTGCGACAAGGGAACAGGGGTATGAAAAGATCTACAACTCTGCACCTGCCGAAAATGTAAGTATGGTAAGGGAAATATTTCAAGCATAACGAAACCGTAACTGCAATAAGAAGGGTAACGTCAAAAATTTTAAAAAAAGGGGTAGACATGAAACCACAGAGGGCGCAGAGGACCTCTTACAGATAAAAAAAACCATAAAGTCTTTCGGAGAGCAAAGAGTATTTCTCTGTGTTCTCAGTGGTTAGGTTGTCTGTGTTCCCTGTGGTTAGTTTTTGACAATGCGATAAGGAGGACAGGGAGGGTCAATGGGTAGCATAAAAATCATTATGGTTGCAGGCGCAAGACCGAACTTTATGAAGATTGCTCCTCTTGTGCATAAGCTGATGAGGGACCGAAATGGGACCGAATGGAAGCTTGTTCATACAGGGCAACACTATGATTACACAATGTCGAAGACTTTTTTTGATGATTTCGATATGCCGGCGCCCGATTATTTCATGAATGTCGGGTCAGGCAGCCACGCTGAGCAGACCGCAAAGATAATGGTAGAGTTTGAGAAGTTATGCCGCTCAGAAGCACCGGATATCGTCATTGTGGTTGGTGATGTCAATTCCACGCTTGCATGTTCGATTACGGCAAAGAAGTTGGGCATCAAGGTTGCTCACATTGAGGCGGGACTCCGAAGCGGCGATATTTCAATGCCTGAGGAGATAAACAGGATAGTCACCGATTCTATTTCCGATTATCTCTTTGTTACTGAAAAGAGCGGCATGGTTAATCTGCTGAAGGAAGGCAAAAATGAAGGGCAGCTATTTTTTGTCGGAAATATAATGATCGATACGCTCTGTTACGGCATAAAGAAGCTGGCGGGCCTGCAAGCTGAAAAACCTGCAGGCAAGTATGCAGTTGTAACTTTGCACAGGCCGTCGAATGTTGACGACAAACACAAACTTAAAGACATCCTCTCGGCATTGGTAGAAGTTTCGAAAGACATGCCCGTATATTTCCCGGTCCATCCAAGGACAAAAAAGAATGTAGAGGGGTTCAATCTGAATTATTTATTTGAAAATACCGATATAAGTATGTTGCCGCCTTTGTCTTATCTTGAGTTTCTCAACTTATGGAAGGATGCAGAACTGGTGCTCACTGACAGCGGAGGGTTACAGGAAGAGACAACAGCCCTTGGAGTCCCGTGTTTTACCCTTAGAGAGAATACTGAAAGGCCAATTACTGTTGAGGAAGGGACAAATACTCTTACAGGTACGACCGGAGATGGAATACTCACTGCATACAATAACTTTAAACAAGGCGTTAGGAAGGAAGGGAAGATTCCTGAACTTTGGGACGGAATGGTTGCGGAAAGGATAATAAACGGTTTGTTAGCCTTAAAATGAAATATGCATGGGCGGTGGCTTCAGGAGAAGCCCCGCCCATGCATATCAGGAGTTGATCTGTGTGCTACCAGTAGTGAGATGCCCTACTGCTTCGTTACCAGTATAGCGTTTACTAGCGGTTCCTGGACATCAGCAGTAAACTTGATGGTCAGTTTACCATTGGTGACACTTACTGGAATGGTGACATTATATGCAACATTTTTCCCGACTTTGGCATAGAGGTCCAGGTTGCTTATGACCTGTGTGCCTTGCATATTGACATTGAAGACACGATATCCGGCTGCAGTATAGAAAGTCTCACACATCATGAGTGTCACGTTGTAATTTCCATCGGCAAGTGGGATGTTATAGGAGAAGGTACCATTTCCTCCTACCCTTACTGTCTGATACAATGCAGGGTCATTTGTCCCGGATATTGCTGCACTGGTGCCGGAAACCGAACCACCCGAATAATAATTATCCGCCTGATAGACAACCCCGGTCGTGCTGGTATACTGATGACCGCCGGCATTCACTGCAAAGGCAGCGGTAGTTGTGGTTGTTGCTGAGAAGGTGGCCGATATTGTATGACTTGAGGTCACGTTGCTGAAGGTATAGCTGCTTACTGCTCCCACCGATGCTCCGTCAACCAGCACGCTAGCTATGGAGTATCCCGATGAAGGGGTGATCGTATAAGCCTGGCTGCTGCCGCTTTTTACAGTTGTTGAACCCGAAGGTGTAACACTGCCGCCCGTACCAGTTGTAGCAGTGATAGTGTAGGTTACTGCTGAGAAGGTGGCCGATATTGTATGACTTGAGGTCACGTTGCTGAAGGTATAGCTGCTTACTGCTCCCACCGATGCTCCGTCAACCAGCACGCTAGCTATGGAGTATCCCGATGAAGGGGTGATCGTATAAGCCTGGCTGCTGCCGCTTTTTACAGTTGTTGAACCCGAAGGTGTAACACTGCCGCCCGTACCAGTTGTAGCAGTGATAGTGTAGGTTACTGCTGAGAAGGTGGCCGATATTGTATGACTTGCAGTCACGTTGCTGAAGGTATAGCTGCTTACTGCTCCCACCGATGCTCCGTCAACCAGCACGCTAGCTATGGAGTATCCCGATGAAGGGGTGATCGTATAAGCCTGGCTGCTGCCGCTTTTTACAGTTGTTGAACCCGAAGGTGTAACACTGCCGCCCGTACCAGTTGTAGCAGTGATAGTGTAGGTTACTGCTGAGAAGGTGGCCGATATTGTATGGCTTGCAGTCACGTTGCTGAAGGTATAGCTGCTTACTGCTCCCACCGATGCTCCGTCAACCAGCACGCTAGCTATGGAGTATCCCGATGAAGGGGTGATCGTATAAGCCTGGCTGCTGCCGCTATTAACAGTAGTTGAACCTGAAGGTGTAACACTGCCGCCCGTACCAGTTGTAGCAGTGATAGTGTAGGTTACTGCTGAGAAGGTGGCCGATATTGTATGGCTTGCAGTCACGTTGCTGAAGGTATAGCTGCTTACCGCACCCACCGATGCTCCGTCAACCAGCACGCTCGCTATGGAGTATCCGGCTGAAGGAGTAATGGTATAGGCCTGACTGCTGCCGCTGTTTACAGTGGTTGCACCGGAAGGCGTGATACTGCCGCCCGTACCAGAAGTGGCTGTTATGCTGTAGGTGGCAAGGTTTGCCGTGAATGCAGCAGTAACCGTGGTGTTTGCATTTACGGTGAATGAACATGTGCCTGTGCCGCCACATCCTCCCCCGGACCAGCCTGTAAATGTAGAATTGGCGACTGGTGTTGCCGTCAGTGTTATTACTGTACCGGAATTATAGGTTCCCGAACAGGTCGTACCGCAGCTTATCCCCGACGGCGAGCTTGTCACAGTCCCGGAACCAGTCCCGCTGTCACTAACTGTCAGAGTGGCCTGCGAGGCTATTGATGTGCTCACCTCGTTTGAGTACGCACTTTCATTTCCCGATGTATCGTAAGCCTTGGACGCAAAATAATAAGTCCCTGCAGCCAGGCTGGATACGGTATAACTTGTCGTGTTTCCGACATTGACATTTTCTGTGTAATTCCCTGATGCAGTGCCATAATAGAGCGTATAGCCGGAAAGGTCTGTAAGAGGCGCCCCGCTCGTATTCTCGGTAGGCGCGGCCCATGAAAGCGTAGCCTGACCGGCATAAGTATTGCCAGCATGAAAGAGTAATACCGAGAATGCAAACAACATCAAAAACCATACAACCCCCGATACTGTTATCCCCCTTTGTTTCTTAATTCCGGTTTTTTCTGAAACTTTCATCTTACCCCTCCTTACGTGACATTGGCTCTCCAATGTCTGCGATATTAATTGTCTGATATCCATTAGTTTTTTATTCTCCGGCTGTCATGAAGCTGCCATCCCGGTCCTCCTTTTTTATTTTCTTATGTTTATTATTGGATTAATGGTCCCTGCAATGATGTGACTGCCGTCACAAAACTATTTTTTTTGAAAGAAAATAGTAAGCCTCTCTTGGAAGACCATCCCGATCCTCCTTATATAAGGAAGAGTTGACTCACATTTTTATCTGGACACAGCGGGTGAGCGGTAAGTAGACTTTTATAGACAAATCGGGGTCGGGGTTGAT
The DNA here is from genome assembly GCA_963830245.1 of Nitrospirota bacterium. Taxonomy (GTDB): domain Bacteria; phylum Nitrospirota; class Thermodesulfovibrionia; order Thermodesulfovibrionales; family Dissulfurispiraceae; genus JADFXI01. Next base: position 29,449 of record CAWHNC010000104.1, read on the forward strand.
ATCGGAATCAGGATCGTGAAGGAGCATCATGGGCTTTGGCCATGAGAAATTAGACGTGTATCGTGCAGCTATCGAATACGTGGGATGGGCCTATCGCTACTGTGAAGGGTTGAAGGGTCATCGAAACGCGAAGGATCAACTCTTTCGGGCATCCCAGTCCATACCTTTGAATATCGCCGAAGGCAACGGCAAAGCTACTGATGGTGACCGGCGGCGGTACTTCGAGATTGCCCGAGGCTCGGCATTGGAATGTGGCGCCGTGCAAGATATCCTGCAGGTTTGCGGCGCTTTGTCTGCTGAAGATAACGACAAAGCCAAGGCTCTTCTGGACCGGATTGTGGCTATGCTGACGAAACTTGGACAGCGAGGGTATGCTGTTCACGAGGAACTGTATGAGTACCGGGCGGAAGAGAATGATACCGATACCGATTCCGATACCGATTCCGATACCGACACCGATACCGACCCCGATACCGACACCGATACCTATACCGACACCGATACCGACACCGATACCGACACCGATACCGACCCCGATACCGACCCCGATACCGACCCCGATACCGACACCGCTAATAAAAAGCCAGATTAAGCCATACCATCTGTCGTTTCATGACATTCTATGACAATTTATAATTGATAAATTCGCCTGCTACCTTGTCTCAAACATAATTTCAAGCTTATTTTAATGCAGATTGCTTTACGCATAGATATATGTCATTATGTATGTATAACCACTAAAAAGAAGGGAGAATTGCTCTATGCCTACAGCTTCAAAGCAGCATGAACGTATAACTATTTCATTGCCGCATGGCTATTCCGGGGAAATCAAGAGCCTTGCCGCAGAACTCGCTCTGTCCCAGTCTGATCTTATCGTTAAAGCATTCGATGCATTCAGGGAGTCTCAGCAGAGAAGGAAAATTGAAAAAATGGCGCGTTCAATGGTTGATGAATACCGCCAGAACGCCAACCTCGTTGCGCTTACATCTCTGGACGGGGAGGATTTTAAATGAGACAGTGGGAGATATGGGTAGTTAATTTGGATCCCACAATCGGCGCTGAAATTCAGAAGACCCGTCCTTGTGTAATAGTTAATGACGACGCGGTTGGCGTACTCCCGCTTAAGATCATAGCTCCAATTACTGATTATAAAGATAAATTCAAGGATGTGCCATGGATGGTTACCCTTACCCCAAGTCATGAAAATGGCCTCGATAAGAAATCCGTGATAGATCTTTTCCAAGTGCGTTCTGTTGCTGAGGAACGCCTTGTGGAGCGTATCGGAATGATCGGTACAGATCAAATGCTAAGCGTAAAGGCAGCCCTCAAGGTTGTCTTTGGCTGCTAGCCTAAAAACATTGTTCCGATCTAATTTATGATGCTATTGACGTTCTTTTCCTAATGTAGCTACAATAGCTATATTAATAGGAGGAGGTATATACTATGACACTTGTTGGGGTGCGTGATTTAAAAAATCAACTGCCAAAATATTTGGATGAGGTTAAAAAAGGCGGGCAGGTAATCGTCACCGACCGCGGAAAACCTATCGCGATTATTCATGACCTGACGGACATTGAACCTCATGCCAGCCAGGACGAAATATTTGCTTCTCTTGCCGCTGCCGGCAAAATTCGCCTCCCAGTTAGAAAGGGAGGAGTAAAAGGGTTTGAAGGCGCAACAATTAAGGGAAAGAGTATTACTCAGACTATCTTGGAGAACCGTAGATGATATACTTTGATACAAGTGCTCTCGCTAAGAAGTATCTAAAAAAAGAGCACGGTCGTGGCAAGGTTGTCGAACTTCTTGAATCAAACCCTCAACACCTTGTATCATCTGCTCTCACAAATCTGGAAATAACGTCGGCTCTAACCAGACGGCAACGGGAAATTTCCGGCTTTGACAAGGCAATGCAATCCTTCTCTGACGATTGGGAATCATTTATCGTATGGTCGATTGATGACACCTTGATTGCCAGCGCTGCAAACCTGATTCGGCTTTATAAGCTTAAAGCAGCTGACGCCATCCATCTCGCAACAGCATGTAGTATAAAGGGGCATATTAAAGACCGGCTACTGTTTGTCAGCAGTGATCAGGAACTTCTCGCAGCCGCTAACAAAGAAGGATTCCTTGTCATAGACCCCGAAGCTGAAAATTGAGCTTGACACAATTGATATCAAGCGCAGATTCTGGATAGTTTTTTAAAGAAATAAGAATTTTTTGTGTAAGAAAATTTGTTACGCGTTCGGTATAGTGTGATATAATGTAGGCACTTCAGAACTTGTTGATCCCTAAATTGAATATTGACTTTTGAAGGTCAAGATAATGTCGAAAGTTTTATGAAAAAAAAAGGAAACATGAAACCACAGTGGGCACAGAGAAAAGTATGAATCATGATAAGCAAAAAAGATTAAACACAAGATACATATATTTCAGGATGCTTCCTCTGTAAACTCTAAGTGGTTTACTGCAACAGGAAGAATCTGAGTGAGAAGTCAGAGTTCACAGAGAGGAGGCAGCAGTGAGTATGCTTAATTTGTTGTTATTAGAGTATCCCTCTGCGTTCTGGCCGTAGGCCATGCCACAGAATAATTCTCAGTGTCCTCCAAAGGAATTTCCGTTAAAGGAAATAACTGAAAAGATAATATCTTGTGCTATGGCTGTTCATTCCGCCTTAGGGCCTGGACTACTGGAAGGACTTTATGAAGAAGCCTTAATACATGAGTTTGGGCTGCGGGGGATTAAATGCGACAGGCAAAAGAGAATTATATTGAATTACAAAGGCAAAGAAATAGGGGAGCACAGGATTGATGTTTTAGTGGATGATCAGATTATCGTTGAATTAAAGGCTGTTGAAGCTATGCACAAAATATACGAAGCACAATTGTTAACGTACTTGAGGGCAATGGATAAAAAGATTGGCTTATTGATTAACTTCAATGTCGTTAGATTAAAAGACGGCATCAAACGGCTGATACTATGAGAGGACACAGAGGGGGGAACAGATTGTTAAGCAATCCCTTGACTTTTCAGCTTTTCTCTGTGTACTCTGTGGTTAAGTTTTAACAATACTTAGGTCAAAAAGGAGAGGGGCCGCATGAAAAAATTAGCGATAGCATCAATGGCCGTATTATTGTTTTCCACTTTCAGCGCTGCCATGGCAGCTGATTTCGCACCAGGAATCTCCCTGGGTCTTTCGGAAGGATATAACGACAACGTATTACTCACAAGGACAGACAGGGAAGGCGGTTTTGTGTCAGTCGTATCGCCTGGAGTATCTTTGGCTTTAAGGTCGGCTGTTTCCGATTTCAAAATTGCATATGACCCTACTTTCAGTTTTTACGAGATACATTCTTCTTTAGAGAGAACTTCTCACAATGGCACGCTTGACGGGTCTTACAATGTTTCTGACAAAATGACCTTGACGATCAGCGATCTGATCGTAAAATCGAAAGAAATTAACGGCCTTATGGGTATTACCAACCTCGGCCCCATAAAAGGCATTGAGGACCTGCTTATGAACACTGCGACCGGCGGAGTTTCTTATAAAATAGCGAACAATCTGACATGGACTGTCGGCGGATCGTATATTTACAGCAATTTGAGCGGTTCTAATAGCGGTTCTACTATCAGTAACAGCACTACTAACACCCATAGTTATTCAGCAAACTCCGGACTTGCCTATGAGTTGAATCCGAGGAGCACAGTTTCTGTAAATGCACAATATCAGGCGAACGATTATAGCACCGGAAACGATTCGGAACATCCAGAATTATACCCTTGGACTAACACACAAGTTTACTCCGACGTTGACCCTGGCGATAACAGGCGGCGCGGCGATTGGTGGTTCCTATAGCAACGGCAATCAGACAACTGATTTCGCTGGAAGCGCGGCATTGACTAAAACGTTCAAAGAATTCACTGCTCTTCTTTCTGTGGCCCAGACGGTAGCTCCTGCTATAGAATACGGTCAGACATTTAAGACACAGACGGCTACCCTAAGTCTGACCAGACCACTCTCGGAGCGATGGACTGTAAGTGTTCTGGGATCATATATGCTATTCAAGTCTGTGCCAACCACCTTTACTTCCAGCGTAAATGTCCCATATGCCAAGGGCGAGGAGATGCGGACCGGCGGCAACCTGGCATATAAAATAAGCCCGTGGGCATCAGTGGGGCTTTCTTATAATTTTATCGACCATCTCGACAGGACAGGCGGTGCGGGGAATTATTATAATAATATTGGTTTAGTTACTTTTACATTCAGCCTGGAACGGCCTCGGGCTGAAGAACAACATAACGAAGCAATATCTGACAAGTCCCTTTAATAGGCATTGATTATTGTAAGGTTGAAAACAATATTGGTAAGTTTGTTGTGTGTTGCCCTCGGGATTGTGATCGGAGGATATTTTTTTTCACGGTCGCAGCCCCGATCGTTATTGGCACTAAACCGGTGTGAAGACTGTATGAGCCCCGAAGACCTGGCCGGACTGCTTGCTTCGGTTGCAATCCAGAGGATGCCCGGTATTATACCTTTCATCGCTTTCGAGACAGACAAAACAATAGCAATCAAGCTACCGTTGCAAAAAACACGTATCCATTATGTCATTATTCCCAAAAAAGATATCAAGAACATCGGTGAGCTTAGCGGGGATGATTCCTCTTATCTGACCGACATATTCCTCGTTGCAAGGCAAATTATCGAAAAAGAAAAGTTGACCAGGTATCGCATCTACACAAACGGCCCGAGTTATCAGGACGTCACCTATTTGCATTTTCACCTGGTTGATGGTATGACCCAAAAATAGTTGGGCTTCAAATCGTTTCCATTTCATCGGCAGAGACTTTTACGCCAACGCTTTTCCCCAAAAGGATGATATCCACGGAGAAAACGCTATGGGTCTCTTTTCTTGTCAAAACACCCCGGGCCCCCTTAAGAAGACCTTTTATAACCATTACCTTTGTTCCCTCTGTGAGGTTGGGGTAAATATCGAGTTGCTCTCCGCTCCCAATCAAAATTCTGAGTGAATCGATCTCGTCGGAAGGCACCGGAGCAGGGCGTCCGCCTTCCAGGCAAAGGATATTGACAGCACCCTTTGTTTTCAGTGTATTGTAATATTCCTGAGAGTTAATGTTGATATTGGCGAATATATACCCTGAAAAAAGCGGGAACTCCACAAGTTTCTTTCTGTCCTTCCATTGAGACCACTTCTTTATGGTCGGCAAGTATGCTCCTATTCCTTTCCTGAGCAGCTCATTATACGTTACAAATTCATGCCTGGACCTTACGCGGAGGGCATACCATTCCCGCGAGTTTTCATTCTGTTCCACTGCCGCACACCCCTTCTAAATTTTTTTCTAATCTGAAGCTGAGAACTACGCAAAGCTGAATCAGTCCTACAATATTATCAGACTGTATCTGATAGCCATCTATTTATTCAGGATATATTATATAGTCAGTGTCTGTCCACAAATTATAATTCAAGTACGGTGTCATTCACCTGCTTGACGACTTACCTGAATTATAATTTATGGACAGACACTCGTGTGGTCAGGATAATTTGAAATAAAGGTACTCCTACTTGGAAGAAAGTGAGTCTATGCGGAGTGAAAAAAGAATGGGTCCAAGAGTATATGCGTCTGGTAATCTGATATGCAAAGCATACAGGGTAACTGAATTTAACGGTCGCGAGTTTAATGAGAACCGTTACTTGCCTGCCGAATTGTTGGAGGTGAGCATGGACGGTATGCGCATAAAAACATCCATCCCGCTGGAAGAAAAAAACCTGCTCGAATTTAGCAGAGATTATCAGGTGACACATGTAGCCCTGGTGAGATGGGTAAAAAGAATAGAGAACTGCTACCATGCAGGCCTCCTGTGTATCCGCCATTAAAAATGCCCGATATTAATCCAACAAATAGCCCATTCTTCAATATCGCAGGTACTAAAAAACCGGCGTCGGGTTTTTTTTGTTTTTTAATGTTGTTATTATTTTCAACGGTATTTTCCCAGGCGGGCAATTCTTACGCGGGACAGGCATCACTTTCGTGGGCCGCTCCTGTCACAAACTCTGATGGGACAGCTCTCACAGACCTTGTAGGTTATAAGGTCTATTATGGTACTGCATCGGGGAATTATACTCAGGATGTCGGTGTCGAAAATGTTACAAACTATACCGTATCCAACCTGACAGGAGGGACCTATTATTTTGCGATTACGGCCTACGATATATCGGGAAATCAAAGTGCATATTCGAATGAGTTAAGCAAGACAATACCGCCGCAGTCTACTCTGACGGTAACTGACAGCGGGACAGGTTCCGGAATGGTAACAAGCTCGCCGTCCGGAATAAGCTGTGGTGCGACCTGTTCGGGGATGTATAATTCCGGTACAGTTGTGACACTGGCGGCAACAGCAGCCGCCAATTCAGCATTTGCAGGCTGGTCCGGTGGAGGGTGTGCCGGCACAGGCTTATGTTCATTCTCCTTAAATGCAGATACCACGGTCACTGCTGTATTTAACGTCTTGCCTACCGTAGTAACGCTCACGATGGACAAGCCATCGCCGCAGGAAACCGGTGCGGTGGTAACCTTCACGGCAGCAGCATCAGGGGGATCGGGCAGCTATCAGTATTATTTCATTGTTTTCAATCCAAATACCGGGACTTGGAGTGTCGGGCAGGCCTATAGCAGTAATGCATCATGGACCTGGGACACGACGGGACTGGGGACCGGTACCTACTCAATTCAGGTGTGGGCAAAGAGCGTTGGGTCAACTGCCGCCTATGAGGCCTACAAGTCTATTTCCTATACGCTTATTACTCCTCCTCCTCCTGTTACCGCAGTGACATTAAGCATGAATCAACAGTCACCCCAACAAACGGGGGCTAAAATCACATTTATAGCAGCAGCCTCAGGGGGCTCGGGCAGTTATCAGTATTATTTCACGTTCAGGAATCCAAATACCGGAGTTTGGAGTGTCGGGCAGGCCTATAGCAGTAATGCATCATGGACCTGGGACACGACGGGACTGGGGACCGGTACCTACTCAATTCAGGTGTGGGCAAAGAGCGTTGGGTCAACTGCCGCCTATGAGGCCTACAAGTCTATTTCCTATACGCTTATTACTCCTCCTCCTCCTGTTACCGCAGTGACATTAAGCATGAATCAACAGTCACCCCAACAAACGGGGGCTAAAATCACATTTATAGCAGCAGCCTCAGGGGGCTCGGGCAGTTATCAGTATTATTTCACGTTCAGGAATCCAAATACCGGAGTTTGGAGTGTCGGGCAGGCCTATAGCAGTAATGCATCATGGACCTGGGACACGACGGGACTGGGGACCGGTACCTACTCAATTCAGGTGTGGGCAAAGAGCGTTGGGTCAACTGCCGCCTATGAGGCCTACAAGTCTATTTCCTATACGCTTATTACTCCTCCTCCTCCTGTTACCGCAGTGACATTAAGCATGAATCAACAGTCACCCCAACAAACGGGGGCTAAAATCACCTTTACGGCAGCGGCCTCAGGCGGCTCGGGCAGCTATCAGTATTATTTCATTGTTTTCAATCCAAATACCGGGACCTGGAGTGTCGGGCAGGCCTATAGCAGTAATGCCTCATGGACCTGGGACACGACGGGCTTGGGGACCGGAGCCTACTCAATTCAGGTGTGGGCAAGGAGCGTGGGATCAACCGCAAATTATGAGGCGTGGACGGGGGTCCGGTTTACGCTCAATTCTCCTTAAGCATCCGCGAAAAAACACCACGACATATTAAATGGATAGCGAGCGTATAAGAAAAAAATCCTTGCATTAGGTTCCCTATCATCACAGTAATCCGAATACCTACCTATTAAAAAAAGGGGTCTATATCCCGCATGCCATGCAGTACCCTGACAATCTCAAGACCGTCACTAATCGGTAAATAAAAAACAATATATTTGCCGACCGGGAAACTTCTCAACCCAGGATGGAGTTCATCCCTGTTTCTGCCCATATTTGTGAATCGCGCGAGTTTCCGGCTTGTTTCTTCAATTTCGTCAATGAGTTTATCCGCATTGTCAGGATTGTCTTGGGCTATATAGAGCCAGATTTCTGCGAGGTCGTTTTCAGCCTCTGGGCGCTTGAGGATTCTCAACATCAGTCGATAGCCTTGGTTTGTTGTGCAAGTCGCTTTCGGCCCAGCGCTTTAATGGCTTCCACATCTAACAAAGTTGGCTCGCCGCTGTTCAAGCCTTTATTTATTTCGGCCCTTAGCCCTTCAATACGCAAAGCGTGTATCCGGTCTCGTTCTTCAAGGAGGCGTAAAGCTTCGCGCAAGACTTCGCTTGCGGAACCATAAAGCCCGCTGGCTACTTTCTTTTTAACTAGTTCTTCGAGTTGTGGCGTAAGTGAAATATTCATGATTTTATCCTCCCTCTCCCTCTTTTAAGAATAACATAAAATGTCAAACCTTGTTATAAGAAGATTAGCATTAGTGGCAGTCTAAGTATTGTCATTTGCTGCCTATTGAAAGCTTTACCATAATGCTGAGGAGATCGCAGGCAGCTGCGGCCATGGCTTTTCTATATCGTAGAACGTACTAAAACTGTTGAAGTGGTGGATCCGGTTTGACTGGAGAATGCAGACACATATCAGACCAACACTTACATGTCGTTGACGAAACATAGCGCGCCAATAAAAAGATGATTTCTTACAGAAGTATTAGTCCTCTGCTGATTTTTATTTCCTTGCCCCCGACGTTATAAGTTTAGTAAAGCTTCGAAAGCTCTATATAAAAAATAAACTGTTGCTTAATACAATAAGGAGGTTTGTGATGAACAGATGGCGTGAGGTGGGATTTCCGGTTGGCAAGACTTGGGTGCGGAGGAGTGGATTACTTATTTTCGTTTTTTTATCTATGGTCTATTTTCTGAATACTGCAGCAGCGGCAACGACGCCCAGGATTGCTGTAGGGGAGTACCACGCGGCAGCAATTAAATCGGACGGCACGTTTTGGGCTTGGGGAAACAATGGCGCCGGTCAATTAGGAGACGGCACAGGGAACAACCAGAACAGCCCTGAACAGATAGGCACTGACAACAAATGGGTGTCTGTTGCCGTTGGGGAGTATTTCACAGCAGCAATTAAATCAGACGGCACGTTGTGGGCCTGGGGAGACAATTCTTATGGTGAATTAGGTGACGGCACAACAAACGGCCAGAGCAGCCCTGAACAGATAGGCACTGACAACAAATGGGTGTCTGTTGCTGTTGGGGCATATCACACAGTAGCAATTAAATCGGACGGCACGTTGTGGGCCTGGGGATACAATTCTTATGGTCAATTGGGAGACGGCACAACAAACGGCCATAATAGCCCTGAACAGATAGGCACTGACAACAAATGGGTATCTGTTGCCGGGGGGGAGTCTAGCACGGTAGCAATTAAATCAGACGGCACATTGTGGGCCTGGGGAGACAATTCTTATGGTGAATTAGGTGACGGCACATCAAACGGCCAGAGCAGCCCTGAACAGATAGGCACTGATACCAAATGGGTGTCTGTTGCCGTTGGATACGATCACACAGTAGCGCTGAAATCAGATGGCACGTTGTGGGCCTGGGGAGACAATGCTTCCGGCGAATTAGGAGATGGCACAACGACCAACCAGAATAGCCCTGAACAGATAGGTACTGACAACAAATGGGTATCTGTTGCCGGGGGGGAGTATTTTACAGCAGCGCTGAAATCAGACGGCACGTTGTGGGCCTGGGGAGACAATACTTTTGGTGAATTAGGAGACGGCACAACGACCAACCATAATAGCCCTGAACAGATAGGCACTGATACCAAATGGGTGTCTGTTGCTGTCGGGCAGGATAACACTGCAGCGCTAAAATCAGACGGCACGTTTTGGGCCTGGGGAGCCAATGCTTCCGGCGAATTAGGAGACGGCACAACAAACAACCAGAGCATCCCTGAACAGATATTAACAATTGCTTACACCACCAGTCCTTCCACATATTCCGGAAATGGTTCTCCCAGTCCGGAACAGATATTAACAGTCGGGTTCACCACCGGGAATAAAATTGCTGCAGGGTACGATTACACGGCAGCAATTAAATCAGACGGCACATTTTGGGCTTGGGGAGACAATACTTATGGTGGATTAGGAGACGGCACAACAACCAACCAGACCAGCCCTGAACAGATAGGCACTGACAGCAAATGGATGACCGTTGCTGCCGGGTGGCATACAACGGTAGCAATTAAATCGGACGGCACGTTGTGGGCCTGGGGAGACAATGGTTATGGTCAAATGGGAGACGGCACAACATGGGAGCATACCAGCCCCGAACAGATAGGCACTGACAACAAATGGGCGTCTGTTGCCGTTGGGGAGTATTTCACGGTAGCAGTTAAATCGGACGGCACGTTGTGGACCTGGGGGTACAATGGTTCTGGTCAATTAGGAGATGGCACGACAAACAACCAGAGCAGCCCTGAACAGATAGGCACTGACAACAAATGGGTGTCTGTTGCTGCCGGGGGATTGTTCGAGGCAGCACTGAAATCGGATGGCACGTTGTGGGCCTGGGGAGACAATACTCATGGTGCATTAGGAGACGGCACAAGAAACGGCCGGAGCAGCCCTGAACAGATAGGCACTGACAACAACTGGGTGTCATTTGCCGTTGGGGAGTATTACACAGTAGCAGTTAAATCGGATGGCACGTTGTGGGCCTGGGGGTACAATGCTTATGGTCAATTAGGTGACGGCACCACGACCGACCGGCTCAGCCCTGAACAGATAGGCACTGACAACAAATGGGTGTCCGTTGCTGCCGGGAAGATCCACACGGTAGCGCTGAAATCGGACGGCACGTTGTGGGCCTGGGGAGACAATGGTTATGGTCAATTAGGAGACGGCACAATGACCAACCAGAGCAGCCCTGAACAGATAGGCACTGACAACAAATGGGTGTCTGTTGGCGCAGGTGTGTTTCATACTGTAGCAGTTAAATCGGACGGCACGTTGTGGTCCTGGGGATACAATTATTATTTTGTCACTGAATTCTCTGGAACTGGCGGCAGCGTCAGACCATACGATCTGAATGTGCCATACAATGAGACCGTGCCGTTTACCGTGACGCCAAACACTGGCTACAATATTGCATCAGTAACGGGTTGTGGCGGAACATTAGCCGGCAATACCTACACTACAGGTCCGATCACAGCCAACTGTTCGGTATCGGGAACATTTGCAGTAATTACCAATCCAGTCACTCCTTCGGCAGGAGCTAACGGAAGCCTGAGCCCTTCAACCGCCCAGACCGTTAACTACAATTCGGGAACCTCCTTTACTGTGACGCCTAATACGGGATACAGTATTGCATCGGTAACGGGTTGCGGAGGAACATTATCAGGCAATACCTACACAACAGGACCGATCACGAGCCCATGTACTGTGTCGGCAACATTCTCAATAAATAGCTATACAGTCATTCCGTCGGCAGGAGCTAACGGTAGCCTGAGCCCTTCAACCGCCCAGAGCGTTAACTACAACTCAGGAACCTCCTTCACTGTGACGCCTAATGCTGGATATCAGATCTCATCGGTAACGGGTTGCGGAGGAACATTATCGGGCAATACCTACACAACAGGACCGATCACCAGCGCATGCACTGTGTCGGCAACATTCGCAATAAACACCTACACAGTAGTTCCATCTACAGACACCAACGGAAGCCTGAGCCCTTCAACCGCCCAGACCGTTAACTACAATTCGGGAACCTCCTTTACTGTGACGCCTAATACTGGATATCAGATCGCATCGGTAACGGGTTGCGGAGGAACATTATCAGGCAATACCTACACAACAGGGCCAATCACGAGCCCATGTATTGTGTCGGCAACATTCGCATTAAACACCTACACAGTAGTTCCATCTACAGATACTAACGGAAGCCTGAGCCCTTCAACCGCCCAGACTGTTAACTACAATTCAGGAACCTCCTTTACGGTAACGCCAAATACCGGATATCAGATCGCATCGGTAACAGGTTGCGGGGGAACGCTATCAGGCAATACCTACACTACAGGGCCGATCACAGGCAACTGTACTGTGGCTGCATCCTTTTCCCTGAATAGCTATACGGTTACAGCAACAGCTGTGACAACAGCAGGGGTCAGCGGAAACATGAGTCCTTCAGGTGTGACAGCTTTAAATTATGGAGGCAGTCAGACGTATACAATTACGCCGACAGCTGGATATGCTGTGTACAATGTCCTGGTAGACGGCAACTCTGTAGGAGCTGTGACCACCTATACATTTAACAATGTGGCAGCAAACCACACAATCACGGCTGTCTTTGGGTTCACAAATATTGCTGCCGGGCTTTATCACACGGTAGCGCTGAAGTCAGACGGCACGTTATGGGCCTGGGGAGACAATTCTTCCGGTCAACTGGGCGACGGCACAACAAACAATCAGAGCAACCCTGAACAGATCGGCGCCGATAACAAATGGGTGTCCGTTGCTACAGTGTTGAAGCACACGGTAGCGTTAAAGTCAGACGGCACGTTATGGGCCTGGGGAGACAATTCTTTTGGTGAACTGGGCGACGGTACAACAAACAATCAGGGCAGCCCTGAACAGATCGGTACTGATAACAAATGGGTGTCCGTTGCTGCCGGGGACTATCACACGGTAGCGCTGAAATCAGACGGTACATTGTGGGCCTGGGGAGACAATTCTTCCGGTGAACTGGGCGACGGCACAACGAACAGCCAGATCAGCCCTGAACAGATAGGCGCCGACAATAAATGGGTGTCTGTTGCTGCCGGGGACGATCACACGGTAGCGCTGAAATCAGACGGTACATTGTGGGCTTGGGGAAACAATAACGCCGGTCAATTGGGCGACGGCACAACAAACAATCAGATCAGCCCTGAACAGATAGGCACTGACAATAAATGGGTATCTGTGGCTACAGTAATGGAGCACACGGTAGCTCTGAAGTCGGATGGCACATTGTGGGCCTGGGGAAACAATGCTGATGGTCAATTAGGCGACGGCACATTAAACAACCAGACCAGCCCTGAACAGATAGGCACTGACAACAACTGGGTGTCGGTAGCTGCCGGGTATAATCACACGGTAGCGCTCAAATCCGACAACACGTTATGGGCCTGGGGAAACAATAACACTGGTCAACTGGGAGACGGCACAATAAACAACCAGACCAGCCCTGAGCAGGTTGGCGCTGACAACAACTGGGCGTCGATAGCTGCCGGGGAAGGGCACACAGTAGCGCTCAAATCGGACGGGACGGTCTGGACATCGGGCGACAATATTTATGGCGATTTAGGAGACGGCACAACGACTCAACATAACAGTCTTGAACAGATCGCGTTGATTAACTCGTATACCGTCACTCCGTCGGCCGGAGATAACGGTGGTCTGAGCCCTTCAACCGCCCAGAGCGTTACCTACAATTCAGCAACCTCCTTTACGGTAACGCCTAATGCCGGATACCAGATCGCAGCGGTTACAGGTTGCGGCGGAACGCTTTCGGGCACTACCTACACGACAGGGCCTATTACAGGCAACTGTACTGTATCGGCAACATTTGCAGTAAGTACCTTCACAGTCACTCCGTCGGCAGGGGCTAACGGAAACCTGAACCCTTCAACAGTTCAGACCGTGAATTACAATTCATCAACCCCATTTACGGTGACGCCTAATACCGGATACCAGATCGCATCGGTTACAGGTTGCGGCGGAACACTATCGGGCACTACCTACACGACAGGTCCTATTACAGGCAACTGTACTGTATCGGCTTCCTTTGTCGCGCTTCCGCCTCCTGCTACCGCAGTGACACTAACCATGGATCAACAGTCACCGCAGCAACCCGGGACGCAAGTCACCTTCACGGCAGCGGCCTCTGGCGGATCGGGGAGCTATGAGTATTTTTTCACGATCTTGAATCCAAATACCGGATTGTGGACTCCCAAAGTTATTAACAAACAGCCCCCATACAGCAGTAATGCATCATGGACATGGGACACGACGGGCCTGGGTACCGGCACGTACACAATTCAGGTATGGGCGAGGAGCGTGGGATCAACAGCAGAGTATGATACCTGGACAGGCGTTAAGTATACGCTCGCTGTGCCTCCGCCCCCAGCTACGGGAGTGACATTAACCATGAATCAACAGTCACCGCAGCAACCCGGGACGCAAGTCACCTTCACGGCAGCGGCCTCCGGCGGATCGGGGAGCTATGAGTATTTTTTCACGATCTTGAATCCAAATACCGGATTGTGGACTCCCAAAGTTATTAACAAACAGCCCACATACAGCAGTAACCCATCATGGACATGGGACACGACGGGCCTGGGTACCGGCACGTACACAATTCAGGTATGGGCGAGGAGCGTGGGATCAACAGCAGAGTATGATACCTGGACAGGCGTTAAGTATACACTCAATGCGCCAACTCCTCCAGCTACCGGAGTGACAGTAACCATGAATCAACAGTCACCGCAACAACCTGGTGCTCAAGTCACATTCACGGCAGCGGCCTCAGGCGGCTCGGGGAGCTATCAGTATTATTTCATTGTTTTCAATCCAAATACCGGAAAGTGGAGTGTTGGACAGGCCTATAGCAGTAATGCATCATGGACATGGAACACGACAGGCCTGGGTACCGGTACCTACGCAATTCAGGTATGGGCGAGGAGCGCGGGATCAACAGCAGCGTATGATGCATGGACGGGGGTTACGTATACGTTGACGCTCAATCCTCCTGCAGCTACCGGAGTGACAGTAACCATGAATCAACAGTCTCCGCAACAACCTGGCGCTCAAGTCACATTCACGGCAGCGGCCTCAGGCGGATCGGGGAGCTATCAGTATTATTTCATTGTTTTCAATCCAAATACCGGAAAGTGGAGTGTCGGACAAGCATACAGCAGTAATGCATCATGGACCTGGGACACGACAGGCCTGGGTACCGGTACCTACGCAATTCAGGTATGGGCGAGGAGCGCGGGATCAACAGCAGCGTATGATGCATGGAAGGGGGTTACGCTTACGCTCAATTGAAAAAGCTTCTTTTGGTAAGGCGAAGCGGGCGGAATGTGGGAATTCCGCCCGCCAAGTCAAGTTAGTTCGGATGCAGTTTTTTCCGCTTTGCGAGCCCTAAAGCGCTATCCTTCAGCCCGTCTGCCCCTCTGATTTTATGATCTGAAGTACTTAACCCCCCCGATGTTTTCACAAACTGCAAGATAAAAGTGACTTCCAATTGTAGGAAAATCATTTACCCGGGAATCAGCAGATTCCTACAGCAATTTCGGACTTCCTCCGCTTTTAATGGTAACTTTTGCGCGGTAAAGTTGACCCTAATCGCTACAGGCAAAAATGATTTGGAGAAATATTTTCAGTCGATGATTTTTGCTCCGGAATCTGCAGGACTCACCAAACTTTACAGGCTGCTGCATTAAATGAAAATCACTTGTGAGTGAAAGGGCGGAGCAATGTCCCAGGATTAAGGGGGAAGATGAAATTTGAAACAGATGTTCCCATGCAAAAATGTAAGTTTTTATAAATAGGAGTTAGTTGAGGGGGGGGCTTATGTCGAAAAATGCTGAAGAGATTGAGAGCGGGGAGCGTTTTGCCTTTGGCGAAAACTGGGCACACTTTTTACGTGTACTGAATGACGCGCGGATCGAGCAAGCCGAATACTCACTTAAAGCTATGTTAGAGGTACAAGACCTGCGCGGTAAGTGTTTCCTTGATGTTGGTTCCGGGTCTGGCCTTTTCTCTTTAGCGGCGAAGAGATTAGGCGCAAAAGTGCATTCATTTGACTACGATTCGCGATCTGTAGCGTGTACGCGAGAACTGAAACGTCGATATTTTCCGGATGATCCACAATGGATTGTGGAAGAGGGATCCGTACTGGATTCCAACTATCTTCGGGACCTCGGTCAGTTTGATGTTGTCTACAGTTGGGGGGTGCTGCATCATACCGGAGCTATGTGGCAGGCCCTTGAGAATGTAGTTCAGCTGGTTTGCCCAAAGGCGGGGCAATTGTTCATTGCAATCTATAATGATCAAGGCGGTTGGAGTGGTCGTTGGCGGGCGATTAAGAAGATATTTAACCTTCTCCCGTCGTTTATGAAACTTCCTTATTCCTTATTAGTAATAACACCACGAGAGCTAAGGTATTTGTTCTTGTGGTGCATCCGAGGTCGACCTGATTTATATTTCAAAAATATCTCGATATATGCACAACATAGCTTACGTGGCATGAGTTACTGGCACGACTGTTTCGATTGGGTTGGTGGCTATCCCTTTGAAGTGGCAAAGCCTGAAGAAATTTTTGCATTTTACCGCAAAAAGGGTTTCCATCTTAATGTATTAAAAACGTGCGGGGGAGGGCTGGGCTGCAACGAATACATATTTACCCGCGAGAAGAAATATATATAATGTGCGGTATTGCTGCTTTTCCAGCTTCACATGATTTATCCCAATCCCCTGACGAGATCATGCGCCGGATGACTGATGCGCGTGTATGCTGCCGTTGATATAAAAAATGCTAAAAAAATATACTTAGTAGTGCTAATCCGGTCCGGAACACGAAGAGATCTTTTATGATTTTTGGATTCAAAGATGTAAGACTGATCAACTGTCATGGTGAGCTTGTCGAACCATGGATTGTCCGGTCAATCCGCCCAGGCGGAGGACAATGACAATATATAAGTTTACAGACAGACACTAACAAAAAGGGAGAAGGTCGAGAGCTTGGAAATTATCCGGAAATGGGGTCTGTGGGCAAATGCGTCAACCAATCGCAAGATTTTCAATGCAATTATTATTATTGCATCGCTCTCATTCATTGGCAAACTGGTCTCTTTGGCCAAGGAGATTGCTGTAGCAGATTCTTTTGGTACGTCCGATGTCTATGACGCATTTCTTATGGCTTTTATGGTACCGTCTTTTGCCATAACCGTAATAAGCGGGTCCTTTAATGCTGCGCTTATACCCACTTATATTCGAGTAAGAGAGCAGGAGGGACCTGACGCCTCACAGAAACTGTTCTCAAGCTCTCTGCTCTGGAGCCTCGGAATGCTTACAATAGCGACTATCTTAATCGTTATTGCTGCACCCTTTTATCTGCCATACCTTGCAGCCGGTTTCAGCGCTGAAAAGATCGCACTGACTCGCCGGTTGCTTTATCTCCTCTCGCCCATCATCCTGTTTTGCGGGATCAGCACCATAGGAGGCGCGGTCTTGAATGCAGATGAACGATTTGGCATAGTTGCCATCACACCTGTAATAACCCCTTTGGTTGTTTTATGTATGCTATGTTTTGGCAGGGAACGGTGGGGGGTCACCGCACTCACATTGGGGACAGTGTCCGGTATGGTTTTGGAAGCATTGATTATCGGCACTGTTGTGAAACGAAAAGGTATATCGATTTGGCCTAAATGGTACGGATTTGATTCTAATTTGCGTAAGGTTGTAAAGCAATATGTGCCGATGATTGCGGGGGCATTTCTGATGAGTGGGACAGGTTTTGTCAATCAGTCTATGGCTGCAATGCTTGGATCCGGCAGCGTGGCAGCCCTTAATTATGGCAATAGATTGATTTCCGTGCCGGTCGGGTTGGCCTCTATGGCACTGGGGACTGCTGTGATTCCGTATTTTTCGACGATGGTTGCCCGACAAGATTGGCAGGGAGTCCGCCACACATTAAGACGGTATTATCGCCTCATCTTTTTTGTTTCTTTGCCTGCAACGTTTTTTGTGGTTCTTATATCTGAACCAATGGTGCGACTGCTTTATCAGCGTGGATCTTTTACGGTACAAGATACTCATCTCGTTTCACTGATACAATCTCTTTTTGCGCTGCAGATACCATTTTACATAGCAGGAATTTTAATAGTGCGTTTGATGTCCGCCCTGCTGGCAAACCACATTTTGATGATAGGAAATATTATCAGCTTAACGGTTTGTATCGTGCTTAACAATGTGTTCATGCATCGAATGGGTGTAGCGGGAATCGCACTCTCCACCAGTTGTGTTTATCTGGTTTCGTTTCTTTTCCTGCATTTCTCCTGGCTCAGGATCGCAAAGAATATATAATGAATGATTTTCAGCATTTGAATTTAGCATTAGTAATCTCCTCGCTGTCAGCTGGTGGGGCGGAACGGGTCATCTCGACTATGGCCAATTACTGGGCGGAGAAGGGCATGAAAATTACTCTTATCACTCTCTCTACAACAAAATCAGATTTTTATGATCTTTGTCCTGAGATTAAGAGAATTGGGTTGGGAGTAATGACGGAATCCATTAATCCGTTAGAGGCAATAAGAAATAATATACATTGTCTTCAAATGCTTCGTTCGGCAATAAAGTCCTCTAACCCTGATGCTATTGTAAGTTTTATGGACCGGATGAATGTGCTTGTGTTGCTGGCGAGTCGCGGGCTTGCTGTGAAGGTCATTGTTTCTGAGAGAATTTATCCTGCTTTGCATACTATTGGAAAGATATGGAACCGGCTGCGGAGAATGTGTTATCCTTGGGCAGATGCAGTTATTATACAGTCTAATCAATCAATACGATGGCTGGAGAGCATCAACGGAATTAAATCTGCTATAGTAATACCTAATCCGGTTATTAAGTCATCCGAGGATAGAGGCAATGAGGTCTCATTATTAAATATGATCGGACAACCGGCAACCACTAAAATTGTCGTGGCAATGGGCAGGTTAGATCGCCAAAAGGGTTTTGATTTGCTTATAAGGGCTTTTGCGAAGGCTGCTTGCTCAAATTCTGAATGGCAGCTGGTAATATTAGGTGAAGGAGTGGAGCGTAATGCACTGGTCATGCTTGCACGCACGCTTGGCGTTGCGGAACGGGTCCACTTGCCCGGAAGAGTGAAAAGGCCCAGGTCAGTTATGAAGGAGGCAGATTTTTTTGTCCTCTCCTCACGTTATGAAGGTTTCCCTAATGCCCTCCTGGAGGCTATGGCTTGTGGTCTTCCGGTAATAAGCTCTGATTGTCTTAGCGGTCCAGGTGAAATCATCCGCAATGGTGTGGATGGTTTATTAGTGCCTGCTGAAGATGTAACGGCTTTGGCCGGTGCTATGTTTCGTTTGATAAGTGATGAGAAAGAAAGGATGAGACTGGCGGTGAGAGCGCCTGATATAATTGCGCGGTTCAGCCTGGAAAAAATAATGGGCATGTGGGATGAGGCACTGGAGAGTGTTTTACCTTTGCCTTCAAAGCGTGGCTCAGTTCGGAGTACTGCTGATGGGTGATATAAATATCCTTCCACGAATTGGTGCAGGTTTTCGAACGTTATGAAAACTCTGTGCAGCTATTGCAAAGACGCTGAGAGCGTATTTTTTAAACTTGGGAATACCGGGGAACGTCTTAGTCTCAACCGGGGTACGCTGGAACAGTTTGTTTTCTGGTCACTTTCACTAATTCTCTTAATTTTTATAGGGGTAATAGATCGCTCCAACTTGTTTGATAATGACAATTATCTTCACATTTTTCAGGAAACGGATTGGTCGTGGTTTGTTGATCTCTTTAAGATGTCCGACACGTATTTCGGTGTTTTTGCAAGCATAATATCAGAAGAGGTTGTCTGGCGTTTGTGGACGTTACTGCTCGGTCATGTTTTTACACCTGAGCAAAGCGTTCGGTTTACCGTCCTTTTGCTTAACCTCTTGGTTGTCATAGCTCTATCTCGCAGCTTTCGTCCTCTTCTGTCGTTAGCTCTTTGGATATTGTTGCCTATGACGTTTGCGGTTATTGGTTTATATCAGTTGAGACAGGGTTTTGCTTTTGCGCTGATGTTGTACATAACGATAGTTCATAAAAGACCTTTTTTGGGGTGTTTGGTTGCTGCCTTTTTTCATACTACATTTGTTATTCCGTTGCTGTTTGCATTTGTTGCCGAAATATTTGGAATTCGCATATGTTTAGCGTTGGCGGCGACGGTTGTAATAGCCTTTATTTTGGTAAAAACAGGGTCCTACTTATTTTCAGAATACGGCGGAAGACGGACGTTAGAGTATGATGTCAATGAGGGTGGGGCAAGTATTAACTTCGTTTTTGGATCTCTTATACTGGCGTTGCCATCGTTGATGTATCTGATCCGCTATAAGAATCAGGATTCATCGGTATCTAAATTAGCTATCGTTCATTTGGGTTGCATCGCTTTTTGTGTGCTGAGCTTTTTTATTTTCCCTTTGGGCACAAGTCGTGTAGATTATTATACTGTGTTGTTTCTGATAGTCGTGATACCGGCGTTTCGAGTTCAAACTATTGCCGATAAGAGTGTATTACTGGTCGTTTCATTATTTTTAGGTTATGTCATTTTTAGGGGATATCAGCAAGGGCAATACAGTGAGCTATTTTCGTATTTTTAACTGCACTCCCATTTTAACTTGTTATGGGGCTCCAGGAGTATTGTGGCTACCGGACACCGCACCAGATTTTTGTTTTGACAATGGGGCGTTATAGAGTAGTGTAGCGTTATTATGTCTAAACTATACGTTACAGTTGCAAAATTTGCACAATGAGTGACCGGCAAAGCATTGCTGATAGCTGGATTCGCTGTATTACAAGCGCTACAGAGGAATTCACTAATAGTGAATTGCTGCAAACCGATATTCCGGCTTATGCTGGTCCATTTTCTGATCGGGGTCAGAATCGGGGTCGGAATCGGAATCGTTCTCTTGCTTTTTGATTCCGATTCCGACCCCGAAATGCAACGATAGGGTATATAAGAATATATACAATACTATTATGAATAAAAATCGGGAATTTGTCTCTATCATGGCAGGCGCATTTCTTATTTTTATTATAATAATATGGCCGTTCATGTCGCGTTATTGCGTGTCGGCAACCGAGGGCAGGCGGCTTCCTGCTGATGCATCGGCGCAATACTCTGCGCCAGGCTATGGCCCCAAGCTTGCTGTTGATGAAAATGAAGCAACCCTTTGGATCGCAAGCATGACACCTCAGCTTTCAAACAACAAGGTTTGGTTTCAGTTGGATCTGAGGGCAGTACAGCACGTAGCTCGATTGCATTGGATTGCCGCGGCAGGCAATCCATATCCCGCATCTGCGCCGAATAAATACCACGTGGATATTTCGAGCGACGGCATTCTGTGGAAAACGGTAGTCAACGCCATTGATCATAGCGCCAACGAACCAGTCGGGGATGTGCTGCTTAATTCCTACGCACGTTATGTGCGGCTCGTGACCACACAAGTTAACGACGGCACCGGATGGGCGCTGGGGCTCCGTGAAATATGGGTCACAGAGTTCCGTGACACTTCTGATACATCATTACTGTGGCATATAAAGGCCTCGATGTCGGCTTGCCGTATCAACATTACCTGGCAGTCTCCCGGCGACCTTCGTGCCAAGCGTCTGCGTATCTACCGTGCGTCTACTCCGACCGAAAAACAAGGCAAGCTTGTTGCAAGCCTTGACGCAGTTAATCATGAATACTCCGACACCGTGCCGAACTGGACGCCATATTACTATTGGGTTCAAGCATTGGATTCAAAAGGAGTGGTGCTAATCACTTCGACTATGGTTGCGGCTTTCGCGCATCCGAAAGAGAGTGTTTCCGAACGCGTCGAAACGTTCGCATTCTGGTACGAACCGTATAAACCAACCCCCGATCCCGACGGAAGCATGCGGCACATCGGGAATGCAGCTTTTGTTGTTGGCGCCGGCGACAATGCAATAACTGATCTCGCGAAAGCGGGCATAGGTGTGCTTCCATACATTACGCTGTACCAAACATCGACATTCGCAAAGGACGCTGATGCCACTGCCGTAATAGAAAAAATTGCGCCGATAGCCTTTTATCTGCAAACGGCGCGGTTTCCAGATAGTCCATCCGGCTACGTGCCTACCGTATTCAGCAGGCCAGGGAATATCGAGTACAATCCGCTGTCGATTCGATACACAACCTGCCCCAATAGCGCGCAATTCCGTGACATAATTCTTAAGGAAGTGCACAAACAGTTAGCTGAAGGCGCGTTTGGCTTCTTTGTGGACAACGGGTATGAAGACGATATCGCAGCATCATCTGTTTGT
This sequence comes from Nitrospirota bacterium, assembly GCA_963830245.1. Taxonomy (GTDB): domain Bacteria; phylum Nitrospirota; class Thermodesulfovibrionia; order Thermodesulfovibrionales; family Dissulfurispiraceae; genus JADFXI01. The sequence continues at coordinate 51,567 of CAWHNC010000104.1, forward strand.
CAGTCACACCAGCACGCACACTATTATGGTGATAATCTGACTTCTGCTGACGCGTTCATCGGAATGTTGATGGAAATCACCTGTGCCGTGAAACAGCGCAACCCGCGCGGCATTGTGATGGTCAACGGCGGTGTGCCTGAGGGCAGCCAATTTTACGGGCTAAGCCTTAATGATGTGATAGATGGTCGGTTGTGGGAAAGTTATCTCCGCAGTTCGTATGGTACGCTAAGGAAACACGTCGATAACTGGGAGTCTGTCTATCGACGCAGTGTTGATCTCGAAAAGGCGTGGCAGACGACGACGCCACGCCGCATGTTCGTGCTATCGTATCCATGGAATCGGGATGAAGCATTTTTCTGTTATGCAACAGCCAAGCTGTGCAACCTGCCATGGGCTGCAAACCTCGGGATCAGCGATCCGACCCATTCGCAGTTTGGCGGCCACTTCGGCACTTATCCTGAGGTGGTGAACTTGCGACTGGGCGCACCAACGATTGTGGGTCAATATGGCGGGGAGAAGTTTGGCGAGGTTTATTTGCGGAGCTATGAGCGGGGATTTGTGGTGGTGAACCCAACACGGCAAGAGCAGACGCTCGTACTGCCACCGGACATGCGCCGCAATTTCCGTGACGTTTTTGCCAATGAGGAAATGTCTGGTGACGTGGTCACTCTGGTTTTAACACCGGAAAGCGGCCGTGTTTATCTCTATCAATAACGTCATCGATATGATGGGTAAATAGGGTTTAATTATTTAAAAAATAATTAGCAGGTTAAGCTTATCATTCTTCGGCAACAGCAAACTCTCATCACTCGTATGGTGTTACCGCCGGATAAGAGCGGATCCACATTGTCGGTATTAACGGACCCACCCCGAAGTTGCATGTTTTGACTTTGTAGACGTGGCAGCGCCGGTTTTAGGAGCAAATGGGGATATGCCTTTGTTACTATAGAAAGTGAGTCGGTATTTTAGCGTCGAGGTATGTGAAGGATATATCGGCGGCCGCAAATATTACGCTTTCGTTTTTGCTTTCCTTGCCTGAGTGTTGAGCTTTTTTGATTCGTGCATTCTCCAACTGGGGCCATCGATATTGATTATGATGGAATGATGCACCAAGCGGTCCACTATGGCGGTGGTGACTACAGGATCCCCGAGATAATCGCCAAGGTCTTTGAAGTCGATGTTCGTTGTCAGCAATGTTGAATTTTTGCAGTAGCGGCCCTCTATGACCTTGAAGAACAGAGATGCGTTTCTTGAATCTTGCTGCTCCAGGCGGTCGAAACCCACCTCATCGATCAGGAGGATATCCGGCCCCGTATATTGCCTGAGTTTTCTTTGCAGAGTGTTGTCTGCTCGACTTGCCATCAGGTCGGCGAGCATGTCGGCTGCCGTAGTATACCGGCAACGGTATAGCTGAGAGCAACCGATGAGAAGAAGGGCTTTTGAGATGTGGCTCTTTCCACTGCCGGACGTGCCGGCAAGCACTAGTCCTTCTTTTCGTCCCACAAAGTCCAGTTTGGCAAGTTCCATTATCTGTGCTTTGTCCACTCCGGTCTGGAAGACGAAGTCAAAGTCTGAAAGAAGTTTTCTCTCAGGCAGTCTCGATTCTCTGACTCTACGCTCTATCCGCCGTTCAATCAGCGCGTTTGCCTCTATGGCAAGCAGCCGTTCAAGCACTTCTGTCGGCGGCAGCGCTTTTTGAGCGGCTTCGGTGAGCTCTCTTTCAAGCGCCTTCTCGATACTGTTCAGCCTCAGGGTCTTCAGATGGCCCCGTATCTTTGTCAGTGTCTCCTCTGTTTTCTTCATCTTCATTCTCCTGTCTGAGCAATTTGCTGTACTCATCGAGCGACCGCTGCGTGATTTTAGGCAAGGCCTTTTGAAGCTCCTGCCTCGCCCGTTCATTGCGTATGGATTCCAATGTGCGCGGCGTCGCCTTCGCATTAAGTATTCTCTCTATTGCCTTGCCCTCAAAGGCCTGATACCTGAGGGCATATTCAATGGCCTTGTGGATGTCATCGCTTTGGTAATGCTCTTTCATGCGGAGAATATACCGGGCGTGAAACCCGCAGTTCTTGGGATGTCCTTCAGTAAGCCCTTTAAGGAACTCCCCGGCAGCGCTGCCCAGTTCCAGGAAGGTCTCTCTTACAGGCTCCAGGCCATAGCGTATCTTTTCCGTCCTGAAGTGCTCAGGGCTCTCCACTTTCTTGCCTGCCCCGGCACGCTGCCGTTCATGCCTGGCTATGCAATCCAACTCCGGGTTGTAGATCAGCACCTCGTGCTCGGTAGCCTTGATGCTCAGTATGTCGGCTATGTTGCCGGACGGAACGGAGTAACGGTTTGTCTCAATATTGATAAACCCCTCGCCATCGCAAACTCTTAAGAACACCTCTGATGTATCATAGGGCTGCAGCGGTAATGGCTGAAGGGCTGATTGTTCCTGTTCTATGAACAACTCTATCGGGGGCCGTTTCGTAGTGTCGTGGATATGCAGGTCGGATTTCTCTTTGAGCCACCACAGGCGCATTGCCCTCAAATCTTCCATGTCCTGAAAGTCCCTGCCGCCCAGCAGGTTCCCTTCGACATATTTAAACGGAGATTCAACTTTCCCTTTTGTTTGGGGAACTCCTGGGCGGCATGCTATGGGCTTGCAGTTATAATGCGTGATAAACGACGTAAATGCCGGATTGAACACCGGCCTGCCACACTCCCATCTGAGCACTACAGTTTTTTCATTGTCATAGAGGCACTCTCTTGGCACTCCGCCATAATACTGAAACGCATCCTGGTGACGGCGGATAAGACTGTAGAAGTCATGGCGCACCGTAAAGTCGATATATTGCCTCCTGGAAAAGCCCAGTATATAGGAGAAACACTGTACCTGACATTTGCCGGTACGTCTGAAGTTGATTTGATAGGGGCTCCAATCCATTTGACCTTGCACCCCTGGGCCTGTTTCAAACCTTATCACAGGCTCTCTCTCAGGAACCCTCATATCCGCCACTTTCTCTTTCAGTATGCTCATCCCTCCGGAATAGCCTGCGTTCTTCAATTCCTCAATATGCGAACGCACGTAATACGCGGATATTTATCCAGCAGCCTTTTTATTTCCGGCTCGAAACTGTCCAGCTTGCTTGGCCGTTTCTGCGTTTTCTTGAGGACATCATGGCCGTTGTTGCGCCTATTGTCATGCGCCCTGAGTATTCTCCTTACTGTGTTCCGTCCTATTTGAAACTGCCTTTGCAGTTCACGGATCGACCGCCCTTCGTTATGCATCATGATCAGGGCCTGCTCAAACTCGCTGCGATCACGGATGAATTTCATCGCACCGCCTTTAGGGTCACGATTGTTTCTTCGGCTGCGCCTATGGCCCTCTTTATAGGTTCGTAAAGATAGCTTTCGATTTTGCTCTTCCGGACTCTTTCTGATACAGTCCGGCAAATATGTGAAAACGATATGAGTTTTGCCTCTATCCCCACCGGCTTTGACTGTTTCCTCTCTATGATCTCCCACGGCCTGTACAGTATCGCCTCATATTCCCACCTCGGACGCGACAAGAGATGTGATACCAGCCTGGCCGTTTCCCTTGTCGAAAACCGGTGCTTCAATATCGCGTCTGCTGCAGCTTTTTGGTTGCCGCGGGCAACTTCCCAACTCCCGTCCGGCTATCACCGATATCAGCCCCAGTCATATATCTTGCTGCACCTCTTCGCTTAGCCCTGTAATCAACGCTATCCTGCGGCTTACCCAACTCTTGTGCCTGCCGAGCATAGCCCCCATTTCTTCTTGCGTCAGTCCGTCTTCAAGGTGCAGAGACTGTATTATCATCGCCTCTTCTATTTCGTTTATTGCCTTGCTGTCGCGGTTAAACTGTATGATTGC